>NZ_LMCV01000002.1:0-434404 GCF_001424925.1 Pseudomonas sp. Root329 | reverse complement strand
ATTGCTCCATCCACTGGCTGCTTTTGGCCCAGAGTGTGTAAAAACGCTAGATCCCGTTTCGATTTTCAAGGCTGAGTGGCTGTCCGGCTTTGTAGCCTGATCAAGGCACGATGTCCCTTCCTGACGAGCTAAACCGCCCCAGCAACGCGCCAGATCATCGGGAGACGTAAAAACAGGCCGGTTTTTAGGCCGTTAGCGCCTTCATCAAGTGATGGGTACCGATGATTTTCATGACCCGTTTCAAGTTGTAGGCGAGCACATTCAAGCTCATCTCCGCGCTCACCCCGGCCAGCTTTCGCGTCAGGAAGTGCGTTGCACCCATCCATTGTTTGAGCGTCCCGAAGGGATGCTCAACAGTCCGTTTTCGGACTCGCATCATCTCTGGTGCTTTGCTCAGCCGAAGCTGCATCTCCTCCAATACGTCTTCATGCTCCCAGCGTCGAACTCGTCGTTCCGTGCTCGGTGTGCACTGCAATTTCAACGCGCAGCCCTGGCATTTCGAACTCCAGTAACGGTGCAACTTCAGGCCTTTTTCAACGTAGGAGTAGYGCCAGATCAGCGCCTCTCCAGCCGGGCAAATGTATTCGTTTTTTGCCGCGTTATAGACGAAGGCATCGTTATTGAAACGCCCGTCAGCCTTGGCTCCAGAGGTCATCGGTTTGGGCACATAGGCGGTGATGCCGGCATCGTGACAAGCCAGGATTTGTTCGCTTTTGAAATAACCTCGGTCCGCCACCACCGACAACGTTTCTGACGCTATCGCCTCGCGGGCCTGCTTGGCCATTGAACTGAGTTGATCGCGGTCGGAACCGACGTTGGTCACCTCATGTGCAACGATCAAATGGTGCTGAGTATCGACCGCTGTCTGCACGTTGTAGCCGACGATTCCTGTGCCGCGCGTCATCATGGAACGGGCGTCTGGATCGGTCAGTGAGACCTGTTTATCCGGCGATTCATTGAGCTGGATTTCGATCGCTTGAAGCTCCTTCATTTGAGTTTTGAGCTTGGCGATTTTCTCTTCCAGCCGCACGGCACTGGGCTCGGAAGCTGTGGGTTCTTGCCGATCGGCAGCATCGAGTGCCGCCAGGTAACGGTTGATACTCGATTCAATTTCTTCCATGCGCCGCTTCAGTTTGGCGCTGGTGAAATTGCGGTCGCGGTTGTTGACTGCTTTGAATTTACTGCCATCAATGGCGACCAGATTTTCTCCAAACAGTCCCAACTGCTGACACAGCACAACGAACTGGCGACAGACGCCTCGGATGGCCTTGCTGTTGTCTTTTCGGAAGTTGGCGATGGTCTTGAAATCGGGCATTAAACGCCCGGTCAACCACATCAGTTCGACGTTGCGTTGAGCTTCTCGCTCCAAACGTCGGCTCGACTGAATGCGGTTGAGATAGCCGTAGATKTAGATCTTCAGCAGGATCGCGGGGTGGTAAGCCGGCCGGCCAGTATCGGCTGGAATGGCACCTTCAAAACCCAGATTGACCARGTCGAGTTCGTCGACGAAGACGTCGACTACACGCACCGGATTGGTATCGCTGACGTAGTCGTCGAGGCTCTCGGGAAGTAAGGTGCCTTGGCCTCGATGTTCACCTTGGATAAAGCGCTTCATGGGCGATCCCTGCGATGAAATCCTCAGAAATCATAGCAAGGGTTCGCGAAGGCGTTTTTACACACTCTGGGCCGKTTTCTGCCCGTCACGACTGACCTAGACTGGCTCCAGAATCTACTTCAGATGAGGCCGATTTCGACCAACCGCAGTCTCTCGGTCGTAGCTACGAAATTTAGGGCGATCATAAGTCCCCCAAAAGCCAAAAAACCGGCCATATTCGTTTCCGCAAATAAACTTCCACCCCTTGATTTCAGAGGCTTCCAGAGCATTAACGAATACTGCCTTGCGGAAAATAATCCACCTTAAGATGTTGAAATATAAGGATTAATCTTCGACCGTCGACTGTAACAGGTCCATGAGTTCGAATCCCATCGCCTCCGCCATATTTGTACCGACAAAGCCCTGATTATTCAGGGCTTTGTCGTTTCTGGGATTTGGTAAAAAGCCACAGCCCACACCCAGATGGAGTCTTGCTTTTCGACCAGCGGCTAACTTCTCCAATATTCCCTTGCCTGCACCTACTGCCCTGAGAATGGGGTTAGAGGTAGCTCGCAGAAAGTGCTGGAACGAATGTAGAGATCCTGACCTCTCCTCGATGCCGCCCGACAAATCATGCATATACAACAACGCCGCTCTATGAGCGGCGTTTTTGTGTATTTGGAGAAAAACGAGACTCGCCAACACACTGGTCGTTGATGTGTAGTCGTGGCAGCCAGGGTCAAAACCGGCGGCACACATAGTCAAGACACCTACCGGTCGGAAGGCACTTAATATAACGCACAGGTACAGAGCTTCTTGAAGGCCCTGCAGTTGGGTTTCCCCTCACTTTTCCAGGCTGCGCCATGATCAATATCGAAACGCCTACCTACTATTCGGCAACCAAAAAATACAATCTCAGCTTCCCGACCCTTGAACAGGATGTAGAAGCGGATGTCGTGGTGATCGGCGGCGGGTTCTCCGGCATCAATACCGCGCTGGAGCTCGCTGAAAAAGGCATCACCAATATTGTGGTGCTGGAAGCACGCTATCTGGGTTTCGGTGGCACTGGCCGCAACGGCGGCCAGATCATGGCGGGCATCGGCCACGACCTGGAAAAGATCAAGAAACACGTGGGCGAGCAAGGACTGCGCGAGATCTTTGAGATCAGCGAGCTGGGTGCCGGAATCATCAAGGATCGAATCGCCAAGTACTCGATCGATGCTGACTTCTGCAACGGCTATGGCTACATGGGTTTCAACGCTCGCCAGGAAAAAACGCTGCGCGCCTGGGAGAAGGACTTCAAGTCGATCAACTCCAAGGACGAGATCCGTTTTATGGCGGGCTCCGAGGTCAAGCAGATCATTGGTTCCGACGCCTATACCAGCGCGTTATTACACATGGGCGGTGGGCATGTGCACTCACTGAATTTGTTGCTGGGCGAAGCCAAGGCACTGGTCGGCCATGGTGTGCGCATCTACGAACACAGCCCGGCGCTGGAAGTCAGCTATGGCGAGCACATCACTGTGCGCACAGGCCGAGGCTCAGTGAAAGCCTCCAAGTTGTTGTGGGCCTGCGACAGCTTCCTCAACAAACTGGAACCAGAACTACATAAGACCACGTTGAACACCTACGCCTTCCAATTGATGACCGAACCGTTATCGAACGAGATGATCGACCGCATCAGTCCGATCCGCGGCGCCTACAGCGATATTCGACCGGTGATCGACTACTACCGTGTCACCAACGAAAACCGCCTGCTCTTCGGTGCCGCGACGCCCTTCGTCGAGCACATCCCTCTGGACCTGAAGGCCTGGAATCGCAACCTGATGCTAAAAATTTTCCCGTACCTGAAGGACGTGAAAATCGACTTGGCGTGGGGTGGTCCAATGGCGACCGGGGCCAATCTGTTTCCGCAAATCGGCACGCTCAGCGGTCGTCCCAACGCTTTTTATGTGCAGGGCTATGCCGGTTTTGGCGTCACGCCCAGCCACATCACTTGCAAGGTGCTGGCCGAGGGCATGAGCGAGGGGTCGTCTCGTTATGACCTGATCAGTTCGGTCAAACATGCGCAGATCATGGGCAAAGATCACATCCGGCCGTTGCTGCTGACGGCGGGCAAAAGCCTTCATCAGCTGTCGGGCTACTTCAACGGTCGCCGTTGACTCCCCACTCTATCAATCACAGGAGAACCGCCATGCCCGTTACTACCCTCAAGAAAGACATCCAACTGTCCGAACTCGATGCCTGGGGCACTGTTGCCGACCTCGGCTCGGAGATCCTCGAAGGCGAAGTCAAAGCCTTCGGCAAAATGACCTTCGGCACCCCGACCGATCCGGTCAGCAGTGCCTATTTCGGCACCACCCAAGGCAAGTTCCGCATGGTCTATCCTTTCGCCGAGCAAGCCACCGTGGTGACCGGTGAAGTGGTTCTGACTGACGAATCCACCGGCCAAAGCACTCGCTACAAGGCCGGTGACAGCTGGTTCGTGACGAAGGGCACGCCAGTGCTTTGGGACGTTGTCAGTGAAAGCTTTGTGAAGCATTATTTCGCTGTCGTCTGATCGACTCCCTCTGCCGGCTTCTGCCGGCAGTCTTTTTTACTGGCGAAGGTTACTGACCATGAACGCCATCCCTGCCCAGGAAGTCGCAGGCCATTGCCTGCAAGCTTTCACTCAACTCGTACCCGCCAGCCAGGCGGCGTTCTATTGTGTCGACCGACAACTGCAAGCCCGCGACTTTCGGCTGCACTGCATGAGCGGTGAAATGCACCGCGATTATCTGGACAACTATCGTCAATTCGACCCGCTGCAACCACGTAATTGCCTGTCGAGCGGGCTGGCGGTGGTGCCGCTGGGTCTTGCCATGGCCCGCCAGCCAACGCGTGACAGTCGCCGATATCGAGACTTCCTGCAACGCTATGGTGTCGTCGATGTGGTGGAGATACTCGCTCATCGCGCCGGCCAGCCTCTGGCTGCCATCTCATTGCTGCGCACCGCTGATCAAGGCGCTTTCACCGCTGATCAACTGGCTCAGCTCAATGCCTTGCAAACGTTGCTGCAAATGGCCGTTGCCAATATGCAACCTTGTGAAGATGTGCTGATCGGACTAACGCCCAAAGAGCGCCAGATCGCATTGCTGTTGCGTCAGGGTGCGAGCAACAAGCAACTCGCCCTGGAGCTGGACGTTGGCCTGCCCACCATCAAGACTCACCTGATCAACCTGTTCCGCAAGACCGGCGTGAGCAGTCGTACCGAGCTGGTGGGCACGCTGTTTCTCTAAGCCGCTTCAACCATCTGGTTGATAGGCGAGCCACTTTCCCAACCGCATGATCCGGGTTGTCAATTCAATCAACCGGAGCCATGCCATGACCACACAATCCGACTGGATCACCGTAGGTGCCCTTGCCGACGGTTTCGCCCCCGACGCCTTTATCCTGCCCAACCTTGCCGACCTCACCGGCAAGTCCTTCACGCTGCACTTCGCCAACGGCTGGCAGATCGAGCATCGTTTTGAATCTGAAATCCTGAACTGGAATGCCGCCGACGGTCACTCCAACGGGTCTGCCGCGTACCGGGCCACCTCGGTGCGACCGGGTCTGTATCTAGTCGATTTCATCAAGCACGAAGCTGGTCAGGCCTGGTCGATCAGCCTGGTTCTGGACACCACCACGGCGTCGTTCACCGCTGTGATCGGTCGCATGCCGACCCGCGAGCAAACCGAGGAAGGGCTTTACAGCCGTGCCCTTGCCGGCAAAGCCCTGACGTCGGTCGAAGTGGATTTTCTGCACGGAAGCCTTGATCGGCCCTGGCAGGCAGGCCAATGCCCGCACGCGCCGACTCAGGAACTGACCGGGTTGCGCAATATGTATCGCTATAGCCCCAGCGAAGTGTATGAGCACATCTATCTCAACGATCAGTTCTATGCCTGGCAGTGCCTCAAGGGGGTCGAGCAAGGCCTGTGCGACACCGACCGTTGCCACTACTACAAGATTGCCGACCAACTGTATTTGTTCGTCTGGCGCGAAAAGATCATTCCGACCCTCGGCCTGGTCTTGATCGACCTGCAACAACACCGCAGCGACGGCAAGATCTTCGGCTATGCCGGCTCATCCTTCGATGAACTGTCGAACTTCCCGGTCAGCTCTTATTGCCAAGTCCTCAACCGCACGGAGTATCCCGATGCCTGATTCACGCACCGTCGTCATCACCGGTGCCGGAACAGGTATCGGTGCCGCCTGCGCCCGGCTGTACGCCGCCGAAGGCGCTCACCTGGTGTTGATCGGTCGCCGCCACGAGCCTCTGGAGCAAGTCGCCCGGGAAACCGGCGGACTGATCCTGGTCGGCGATGCAGCCTGTCCAGATACCTGGGAAGGTTTTGTTGCACAGATTCGTGAGCGCTACGGTCGGCTCGATGTGCTGCTGTCTTGCGCTGGTGGTCATGGTATGGGCAGCGCCACTCAGACCAGTACGCAAACCTGGGAAGCCTCGTTACGCAGCAATCTTAACAGCGCGTTCTACAGTGCCAGAGCCTGCCTGCCGCTGTTGATCGAACGCGCCGGCAACATCGTGCTGATCGGCTCCATAGCATCACTGGCCGCCGGGCCCGAAGTCTGCGGTTACACCACCGCCAAGCACGCCTTGCTCGGGCTCAACCGCTCACTGGCGAGGGACTACGGGCCACGCGGCGTGCGCGTGAACACGGTATGTCCCGGGTGGGTGACCACCCCGATGGCCGACGAAGAGATGCAACCGCTGATGAATTTCTATGGCGACACGCTCCAGCAAGCCTATGACCGCGTTTGCGCCGACGTACCGTTGCGACGTCCCGCCAGCGCCGAAGAAATCGCCAGGGTTTGCCGTTTTCTGGCCAGCCCCGACGCCTCGATCATCACAGGCGCGACCATAGTCGCCGACGGCGGTTCGAGCATCGTTGATGTGCCTACTCTGGCCTACGCTCACATGGAGACCGCTAATGCCTGAAGACTTCGATTTCAGCGGAAAAACAGTGCTTGTGACCGGCGGAGCGCAAGGTATTGGTCGGGCAATCGTCGAGGCTTTCGCGTTGCGCGGAGCACGGGTGATGATCGCAGACCTTCGCCTGACGCAAGCCCAGGCGCTTGCCGAAGACTTGACTGCACGAGCGTGTCAGGTTGAGGCAATCGACATTGATCTGGCCGATGCTACAGCGGTGTTCGAACTGGTTAAGCGAATGGAGCGAGATTGGGGCCGGCTGGATATTCTGATACACAACGCCGGCTATTTTCCGTTGACGCCGTTCGTGGAGATCACCCCATCCATTCTCGATCGCACGCTCGCAGTCAATCTCTCGGCACTGTTTTGGTTGACCCAAGCTGCATTGCCGATGTTTCAACGTCAGGGCAGTGGCTGCGTGTTGGTCACTTCATCCGTCACCGGTCCACGGGTCGCCTATCCGGGTCTAAGCCACTACGCGGCATCGAAAGCCGGGGTCAACGGTTTTATTCGCAATGCCGCGCTGGAGCTGGCCGGCGACCGTGTCCGCGTCAATGGTGTCGAGCCAGGGATGATTGCCACGCCAGCCATGGACAATCTTGGCGACGGCCAAGTCAATGGTGACATCGCAAGCCGAGTGCCGCTGGGACGACTCGGCACCGCAGAGGATATTGCCGGGGCCATGCTTTTTCTCGCGTCTGATCTGGCGGCTTACATCACAGGACAGACCATCGTGGTTGATGGCGGGTCGACCTTGCCTGAAGTGTAATTAAGCAGCCCAACCGAACGAACCACACTCAGCCTCGGCTTGCACCTTCGAGCATCAACAGGGAATCACTGAAGACTCGCGACAAGGCTGCAAGCCGTTTGACGTAGCCCTGCGGTGTCGCATAAATGAGTTCCACATGCAGGCTGTCGACGATGCCAAGGTAGGCGTCGCAAAACACTTCCAGCTGCTCGGGTTGCACCGACGACGCGTATTGGTCGTGTGCGGCGCTCTGAAAGCACCGGCGAATCCGTTCCAGGTAAGCCTCAAATCCCGTGGTAATGACGGTCCGGATATCCGCCGGCGGAAAGTACGCCGTGCGCAATAGAAAGCGCAGATGCGCCGACACTTCATAGCGTCCGATCAACCGCTCAAGGTGCAATTGCCCGGGTACGCCCGTGTGCCCGGTCTCCTCCTTAAAGCATCTTGCGATGTACTGATGCTCATGTTCCAGCGCAATCTCGAAGACCGTCTGGAACAGCTCATCCTTGCTGACAAAATGCGCGTAAAGCGAAGGCTTGCGCATACCCGCCCTGGCTGCGATTTCACTCAGGGACGAGGCGTCGTAGCCATGATCGGCAAAATGTTCGACCGCCACTGCGCAAATGTTACTGGCTGAAGGGGTGAGCTGTTTCATCGCGTCGGTTTCCATGACTTAAAAAATTCAGTGCCCGACCACACTGCTCGAAACCCCGACAGTGCGTCGCGTGGTGAGCCATGTCAGGCCCCAGACCAGCAGGGCCGAAAGCACCAGCAACAACGCCCATTCAACAATGCCCCGCTCTACCGCGGCCCCTGCCAACGGCGTGGCGGAAGAGGAAATGACCAACTGAAAGGCGCCGAGCAGGGCCGCGGTAGAACCCAGTGCACGGTTCTGAGAGGCCATGGCCAGCGACATGAGGGTGGTTTCGCAGACACCTAATCCGAAGAGGCTGAGCGCCATGCCCGCGACTACCCCGATCAAGTGCGGCCCGGTCAAGGTAAAGACCAGCGTCACCGCAGTCCCCATGAGCATGCAACCAGCGCCGAATAGCGCGAGTCTGCCCAGGCCGAAGCGGCTGACCAGGCGACCTGCGGTGATGGCGCCGAGCATGATCGCAATGCCCGTGGCGCCAAACACCGAACCAAAGGTTGTGGCCGATAAACCGAAATGGGTCTGATAGACGAACGCCGCGCCGCCGATGTAGGCGAAGAGAAAGAAGAACACCGCCGCCAGTGCCAGGGCTGGACGCAGGAAGTCCGGATCCCGTGAGATGTACGCATAGGTCCGCATGATCGTGCGCGGCTGCCATGCCGCGCGCTTGTCTGCGGGCAGGGTTTCTCTTAGCGCCACAAACGAGTTGAGCAATACCGCTGCGCCCAGTACCGCCAGCACCACCATAATTGCTCGCCAACCGAAATGCACACTCAAAAAGCCCCCGAGGGCGGGGGCAATCACTGGAGCCAATCCTTCAATAGTCATCAACAAAGCAAAGATCTGTGCAGCTCGCGCGCCTTCGGCGACATCGCGAACCATGCTCATAATGACCACCAGCGTCAGGGCGCTGCCCAGGCCTTGTACGAAGCGTGCAACCAGCAACCATTCCAGGCTGGGAGCGAGCGCCGCCATCGAAGAACTGAGGATGAACACCAGCAACCCCACCAGCAGTGGTCGCCGTCTGCCCAGCGTATCGACCACCGGCCCAAACACCAGTTGCCCCGCCCCCATTGCCAGCAGAAACACCGTCAGCGTCAGCTGAACGCTGGCATAGGAACGGGCGTACTCATGGGCAATTTCCGGCAGGCTGGCCAGGTACATGTCGACGGCTGAAGGCCCGAGGGCACCGATCACTGAGAGTGAAGCGACAAACCGCAAGGTGGATCGGGTGCCGCTGGCAGAGAAAGTCATTGCATGTCCTGGCGCTTGAAGAAAGCTTCCTACCCATCGATAGGAAGCCCGACTAGCTTATCCAGCACCCCGATCAACGTCAATTCATTAATAGGTTAACAAACTAGACTACACCGACAGCTTGCTGTAGATGAGTAGAGCGAAAGTCCTTGGGCGACAGCTCGAACTGCTTCTTGAACGATCGGCTGAAGTGGGCCGAATCAGTGAAGCCCCACTTGTAAGCGATCGAGGTGATCGACTCGCTCTTCAGGAATGGATTCGTCAAGTCATCCGCACTGCGTTTGAGCCGGGCACGCTGGATATAGCGGCAGACACTGTCGTCCTGCTCTTCAAACAACCGGTACAAATGACGAACCGAAATGTTCAATCGACTGGCCAGCCCCACAGGACTGAGTCCCGGCTGGGTCAGGGATTCGTCGATGACTTTCTGCACATAGCTGCGCAGGTTTCTGCCCTGCAAGGACGCGCGGCTGTCGCCCGGCGCGTCATTTATTTCGAAGGCCGAACCCAGCAACGAAACAAAAGCCGATTGCAGGGCTTCACCTTCTCCGATGGAATCCTGGCCATCCAGCCCTTCCCTGCACAGTTGGTCCATCAGCACATGGAGCATCCGGCCACAGGCCTTGCTCGAAGAGATCTTGCCGAAGGTTTTCGATCCACTTCCGAGGTGCTTGCACACTTCACTGCGCGAGAGCGACAGGGAAGCATGTTCGATGAGGCCAAAAGGGCTGATCTCGATTGACCCGGTCGAGTCCATCAGCAACATATCGCCCGGGCTCAACTGAATGACCTGGCCGTTCTGGGTAATCTGACAATAACCGCTACGCTGGCTGACCAGGAAGCAATGCTGGTCATTATCGTGATCGGCGTTGGGCCGGTCGCGCCTGATCAAACCGGCATTGGTACGCAGGTTCGCCAGTGACAGACCGCCCTGGGACAATTTAGAAACCTCACCGATGAACAGCGAACGGTTGTAGGCCAGTTCAGTGTCGAAATGACCGCAGGCCGCTCGCAGGTCCCGAGTCCAGGTTTCCAATCCATATTGCGCAGACTGACAGGTGCTCATGGCATCTCCACAGTGGCTTCTTGTTTTTGTTGGCCAATAGTTAACATGTTATCTATATAGGCGCAACAAGTACGTGAGGCCTGCTGTAGAGGCATTAATGATGCCAAATCAAAATCAGCGCCTGCCCAACACCCTCTGGAAGCTTGCCAGGACACTGAACAGCACGTCTCGCTGCAGGCCGCTCAAGGCAATGTAACGCCTGAAGGATGGCATCCGGTTGACCACCTCGCTACCGCCCATATGCTCTATCCGGACGTGCCATTCATGCCCGTCCAGGTCGATGCACAGGCGCTTGAAATCCAGCAGCATCAGCGCTTGATGCAATGCTTGATCTTCCTTCAAAGCGGCCTGAAGCCTGGCCAACACAACAGGCTCTCCACTGAGCTGCTTGCAGCGCAGCCCTGTCCGTCGAATTGACCCGCTGTGGTGCAGACCGAAGCGGGCACTGCCCTCCTCCGAGGCAGGCACCCTGATCGTGAATTCAGTCATGACCAGGTGCATCAGCAATTGCGATTCTGTGCGTTCGACGATGTCGACCTTGAGGTCGATTTCCTCCAGAAAAAGCACGGCCTTGGCCGGGCCTGCTGAAGTAAAATTCGCCCGACCAAGGTTACGCCGCAGGTACTCAAGCGTGACCCCAGGCCTGTAACCGGTCGGGGCACGTCGGGCGCTGAACAGCTCAGACAGTTTTTGCCGCATGGTCGAGATAACCGTTGTGAGGGTTGCCAGGCTCATTGGAAAACTCCTTGGCCAGGACTTCTTCTACCGAAGCCGGCTTGAATGGATTGACTTTCTGTACCACCAACGTCCAGAACAAAGCGTATGAAGCGGTTATCCCGAGCATCACCCCGAAAGGCACGTAAATATCCGCAGGGTTCATGCCCGGCGGTGTGATGAACCACATGCCCAGCAAGATGCCGACACTGGAGAAAATCTGTGGCAACGGGAAGAAGGGTGAGCGATAGGCCCGTGGCAGATCGGGACGACGAATCCGCAGGATGACCACCGACAGCGTCACCAGCAGGTAGGCAAAACTCCACGCACATACAGCGGCCAGTACCAAGTGCATGATGTTATCGGTGTTGCCGCCCAGCCACAGGGCGTACAGACACGGAATCAGCATCGCCACCAGAATGCACACCAGCGGCGTCTTGAAACGCGGGTGCAAGTACGTGAAGACCTTGGGCAATGCGCCGTCCACCGCCATGCCGTAAAGAATCCTCGGTACACCCGCCATCAGCGTATTGATGGTCGCCGCGCCTGCAAACAGAAAACCGATCCCCAGCCACATCGGGCCGACATGCCCCATGACTTGCTCTGCGAACTTTGGAATAGCCATGGGGGTATCGAGCAGATGCACGCCAGTGGCGGCATCCAGCAACACGTTTTCGACCTGCCGCTTCATCGCGGCGCCATAGATAAACATGCAGGTGGCCACGCTCAACAGTCCCAGAATCATTGCCCTGGGCATGACCTTGGCTGAGTTGCGCAGGTCCGGTGCCAACGGAGTGACGAACTCGCAACCGACGAACATGAACATCGCCATGCCCACCAGCGACAGAATGGTAATCAGGTCAGTGCCTACCAGTGACACGCCGAACCAGCCTTCCAGTTGCACCGCCGGCGCCGCGATCAAACCCAGTACGCCAAACACCATCAATGTGGTCCACATGCCGAAGGTCAAAATGATCTCTGCCCTGCCGAAGGCGCTGACGCCGAAGGCATTGAGAATCCCGAACACCACGACGAACCCGACTCCAAGCAACCAGGAACCACCGGCAGACTCCGCCAGGGTATTGAGGTGCTCGAAGTTCACCAGCGCCATGACCCCGGAAAGAATGGTCTCGGCGGTGCCGGCAAACACATGCACGATCAGGTACGCCGACAAGGTGCCCGTGATCGCGAAGAAACGGCCCATGCCGCAATTGATGTAGTCGTAGACCGAACCGGTGGTCGGCAGGATCGATGCGGCTTCAGCGAAGGTCGTGGCCTGGGCCAGCATCATCACCACCGCAATCAGCATGGCCACCGCGAAAGCGCTGCCGCCGATACCAAACCCCATAGTGGCGGTGAGAATCACCGGGCTGGCCATGATCAGGCCTATGGTGCTGGCCAGCGCGGTTGGAAACCCGACGCTACCCCTTTTCAGATGTTCTGTGAGCCGGTCATTGATCGACATGGTGCGGATCCTCGAAAGCGGAATTCTTGGTGGATGTATCGAGCCGTTCAAGGAGCTGGCGATAAAGCCCTCCCCAGCCAGTCCCTGATCGAAACGGCATCGTGTACAGCATCACTTTGCGCCCCTCCCGGCCGGATCGTCTTGCCCATGTCTGCCGTCTCTTTTGTTGCTGTCTGCCAAGGTGCACGCCTTGGCTGGCAGGGTCAATTCTGTGGCACGCAGGTGAAAGACTTGCCCTCCTCACGGTTGCCCTAATGCGCCCTTGCTGTCCAACCATGCTGGGGAACGTAACAATGGAGCAAACGCTGAAAACACGATCGCTGTCCAAGGCCGTAGGTCTGGGCATCGCGCTTTTGATCGCCGACTCATCGGCCCAGGCCTACGAGCTGTATGCCGATGACGATACCCATCTGAATGCTGACTTCCTTTCCGTATACGGGATGTTCAACAGCCGTAACAACTACGATGGAACACCGGGCGGCTCAACCTGGCGCGAGGGTTTCATCAAGTATGGACTGAGCGGCGATCAAGGCCTGGCCGGATTCGGCACAGGGTATGGCGCGCTCAACTGGGTCAGTTCCGGCACCTGGGGCGACGGCGATGCGGCGGGCAATACCGATGGTTCTGAACGCACGACAAAGATCGAGGACGCGTACCTCGGATGGCGCTCCGCCGACCTGTTCCCGACGCTTGGCAAGGACGGCGTCGATTTTTCCGCCGGTCGCCAGGTGGTCAAGGTCGGCAGAGGCTTCCTGATCAACGACGACGGTCCTAATTTGGGCAAGGGCCCGGCTGACGGAGCGCTGAATCGCGGTGGCGCCTACTACCTCGCCGCACGGCACGCCTTCGATCGCACCGCCGTATTGCGTCTGGGCGGGCAGGATGGCCTTCACGGCTCGGTGTTGTGGCTCAAGTCCGATAACCGGGCCCAGGCTGAAACCGAGCTGGCGGCGGGCACCCTCGACTACACGGCTGCAGCCGGTACGCTGGGCCTGACGTGGGTCCACGGCATGGACGTCACGGATCAGTGGGCCAGTGACTTCCAGAAACAACGCGAGGGCATGGACACTTACAGTCTGCGCGGCGAAGGTAATGCGGGCCTGGAGAACGCCAGTTTCGCGTTCGAATACGCCTGGCAAGACAAGGACGCCGGCCCAGAAAAAGCCTGGTATGCAGAAGCCGGCTACACCTTTGCTGACGTTACCTGGTCACCCAAGCTGACCTACCGGTACACGCGCTATTCGCAAAAATGGGACCCGCTATTCACGGGGCTGAGCACCGGTTACGGCACCTGGTTCCAGGGCGAAGTGGCGTCCAATTACGCCGGTCCTTTCAATAGCAATACGGGTATCCAGCACGTCGGGCTGAAGGCGACGCCATTGGAAAACCTGACGGTCGGCGCGTTGTACTTCGATTTCAATACCCTGCGCAAAAACGATGCGCTGAATCTCGATGCCAGGGAGCTGGATCTGTATGTGGAATGGGCGGTCAACAGCCACCTGATCATCAGTCCCCTGGTCGGCATTTATCAGCCAAAACAGGATGCAACCAGCGGAGGAAACCAGGTGGGCGGCAACGGCACCAACGTCTACAGCCAGCTAACGGTGGCTGTACCCTTCTGACCCTATTCAGGAGCTGCCCGGCGCAGCTCCTGAACAGATTTATTGTTTGTTCTGATGCAACATCGTCTGAATCTGATGCGTCGCCTGACGGGTATTTTCCGCCAGTTTGCGGACTTCGTCGGCCACCACTGAAAACCCGCGTCCGACCTCTCCCGCCCTCGCCGCTTCAATGGCGGCATTCAAGGCCAGCAGGTTGGTCTGGTCAGCGATGCCCTTGATGACGCTGACCACCGTCGCGATCTGGCTGTAAGTCACCTGATTCTGCTCAAGCAACTGGTGATGGCTGGCCCTGGCCGACTGCTCATCGCTGATATCACGTACCGCGCCGATCACCCGGGTCAAACGCCCCTGCTGATCGCGGACCGCCCGGCCACGCTCTCGACACCAGATGTAGTCTCGCGTCTTGTGGCGCATCCGGTACTCGAACACGTACTCACCACTGCCGTGCATGGCGAGAATCTCCCGGTCAAAGATCGCCATGATCTTCGGCAAGTCGTCAGGATGGGTGACGCTGACTTGAGCCTCCCAGCCATCGCGCAGCTCCTGCGGCGCATACCCCATGAGGAGGCGGAATTGATTGGAAATCCGCATCCGGCTACCAGGGTCCTGAACGTCGCCGTTGACCACGGTGATGTCCCAGCAGCCTTCGGTCAGTGTCGATTGCAACAGTTCCCAGATCCGCGTCTCCTGCTGATGCTGGCGTGACAGTAGAATGTGCTGACTCAACTCGGCCTCGAACGCATGTTCGCGGTGCTGGCTCTGCTCAAGTTGCAGGCGCAACGCCTCAAGCGCTTGTCCGTCGCGTTCCAATTGAGCGGTCTGGTCCCGGACTAACTCCTCGACCGCTATAAGCCGTTGGCTGGCTTGCGCTCTCTGCTGCGCGAGCTGTTGCAGACACGCCTTCGCGTCCGGATAGGCGGCCAGCGTCTGCATCTCATCCGCCTCACCGGCCAGCAATCGCTTGAGGTTTCAGCGAGTTCCTGCATCGGTTTACTTTTCTTGAAGAACATCAGTCTGTCCCTTGCCAATCGAGTCGTTACTCAGAATCTGATAGCAAATCGATGCCGATTACTTGCACGAGACTGCTGAGCCTTTTGCCTCTGCCTGCCCCTGCGGGGGTGGGGTAGGCACCGACACTTTGCGCCAGGCCCGAGCCACCGTGCATCGGCGCAATGACACTGGAGCTTCAGCGCCTGGCGCAGAGCAAATATCTGGCCTTGATTGCTCCTCTGGGCAAGCTTCTAACGGCTCTGGCAGCCACAGACATAGAGCCCGGCAGCCACAGTCAATTCATATTCAAACCTATGGATTAACCTCGGGCTTTCCCTTGTTCGCGACCAGGAAAACCCCCATGAGCGATATTCTACTGCTACCTCAAGTTGAAGCTTTCCTCAGTCGAAACCATGCACTGTTCATCGACGGTGGCTACGTTCAGAGTCATTCCAGTCAGACGCTGGAAGTGATCAACCCCGCCACCGCACAGGTCATCGCACGGGTCGCCGACGCCGATCAAGTGGATATCGATGCGGCGGTGGAGTCGGCCAATCGCGGCTTCAAGTATTGGTCGCAGGTCGCACCGGCAACTCGCGGCAACGTGCTGCTGAAACTGGCCGACCTGCTGGAGAAGCACCGCGAAGAACTGGCGCAGATCGAAACCTGTCAATCAGGCAAGATCATCCAGATTTCCCGGGTGTTCGAAGTCGATCAGGCCGCGCATTTCCTGCGGTATTACGCCGGCTGGGCAACCAAAATCAGCGGCCAGACCATCACCCCGTCACTGCCCTCCTTCGCTGGCGAACGCTATACCGCCTTCACCTTGCGCGAACCCGTCGGCGTGGTCGTCGGCATCGTGCCGTGGAACTTCTCGACCATGATCGCCATCTGGAAACTTGCCTCGGCACTGGTGACCGGCTGCAGCATCATTATCAAACCCAGCGAATTCACCCCGCTGACCATCCTGCGGATCGCCGAGCTGGCCATAGAAGCCGGTCTTCCGGCCGGTGCGCTGAACGTATTGACGGGGGGCGGTCCGGTGGGCAAAGGGCTGATCGAACATCCAGGCACAGACAAGGTTTCGTTCACCGGCTCGGTGCCAACCGGTATTGCCGTCGGCCGCAGTGCCATGGGTGCCGGCCTGACCCGCGCGACCCTGGAACTGGGCGGCAAAAACTCCGCAGGTTTCCTGCGTGATGTGGATATGGACAACGCCGTCAACGGTATCATTGAGGCAGGCTTCCTGCATTCCGGGCAAATCTGCGCCGCCGCCGAGCGCTTCTTCGTCCATCGCTCGCAGATCGATTCGGTCATGGACAAACTTGCCCAACGCTTGAGCACCCTGAACATCGGTTCGCCACTGGATGAGCGCACCGAATTCGGCCCGGTCACCAACCGCCAGCATCAACTTAAACTCGGCGAGTTTTTCGCCAAGGCTCGCGCAGAAAACAGCACCATCATTTACGGCGGCAACCTGATCGACCGCCCGGGCTGCTACGTCGAACCGACGGTGATCCTGGCCAACAGCGTGAACGACACGCTGCTAAACGAGGAGACATTCGGCCCGATCGCGACCTTCTTCCCCTACGACACTGAGGAAGAATTGCTGGAGCTGATGAACAACACTCCTTACGGCTTGAGTGCGAGCCTCTGGACCAATGACCTTGGCAAGGCCCTGCGCATGGTACCCGCCATCGAGGCAGGTACTGTGTGGGTGAACATGCACACCATGCTCGACCCGGCAGTGCCCTTCGGCGGCAACAAATCCTCGGGGGTGGGCCGCGAATTTGGCGGGGCATTTATTGACGATTACACCGAGCTGAAGTCGGTGATGATCCGTTACTGAAGTCCTAACCGCTCCCCCGTGCATCAGATGCATGGGGAACGTGCTGGCCGTCAGGGTCACGATAGTGATCCCTTGTACCCCAGGTTCCAGGAAATGCGCAGCGCAGATCGGCGCAGTGCTTCAACCTGGCTGCCCTGGGGTTGCCTTGGAATATGTTGCACAGTCCCGACAATGGCCAAGGTGCCAACCAACTCGTTGCCACCATTGAAAATCGGAGCAGCCAGGGCGCAGATACCCAGGGTTTCTTCCTCCATTGCCTCGGCATAACCATTGCGTCGCACCTTTTGCACTTCCTCATCAAGCGCCTTGGGATCAACCAGTGTGTGTTCGGTATATCGTTGCAAAGGGCTGCGAAATGCCTTTTCGTTCATTAGGTTATGCACAAATGCCAGCGCGATTTTGCCTTGAGCATTGCAATGCAATTGAAGCTCGGTACCCGGTCGCACGCCGATCTCCAGTGAGGACTTTCCCAGGCTAGTAGTGACAACAGTCAGGCGCCCGCCCTCCAGAACCGACAGCACTACGGAGAGACCCAGCTCCTCACGCAAGTCACGCATGGCGTCGCCGGAAGCGCTGAGCAGATCAATGCCCGATGCGGCTGCCTGCCCCAATACATAAGTTCGGATGCCGAGGCGGTAGCGGGACGTGGCCGGGTTCTGACTCAGATACCCCCGCTCCACCAGCGTTTTCAAATGGCGGAATACGGACCCCTTGGTCGTGGACAACTTTACCGCCAGCTCGCTGACGCCGATTTCTCCCTGCGCACCGGCAACCTGCTCCAGCACATCGAGCGCCAGCTGCACCGAGCGCACCCCTCCTTTACCAATGTCGTCACTCATGTGAGCTCCCTGAAAATAGCCATGGTGAATAGCATTGTTATTACAGTAAATCGTTTCTACAGGCGGTACGCCTGTTTCTTTCGATGCGTCTGTTTCTCATGCAGGACTTAAAAAATCAAGCGCACAAACGTCGGCAAAATCCTGGCCTGCTTCCAGCGCATTTTTCTTCCCGGCCAACAGACATTGCAAGCCTTTGATCTTGATAGATATCCGTTTAAACAGCAGAACTCCAATCGATATTCCGAACGAAAAACGCTTTATTACAGAAACTACGTTTTTCTGTACGAAACAAAATACTATTTGACGCGCTCAAAAAACCCTCGTAAAAATGAAACCACGTCACGCATACGCATACGACACAGCACTGAGGAAGATAACCATGACGGCGATCGTTTCACCCCTTGCGCGCCAAGACATTGCCCACCACCTCCACCCACAGACCAACCTGCGCCTGCACGAGCAGATCGGTCCTTTAGTGATGGAGCGCGGGGAAGGGATCTACGTCTTCGACACCGATGGCAATCGCTACATCGAGGGAATGTCGGGATTGTGGTGCGCGACACTGGGATTCAATCAGCCGCGCCTGGCCGAAGCGGCCTATGCACAGATGCTCAAGCTGCCTTATCAACAGACCTTTGCGCACCGAACGACTCAACCGGTGATTGACCTGGCTGCAGCGTTGATAAAACGGGCGCCATCCACCTTGAGCAAAGTAATCTTTCAAAGCTCCGGTTCGGAAGCTGTCGACAGCGCCATCAAACTGGTTCGCTACTACCACATTGCTATCGGGAAACCGGGGAAAACCCGATTGATCGCACGCCAGCGCAGCTATCACGGCACCACGCTGGCAGCCGCCAGCCTGACCGGTCTGCCGAACATGCATAAAGGCTGGGGCGAACCTTTGGCCGACGTGATTCATGTCCGCTGCCCGCACCTTTATCGCCAGGGTCTCCCCGGTGAAAGTGAAGAGGACTTTGCCAGCCGTCTGGCCGATGAGCTTGAACAAACCATTCTCGAGGCAGGCCCTGACACCATCGGCGCATTCTTTGCCGAACCGGTCATGGGTACGGGGGGCGTCATCGTTCCCCCAGCAACCTATTTCGCCAAGGTCCAGGCCGTGCTGCGCAAGTACGACATTCTACTGGTCGCCGATGAAGTGATCTGCGGATTCGGTCGTACCGGCCATTATTGGGGTTCGCAAGCCATGGGCCTGGAACCGGACATGATGACCTGTGCCAAGGGCTTGTCAGCGGCCTTCCAACCCATCTCTGCTTTACTGATCAGTAACACGATCTATCAAGTCATCGCCGACCAAAGCAACGCACTGGGCGGGTTCGGCCACGGCTACACCTACGGCGGACATCCGGTGGCGGCGGCCGTGGCGCTGGAGACCCTGGCGATGTATGACGAACTCGACATCCTGTCCAACGTCGCCGCCGTGGCGCCGCGTTTTCAGGAGGGCGTTCGTGCACTCGGCGATCACCCGCTGATCGGCGAGGCGCGAGGTATCGGCTTGATGGCTGCGCTGGAATTCGTTGCCGATAAGCAAACCCGTGAGCCCTTCCCCGCGCAACTGAAGGTGGCAGGACAAGTCGCTGAAGCCCTTCAGCGTCGCGGCGTCCTGCTCAGGGCGCTGGGAGATACCCTGGTCATGGCCCCGCCCCTGATCATCGACGCGACTCAGATCGAAGTCATCCTCAAGGCTGTGGCTGAATCCCTCGATGAGGTGTATGCCGGGATGCAGCTATGACTGCGGTTTCAGCCATGAAAGAACGAGCCAAGCCCATGAACGCACCGTCACTCCAACCCTCCCTGCCAGCACCTGCAGCGTGCGCACAGCCACTGGTGCGCTTTGAAAACGTGCATAAGACTTACGATGAACGCAGCTGGGTGGTGAATGACCTGAACCTGGAAATTGCCCAGGGTGAATTTCTCTCGCTACTGGGGCCCAGCGGTTCAGGCAAGACCACGACGCTGATGATGCTGGCGGGCTTCGACTCACCGGATCGGGGGCAGATTTTCATGGACGGCCACGACATCAGCCGGCTACCCGCCTACAAGCGGGACATGGGCGTGGTGTTCCAGAGTTATGCGTTGTTCCCACACATGACGGTGGAACAGAACGTGGCATTCCCGTTGAATTTGCGCAAAGTCTCCGCTGCCGAGCGTAAACAGCGGGTCGGTGAAGCACTGGAACTGGCGCAATTGAGCGGCTTCGCCTCACGCAGCCCGGCCCAGCTTTCCGGCGGCCAGCAGCAGCGTGTCGCGCTGGCCAGAGCCTTGGTTTATCGCCCGCGCATGTTGCTGATGGATGAGCCGCTGGGTGCACTGGATAAAGCGCTGCGCGAGCGCATGCAACTTGAACTCAAGAGTATCCACCGCCAGCTCGGCATCACCTTCGTCTACGTCACCCATGACCAGGATGAAGCGATGACCATGTCTGATCGGGTGGCGGTGTTCCATGAGGGCAAGATCGAACAGATCGACCGACCAGAAGCCATCTACAACCGCCCCAGCAACCGGTTTGTCGCGAACTTTCTCGGCGAGACCAACTTGCTCGACGGTGTGATAACGGGTCTCGGCAGTTCGAGCGCCACTATTCGTCTCAAGGAAGACGGCTCGCATCGGGAAGTGCCCTGCAACGTTGCCGCGCTGAGTGCCGGGGCCCCCGCCTCTCTGGCGATCCGCCCTGAAAACGTACGCCTGGCCAACCCCGGAGAACCCGCCCTGCAGGCGCACCTGATCGACAGCATTTTCCACGGAGCTCATTGCAACCTGCGACTGACCTTGCCCAGTGGCACGCCACTGACGATGAAACTCAACCCTGGCAGCTTGAACCGCGCCCTGCCCGTTCCGGGGGAGACGGTGGCGCTGGCGTTACCTCGGGAGCATTGCTTGATTCTTCCTTGAATCGCTCGACGAAAACAAATCAATAACAACAACCAGACTCACCGATCTTTTCTATTGCTGCCCACAAGAACGATTAAAAACTCAGCTCTGGAGTCCATCATGTTCAACCGCAAACCGCTTCTCACCTTTTCTACCGCGCTCGGCCTGTTGTGTGTCGGCGCGCTCTCGAATACCGCACAAGCACGCGACCTCACCGTCGTTTCCTGGGGCGGCAGCTATCAGGATGTGCAGCGGCAGATTTTTTTCGCGCCGTATGCCAAAGCGTCAGGCAACAAAGTCGTGGAAGACTCCTGGGACAGCGGCATCGGTATCCTTCGCACGAAAGCAGAGGGCCCGGACAGCGGCTGGGACGTGGTTCAAGTCGAAGGTGAAGACTTGCAACTGGGTTGCGGCGAAGACTTGTTCCTCCCTCTGGATTTCTCCCGCATTGGCGGCAAGGACAACTACATTCCGTCCGCCGCGAGTGAGTGCGGCGTGGGTGCTGCGGTCTACAATTTCGTACTCGGTTACGACAAGTCGAAACTCAGCGGCACACCCAAGGGCTGGAGTGATTTCTTCGACCTGAAAACCTACCCGGGCAAACGCGCACTGCGCCAGGGCCCCAAAGGCAATTTGGAAATTGCGCTGATGGCCGACGGCGTGCCGGTAGCGGACGTCTACAAAGTGTTGACGACTCCCGAGGGTGTGAAACGCGCATTCGCCAAGCTGGATCAGATCAAGGATCAGTTGCTGTTCTGGAAATCCGGTGGTCAACCAATGCAATTGCTGGCCTCTGGTGAAGTCGCCATGACCACTTCCTATAACGGTCGGGTGACCAACGCAATCAATCAGGACCACAAACCCTTCGGCCTGGTCTGGAACCAGTCGCTGCAAACCATGGACAGCTGGGTGATCCTCAGAAATTCGCCGAACGCCGAAGCCGCCTATGGTCTGCTCAAGGAAATGGGTAAACCGGAGCAGCAAAGACTCTGGCCAGCGTTGCAGCCCACCGGGATTACCGCGATCAAAGGCATTGCCATGGTCGACCCCAAGGTGTTGGCGGACATGCCCAGTGCACCGCAGAACAGCCAGAACGTGCTGACGATAGATGACAAATTCTGGGTGGAGCGTGTCGATGAGCTCAGCGCCAAGTGGACCGCCTGGTCTGCCAAGTAATCATCCTGAGGCCCTGAAATGACCATGATTGCACTTCCACTGCCAGTCGCCGCCCGCAAGAATTACCGGGCGCTATGGCGGGCCTATGCCCTGTTGACGCCGCTGGTGCTGTTCTTGTTGATTACTTTTGTCGGGCCGATTGCCACGCTGCTATGGCGCGGCGTGGCGGACACCGAACTGCCCGACGCGTTGCCGCAAACCGCATTGGCACTCAAACGGTGGGACGGGCGATCGGCACCAGATGAACGTCTGTTGCAGCCGTTCAGCCAAGACCTGCGCACGGTGTCCTCCAAGGAACTGGCCGGCGTCGCGCGACGCCTTTCCTATGAAGCGCCGCAGATGCGCGCCATGCTCAGCGCCGCCAAACGCTCGGTTGATAGCCTCGACGGTTCGGCTCAGGCGTTTGCCACTCTGGACCCACGCTGGCTAACGAACGAAACCTGGCAAACCTTCAAGCGTGCCACAGGTCCTGCTGGAAGTTTCCACGTGTTATCAGCTCTGGACCTCAAGCACGATTACAACGAGGGGATTGTCAGCAAGGGCGAGGAAGGCTTGTACCGCTCGATCCTACTGCGCACGTTCGCCATTGCCGCAGCCACCACGGTGATCTGCGTGCTACTGGCATTCCCGCTGTGCAGCTTTCTCGATCGCCGCACGCCGCGCACTCGCAATCTGCTGCTACTGCTGATCCTGCTGCCGTTCTGGACCTCGATCCTGGTGCGCACTACTGCCTGGATGGTGTTGCTCCAGGACAACGGCGTGGTCAACACCACATTGATGTATCTAGGTTTAATCGATTCACCGCTGCGCCTTTTGTACAACCGTTTTGGCGTCATCCTGGCGCTGGTGCACGTGATGCTGCCGTTCATGGTTTTTCCGCTGCTGGCGGCCATGCAGTCGAGCAACAAACTGCTGATTCAAGCAGCCTATTCGATGGGGGCTCGCCCCGTGTTCACGTTCTTTCGGGTCTACCTGCCACAGGTGCTTCCGGGACTAGCGGCCGGTGCCTTGATGGTGTTCATCGTCACCCTGGGTTTCTACATCACCCCAGCCCTGATCGGCGGCCCCGGTGACCAGATGATCAGCTACTACATTGCTCAATTCACCACGGGCACCTTGAATTGGGGTCTGGCTTCTGCACTGGGCATTATCCTGCTGACGGTCACCACCCTGCTCTACTTGATTCAGGCCCGCCTCGCGCGCGGCCGCTCCCAGGGGACACACTGATGATTAAGAATCCCAACGCAGGGCCGATGAGTTTCCTCGGTTTTTTCAGCCTGTCTCTGAGCGGCTGGCTGGTACTGGCGTTTCTGGTGCTGCCGATCCTGATCGTATTGCCTTTGTCGTTCAGTGACAGTCGCTACATGTCGTTGCCGATCAACAGCCTGACCTTACACTGGTACGAGGATTTTTTCGGCTCTACACAGTGGCTCGGCGCCCTGTTCAACAGCTTCTCCATCGCCATCCTCAGCACCGTCTGCGCCGTGGTGCTGGGTGGCCTGGCGGCCCTCGGCCTGAGCCATGAACGCTTGCCCGGCCGGCGCTTCATCGAAGTCCTGCTGATTGCACCCATGATCGTTCCTGCGGTCATTGTCGGAGTGGGCATGTACTTCGTGTTCTCCAGCCTGGGCCTAACCCGCACCTTCGGCGGCCTGGTGCTGGCCCACACCACACTGGCAGTGCCCTTCGTGGTGATCAATGTCGGCTCGGCCCTCAGCGGGCTGAATCGACGCCTGCTCTGGGCGGCCGCGAGCATGGGCGCAACGCCCTGGATCTGCCTGCGCAAAGTGACGCTTCCTCTAATTGCGCCGGGGCTGATTTCAGGCGGGTTGTTTGCCTTCGCTACTTCACTGGATGAGGTGGTAGTCACCTTGTTTCTCGCCGGGCCCGATCAACGCACCCTGCCCCGGGAAATGTTCACCACTGCGCGCGAATCCCTCAGCCCGGTGTTGCTGGCGGCCGCGACGATCATGGTGCTGTTTGCCACCGTTCTGCTGGTGTTGTCGCGGCATCTGACACAGCGTAAGGCCAACGTTTCAGGTGCGTGATGGTGTGCGCTTCAAAAAGGGGATGGTGGGAAACCGGTTGGCTGTAGTTCCAAGTTGGATGAGAGTCATATTCAATTCTGCGGTCACAGCTGCTATCGCCCCCGACCTTACGGCAAGTGACGTGGAGAAGTACGCCAAGTAACCAAGCGCTCTTGACGCTGGCGTACGGCCCTTCGCTTAGACTCGAGATGCCCCGCTGCTCCGAGTCTGCTTCGTGGGCCGGCCGCCACCGGGCTTCCATGCCTGGTTACCCACTGGAAAAAACCTCAATGCGGCTTTCCTTCGCGAGCTCGCCCGCATCCACAACAGGCGTGCTCACCTCAAGTCAATATCACCCTCTGTTTTCTTAAGTGATCTGGGGAGCTTTCATTAAACTCAAATACCCACCTGGCTAATGAACTTGGTCGTCAGATAGGCATCCAGACCTTCAGTACCACCTTCACTCCCGTGACCGCTGGCCCTGATCCCGCCAAACGGAGTTTCCGGCAAGGCCAGACCAAAGTGATTGATCGAAACCATGCCTGCCTGCAGTCGACTACCCAGCTCTGTCGCGGTTTTCAAGGACCGGGTGAATGCAAATGCGGCCAGTCCATACTCCAGACTGTTGGCTTGAGTGATCACGCTATCCAGATCATTGAAACGCAACAATGGCGCCACCGGACCAAAAGGTTCTTCATTGAGAAGCCGTGCCTGTCCCGGCAGGTTGGTCAGTAACGTTGGTTCGAAAAAATGGCCTTTGTTACCGATCCTGTTTCCTCCAGTCAGCACCTTGGCGCCGAGGTCCGTCGCATCGGCGATCAACTCTTGAACCATCATCAAACGCCGAGCATTCGCCAGCGGCCCCATCTGGATGGTTGGGTCGAAACCGTCACCGACCTTGAGCTGTCCTGCCAATTCGGTAAATCGCCGGGAGAAAAGATCGAATACCGAGTCATGCACATAGAAGCGCGAGGGAGAAGCGCACACCTGTCCGGCATTTCGAAACTTGAGGGTACAGGCCAACACGGCGGCGGCCTCAATATCGGCATCCTCGCAGACGATAAACGGTGCATGCCCACCCAATTCCATGGTCGTCAGTTTCAAGTGTGTCGCGGCCAAGGCACCGAGCTGTCGACCGACAGCAGTCGAGCCGGTAAAGGACACCTTACGAATAATCGGTGACCTGATCAGGTAATCGGAGATGTGCGCAGGGTTACCGAACACAAGATTCAGTACGCCCTTGGGCACACCCGCATCGTGGAAACAGCGCACCAGTTCGATCACGGCTCCGGGTGCTTCCTCTGGCGCCTTGATGATGATGCTGCAGCCCGCGGCCAGGGCCCCTGCTATCTTGCGCACCGCCTGATTGATCGGGAAATTCCACGGTGTGAAGGCTGCCACCGGACCGACCGGCTCGCGTACCACCAATTGGCGTACCGCCGCATTGCGTGAAGGCACGATGCGACCATAGGCGCGCCGCCCCTCTTCGGCATACCACTCAATATGGTCCGCCGCACTTTTGGCTTCCATGGTCGACTCTGCCAGCGGCTTGCCCTGGTCCAGCGTCATGCACTCGGCCATCAACGCATGGCGATCACGTACCAACGACGCCACGCGACGCAAGATGCCCGAACGGTCGTAGGCAGACGTCCCGGACCATATTTCAAACCCGCTGGCAGCCGCTGCCAATGCTGCATCCAGATCTTCATTTGAAGCTATAGGCAATTGCCCAATCGTCTCCCCCGTCGAAGGATTGATTACGGCCGAAGTGTTGCCGGAGCTGCCGGCAGTCCATTGGCCGTCGATGTAGAACAACAGGTCGGTGTACATGGATCACTCCTCGAAAATGGGTATTGGGCGCGGCGATGGCAAAGGTATCGGCAATGCATGAGCGGTAACGAAATACGCAACAACAGGTTGACACTATCAACCATATACTCGTAAATTTAGTTCATCATGTCAACCATGTTCCGTTACTACCTCAGGGGTCCCAATGAGAGATGTCATTCTGTGTGAATGCTTCGCCCGAGACGGTCTGCAGCACGAGCCGGGCTTTCTGCCTACACCCACAAAACGCAGATTGGTGGAGCGATTCGCCGACATCGGCTTTCAAAGGATCGAGGCGACTTCGTACTCGAACCCAGCCGTGATCCCGCAATTTGCCGACGCCAGTGCTTTGTTGGCGACTCTGCAGCGTCGTGCCGGGGTGTTCTACAAAGCGACCTGCGCCAACGTGCGAGCAGTGGAGCGAGCGGTCAGCGACCTATCCGCCGGGAAAGGTGCCAATGAAATCAGCTTGCTGGTTTCCGCCACTGAGTCGCACTCGCTGAAAAACCTCAAGCGCAGCCGAGCAGATCAATGGCTGAACATCGAGCAAATGGCCGACAAGGCTCTCAACCAGTTCCGCTTGATCGGGACTGTTTCCGTGGCGTTTGGCTGTCCGTTTGAAGGACGAGTCAGTGAAGCGGGTGTATTGGCCGATGTCGAGCAGTTCGCCAAGCGCGGCGTGAAGTTCGTCACCCTTGGCGATACCACCGGTGTCGCGACACCGCAGAGGGTCAAGCGCTTGTTCAGTGCGGTGCTGGCCGCGTTTCCCGAGATCACTCCCATCGCTCATTTCCACGACACCCGTGCGACCGGCCTGGTGAATTACGTCGCCGCGCTGGAAGCCGGGGTGACCTATTTCGACTGCGCCTTTGGCGGCGTCGGCGGTCATCCGGCCAAGGTCAAATACGGCGGCGGACACACCGGTAACGTCAGCAGCGAAGACTGGATAAACCTCCTGGAATCGATGGGCGTACGCACTGGCATAGACCTGGACCGCCTGCTCGATGTGGCCGCCGAATGCGAAGCCGCACTCGGCCGTGAACTGCACAGCCGGGTGCTGCGCAGCGGGTTGAATCCACTTTTGCACAGCACTTTCCCCCACGCGTCATCATCCAGTGAAGAGGTGTAAATATGCTCAGCTCCCATCTTGTTGTCCGGCAGTTGCGGTTGATCTGTGGGGCGTTACTGCTTTCATCGCCGGTGTTTGCCAGTGATCAATTACTGCTGGTTGAACGTGATGATTTGCTCAAGGGCTCGGCGAACGAAACCCTGCTTGGCCAGCAGATTTGGGAAATGCACAAAACCGCTTCATCACGCACCACTCTGGTCCAACTCGACAAGCAAACGCCGATCGTCAGGCATGATGCCGGTGAGCGCACGCTGATCGTTCTAGAAGGCAAGGTGCAATTCCACTTCGCCGACCGTGAAGTCGACCTTGCAGCAGGCGATTACGTGGCGATTCCGCCCGGACAGGCCTACCAGATGAAGCCGCTGAACCAGGAGAAAGCCCTGCTCCTGGGCTTTGATGTACCCACCATCGACATGGCGAAAGCCACCGTTGTTGATTTCTCCACGCCCACCACCAGCCCCACGCCTGTGATCAAGATGCAAAAATCAGTAATGGCTGGTCCGCCCGGCTGGAACGATCCAAGCGACCGTGGCTGGACACTGATCAAGACCCCGCAGAAGCGAGTAAATCTGGTTGAGATGTTCTCCGAACTGAAGAACCACAGTCACCCGGATGCCGATCACTCGTTGATCCTGCTCAGTGGCAGTGCGCGGGTCGTTACGCCGACGGAAGATCGCATCCTGAAGACCGGAGACTATGTTTCCATCCCGCAGAATGTCCCCCACAAATACTACGTTGAAGGTCAACAATCAGCGCTGTTCATCAGCTTCGATGCACCGGCCTACGACTCGGCGAAAACCATCTACTTCGAGTGACAATCCTGCATCGGTAAGCCCCCAAAAACGCATGAGCCTGAATCCATGCGTTTTTTTCCGACACCTGAATTCCTTGTTTTTATCCAGTACCCCGAGCCGCCTGAGCGAACCCTGAATCCAGCGATTAAAAACAAGCACATTTCTTGCCACGACTGATTTAAACGGCGGAAAAACCGTTGTCCACAAACAGCTGCGCTCCACTCACAAATGAGGCGTCATCGCTGGCTAAAAACAGTGCTGCCCGTGCCACCTCTTCAGGCTCGCACAAACGCCCTTGCTGCAGGCTGATCGCCGCCTCACTGGCATCCACGCCCATGGCCTGCAAATCGCGCATTTCCCGCTCACCGTGAGGGGTACGGATAAACCCTGGTGCCACGGCATTGCAGCGGATACCGCGATCACGAAACTCGACGGCGATGGCTCGCGCGAACATCTGGCAGGCGCCCTTGCTGGCGTTGTACACGACCTCGCCCGGAGTCGCGTACTGCGCGGAGATCGACGAGGTGCAAACGATACTGCCCGCCCCCTTGGCAATCATTTGTGGAAGCACCGCCTGAGTAACCAGGTACATGCTCTTGACGTTGACTGCCATGAGCCAGTCCCACTCGTGCTCCTGTACGTCCAGAAACGGCTTCACGATCAATGTGCCTGCGTGGTTGAAAAGCACATCCGCCGCGCCAAATTCAGCCAGCCCGCGCGCAACTGCTTCGCGCACCTGAACGGCCTGCGAGACATCGGCGCCCAGCCCCAATGCCTGGCCGCCATCGGCAATGATCTGTGTCGCGAGATTAACGGCGGCATCGCCATTCAAATCGATAATGACCACCTTGGCCCCTTCAGCCGCGAACAACCGGCTTGCGGCAGCGCCACACCCGCCAGCGCCTCCGGTGAGGATCGCCACTTTACCGGCCAGACGACCTCTGCCTTCGGATCGTTTGAATTCACTCATTGCGAATTTCCTTCACGACCGCCACTCAAGGCGAAAGCTTCTTCAGGTGACAGCACCAGGCGATGACGGCGATAGAATGCAAAGTAGGCGATCCCGATCAGGTACCAGCAGGCAGCGGCTAATGCTGCCCATTTGTACAATGGACCAAGAAACTGATAAATCAAGGTCGCCAGCGCAATCACAATCACTGCGACTGCCCCGAATATTCCGTAGGGGCTGCGATAAGGCCGGTGCAAACCGGCAAAGGAGCATTTCAAGCGTATGTTGGCGACGCTCTGCAAAATGTAGGAAATCATTCCGGCGAAGACGATCATGCTAACCAGGATGCCGCCCATCAGCGGGTTGTTATCCTTGCCGAACGTGAACCAGCACAACATCAGGATACCCAACGCCGCCAAGGCGCCGGTAGCCAACGCAATGTTTGGCGTATTGCGGGTCGGATGCGTAACCGACAGCCCGGTCGGCAGGTAGCAGGCACGCGACAGTGAATAGATATTGCGCCCTGCGGCAAAGCTGCCCGCCAGGAACGACGCCGCCAGACCAAGCACCGCCACCGCTGACAACAGCTTGCTCGCGATGTGCCCGAAAATCTCTCTGAAGCCATCGAGCAGCAGCTCCGACGAAGTGCTCATGAAAAAGCTGCCGCCCCCGATTGATGCACTGAAAAACAACACACCCAGCGCTAGTACCGCAAGAATCACGGTGCCCCAGCCCAATGCCAGAGGCAAATGGCGGGTCGGGTTGTGCGACTCCTCGGCCGTCTACGGCAATTGCTCGATAGCCAGGAACATGTACACGGCGAACGGCAACGCAAGCATGACGCCAGTCATTCCGAACGGCAGCCATGGTCCATTGCCGCCAATCACTTCGACAGGCTTGCCGGTTGCGTCGGCCGCAAGGTTCAGGGCATTGCCGGTGAAATTCATGTGCGGGTAAGCCGCAACAAAAGAACACCACCAACACCGCGACCGCCGCCAGGGTAATGAGCACGACAGCCCGCATCGACACGACCAAACCCCCGGTTCGACAGCAACAACATGCAGGCGTATCCGAGCACCCACCATAGAGGCTGCCACTCCGGTTCGGTACCAAAGATGGCGGTCAGGTAGGCGCCCATGAAAAACATGTTACCGGCCGGGGCCAAAATGAACTCGATGTTCTCTGCAAGACCGGTGCTGAAGCCTCCCCAGCGCTCCATGGTGGTACGCGCAAAGGAATAAGCCCCGCCGGTATGCGGCAGCGCAGCAGCCATTTCGCCGATGGAAGAACAGAGAAACAGATACATGACGGCGATGATCAGCAAGGCCAAAAACATGCCGCCAAAGCCTTGCGCCAATCCCAGGTTCCAACCGGAATACTGACCCGCCACCACCGCCCCGACACCGAGAATCAGCAGGATGAAAAAGCCTGCGTGACGTTGCAGGCGACGTTGTTCAAAGTAACCGCTTTCCACACTTTGATAGCTGATACCTGACGGGTTAACTGCCGCCGTCGACGCTGATGTTACCGGTCTGTCCACGCGGTGATCCTCCAATGACTCGTTCAGGGCACATTCCCCGAACCTCATTTTCGAATGCACAACGCAAGCTGCCTATGTCTCCAAAGGGACATGCGTACGATGCACGCCCCCTCGATTCAACTAATGTTGCTGACGACGTTCCAGGCGCTTGATGTACTGCATCGCCACCAGGAGCAGGATTGACAGGACAATCATCAAGGTGGAAACCGCTGCCACGGTCGGATCGATCTGATCGCGGATGTTGGCGAACATGCGTCGGGGCAGCGTCGAGCTCTCGCCCCCGACAATGAACAGCGCAATCACTACCTCATCGAATGAAGCGATGAAAGCAAACAACGCGCCAGAACAGATCGATAGCCGCAACTGCGGCAACGTCACCGTCAGAAAGGCCCAGGGACGCGACGCCCCCAGGCTGCGTGCCGCCATTTCCTGATTCATGTCGAATCCCTGGAGGCCATTGCCTACGGCGATCAGCACGAAAGGTATCGCCAGAACGCTATGCGCCAGCACCAAGCCCGTGATGGAGTTGTTCAGTCCGGTACGCGAGTAGACGAAAAACACGCCCACCGCGACCAGAATGATCGGAACCAGCATGGGCAGCATCATCAAGCTGTTGACCAGCTTGGCCATGCCGCCACGCACTTGCGACAGGCCGTAGGCGGCCAGAGTCCCCAACACCGTGGCAATACAGGTTGACATGACCGCCACTTTGACCGTGACCCAAGTCGCCATCATCCACTCTGGCGATCCCAGATAAGCCTCGTACCAGCGCAGGCTCCACTCCCGCGGCGGAAATTCCAGGTACTGCGAGGCGGAAAACGACATCGGGATGACAATCAGGCACGGAATGATCAGGAACAGCAGGATCAACCCTACGAGCGCGTATAACCAGAGCCGGTGTACATGGGTGATCTGCGTCGGCGTCACCGCTTGATTGAGCTTGAACATCAGCCGTTTCTCCCTTGGTCGTTGAGCCCGAACAACTTGCGCATCCCCCAGAGAATCAACACCGTGGCGACCAACAAGGCCACTCCCAGCGCGCTCGCCGCCCCCCAATTACCGTACAGGGCAATGGTGTCGCTGATTTTCATCGACCACATCGATACTCTGCCACCGCCCAACAAGGCCGGCGTCAGGTAAAAGCCCAGGCAAATAACAAAGACCAAGGTGATGCCCGAAGCCAGGCCAGGCAGAGACAATCGCAGGAATACCTGACGGAACGCCTGGGACGGCGTGGCACCACAGTTGGCGGCCGCCGACATCAACAGCGGGTCGATGTTTTTCATCTTGTCGTAAAGCGGCAGCACCATGAACGGCAGCATGACATGCACCATGCCGACGACAGTTCCGAAGAAGTTGTTCACCAGCGCCAGTGGTTCATGGATCAGGCCCAGGTCAAGCAACCAGTTGTTAATCACTCCCTGGCGCTGCAATAACACAAGCCAGGCGTAGGTACGCACCAGTATCGAGGTCCAGAACGGCAACAACACAAAGGCCATGCAAATCTGGCTGGCACGGTCGGGCAACTGCGAAAGCAGATACGCCAGCGGATACCCCAGCAGCACGCAAACAAACGTGACACAGAACGCCATCTGGAAAGTAATGAGGAAGCTGCTCAGGTACACCGGCCGTAGTAAGCGCAAATAATTGTCCAGTGTCAGCGCTCCGCTGCTATCGAAGGCCGACAACCAGAACAGCCAACCCAAGGGCACCGCCAACACCACGAACACCAGGATGAAACCGGGTAGCGTCAAAGAGAGAAGCGCCCAGCGCTCCTTGAGTTCGGCCATCGCCAAGCGGCTGACCATGGGATCTTCGGCGCCTCTGGCACCGTGGCCGGTGAGACTGACTTCTTTCATGGTCGTAACCCTCCGAGGCTTTGGACGAGGGGGAAGATCGGCATTCATGCGCCCTCCGTCACCAGCACGGTGTCTTCTGCATGCAGCCATAGCTGGACCGCTGCACCCGGTGTCGGGACCGCTACATCGCGAAAACCCTTTTGATGACGAGCGGTGAGCTCGCTCCCGTCGGCCAACACCAGACCGACGTGATAGCTGTCACCCTGATAGACCACATCGCGCGCCACCGCGTCGATCCGGTTCATCGCGCTGGCATCGGCCGCCGCCTGCCATTGCAGGCGCTCAGGTCGTACCATCAGCACGCGTCGCTGTGAATGCTTGAGTGCCGTTCCCAAAGGCAACTTCAATGTCCGCCCCTGGAACAACACGGCGTCGCCAGTCTCCTCCACGGGAAAAAAACAGCTTTCGCCAATGAAACCCGCGACAAAACGGTCCTTCGGTCGCTCATAAAGCGCATCCGGTGTATCCAGCTGAGCCAATTTGCCCTTGTTCAACACCGCAATGCGATGGGAGAGGGTCAGTGCTTCCTTCTGATCGTGAGTGACATAAATCGTGGTCATGCCCAATCGGGCGTGCAGGCGCTTGAGCTCAAGTTGCATGTGCTCGCGCAGATTTTTATCGAGTGCAGAAAGCGGTTCATCCATCAGCATGATCTTGGGCTCGAACACCATTGCCCTGGCAAGCGCGACCCGCTGACGCTGACCACCTGAAAGCTGGTGGATACCGCGCTCACCGAGGTGGTCCATCTGCACCATTTCCAGACTGGCCTTGACCCTGCGGGTTCGCTCCGCGCCGCTGACCTTGCGCAAGCGCAAGGGATAAGCGACGTTTTCTGCAACCGTCATATGCGGGAACAACGCATAGTTTTGAAACACCATGCCGATATTGCGCTTGTGTGGCGGGCACGTGAGAAACTCCACGCCATCGACCTTGATACTTCCGGAGTCCGGGCGAATGAAGCCCGCCAGCACATTAAGCAAGGTCGTTTTCCCCGACCCCGAAGGGCCGAGCAGTGTCAGAAACTCACCAGGATGGACGTCCAGGGAAACATGATCAATTGCGGTAAATGATCCGTAACCTTTGTAGACATCCCGAATCTCAATATTGCCTTGCATAACACCGACCTCCACAAAAACGACAATTACTGTGCAATGAGTTCTTTGTAGTCTTCCTGAACGTCGGTGACATGCTCGCCCCACCAGCGGGCGTCCATCAGAGTTTGTTTGGCCCTATTGGCTGGCGACATGTTTGAGCTGCTCAACGCATCGGCCGGAACACCGGGTTGCTCGAACGCCAGGTTATTGGTCGGGCCGTAGTAGCCCATCATGGTCGGAATCCGCGCTTGAATAGGCGCCGAGACGGAATTGGCGATCAACTTCTGAGCGCCTGGCACATTACCCGCGCCCTTGAGGATCGCCATGCAGCCATAACCGAGCAGACCGTCTTCATAGGTATAGGCCACCGGCGCCTTATCTTTCACCACGGAGTCGACACGGCTGCTCCAGATCGCGATCAGATCGACTTCGCCATCCTTGATGAGTTGCGCGGATTGAGCACCGGAGGTCCACCAGACAGCGACGTAAGGCTTGATCTTTTCCAGCGAGGCGAGGCCACGTTTGATATCCAGCGGGTAGAGTTGATCACGCGGTACACCATCGGCCAGCAAGGCGACCTCAAGCATTTCATCGGGCGCGACGGAAAGCGCACGACGACCTGGAAACTTCTTCACGTCCCAAAACTCTTTCCAGTTCTTCGGGCCAACCTTGAATTTGTCGGTTCGCCAGCCCATGACCACTGAATAGCTGTTGGTAGCGATCCAGTTCTTGTCCCGCGCCAGGTCAGGTATGCCTTTGGCATCGATCACGGAGTAGTCCAAGGGTTCGAGCATCCCTTGCTTGGCCAGTGCCGCGCAGTCGTTGGCACCGATATGAATGGCATCCCAGGCGGGTTTGCCAGATTGCACTTGCAGTCGTACAGCCGGTTGTCCGTCATGGGACTCGGTCAGCAACTTCAATCCGGCCTTCTCTGCCGCTGGCTTCCACAGCGTTGCAATCAATGCATCCTGCAAACCACCACCATAGCCTGCGACGGTCACTGTAGACGGATCGGCCGCCCAAACCTGCGGAGCGATCAACGCTGCGCCCGCAACCGCCAACACATGCCGCCTTACTGCTGAAAACTTCAGGGTGTCGAACATTTTCCATCTCCTGTTTCTAGCGCCCGCTGAGCGCTGACTTGTTATTAGGCAGAGATAAAGATCAAACCTTAGCGCAGCTTTCCATCAGCTCGACCGTGTCCCCGGTCGATGTTCATCTTCCGTTTGAAGCAGCAGAAGATAGTTGACAACATGAACCATATGATTCACATTGTCAACTATATTGAAGTCGCCCCATCGACAACAATTGCACCCACGACGCAAGTCGCATCACCCGAACGGAGTACCGCCATGTCACGCTCATTACACGCCAGCGACATCGCTTTTCACATCCACAGCCAGACAAACCTGGCCAACCATGAAAAAGTCGGTCCGACCGTTATGGTCCGTGGCGAGGGCATCTACACCTGGGATGACAAAGGCAAAAAGTATCTAGACGCCATGTCTGGCATGTGGAGTGCCGCGCTGGGCTATAGCGAGACGCGTTTGGAAGAAGCCGCGCTGCGGCAGATGAAGCAATTGCCCTATCACCAGAATTTTGCACACCGCTCGACCGAACCGGCCATTCAGTTGGCAGAGCGCTTGATCTCGCTGGCGCCGGTGCCAATGTCCAAAGTGTTATTCGCTTGCTCGGGCTCCGAAGCCAACGACACCGCGATCAAGCTGGTCTGGTACTACTGGAGCGCCATTGGCCAGCCACAACGCCGCAAGATCATCAGCCGCAATCGTGCTTATCACGGCACGACCATTGCCAGTGCCAGCCTCACCGGTCTGGCGCACTTGCACCAGGATTTCGGCCTGCCGCTGCCCGGCTTCCTGCATGTCACTTGCCCGCACTACTACCGCGAAGGATTGCCGGGCGAGAGCGAAGAAGCCTTCTCCACCCGCCTGGCTACTGAGCTAGAGACGTTGATCGAGCGCGAGGGTGCCGACACTATCGGTGCCTTTTTTGCCGAGCCACTGATGGGCACCGGAGGTGTAATTACGCCACCGACGGGCTATTTCGAAAAAATCCAACAGGTGCTCAAGCGCCACGACATCTTGCTGGTGGCGGACGAAGTCATTTGTGGCTTCGGTCGTACCGGCAACTGGTGGGGCTCGCAAACCTTCGGCCTGCAACCAGACATGATCACGTGCGCCAAGGCACTCTCCGCGTCCTACCTGCCTATTTCCGCACTGATGATTTCCGAGCCGGTGTATCAGGCGATGAAAAGCCAAAGCGAAAAAATCGGCATCTTCGGTCACGGCTTTACCTATGGTGGCCACCCGGTCCCGGCGGCCGTTGCGCTGGAATGCCTGAACATCTATGAAGAGCGCCAGCTTCCTTTTCACGCCCAGCAGGTCGGTGCGCGTCTGGGTGCTGGCTTGCGCAAGCTGGCCGACCATCCTCTGGTGGGCGAGGTGCGCGGCGCCGGCCTGATGTGGGGCGTCGAGGTGGTGGCCGACAAGGCCAGCAAGGCTGCGTTCCCGAAAGAGTGGAAAGTCGGCTTGAGCGTGTCCCAGCAAACCGAAGCCAATGGGGTGACCGCCCGCTCTCTGAACGACAGCGTGGTGTTCGCGCCACCGTTGATCATCAACGACGCGGAAGTCGACCTGGTGCTTGAAGCCTTCTCCAAAGGGCTGGACGCCAGTCTGGCGCTATTGCGTGAGCAATCACGTTTCAACGGTTGAGCTCAAGTCTGCACTCCCGAACAATGAGAGGCTAATTCCTTTCCCTAGATAGCCTTTGGTGCCTCATGAAAAAAACCACAGCCGCCGCTCGAGAACCTGAAATCACCACGGACATGCGCGATCTGTTCTCTGTCCAGCTGCAACGTCTGGCTGGCCTGTCGAGTCGTATCGCCGCCATGACCATCCCTCAGCATTTCGCCATTACGGTGCTTGAGTGGCGAACCCTGGCGATTCTCGATTACCTCGGCCAGGCGCCGCTGGTTCAGGTTGCCAAGCATGCCAGCGTTTTGAAAAGCCAGATGAGCAGGATCGTCACCAACCTGATCAAACGCGAGTTGATCGAGCGTCAACCCAACCCTGACGACGGGCGCAGCGCACTGCTTTGCCTAAGCGCGGAAGGCAAGGAGATGGTCCACCGGATCCTCGATGATTCCCACGAGCGAAACGAACGCATGCTGAGCGGCTTATCGGCCAACGAACTCAAGCAACTGCGTGAACTGATGCAGCGCGTATACAACAACAGCCTCGAGTACTACGGCGAGCTCAAGAAAAACAATCCGTACAACCTGAGTCCGGAGAACGATGATGAGGAATGAAGCATGTCGATCGACACCCGCCTGACCCATTTACTCGGCATACGCTACCCGATCATTCAGGCAGGCATGAGTTGGGCATCAAGTTGCGCAGCCCTGCCCGCCGCCGTGTCCAATGCCGGCGGTCTTGGAGTGATCGCCGCAGGCCCCATGCGCCTGGCAGACCTCGCCCAGACGCTCCGTCAGGTGCGTGAGCTGACCGACAAACCCTTCGCAGTGAACATCCCGCTGTACCGCAAGGGTGCCGATGAAGTACTCGACTTGCTGGTGGCCGAACAAGTACCGGTCATCATTGCCAGCCAAGGCTCGCCAAAGGCCCACTTGCAACGTTTCAAGGACTACGGTGCGACATGGCTCCACGTGGTCGCGTTTGTCGAGCACGCACGCAAGGCGGCCGCGGCCGGGGTGGATGGACTGGTAGTCGTTGGCAGTGAAGCCGGTGGGCATCCGCCGGCCAACGAAGTGAGCACGTTGGTCAATGTGCGGCGTGTGTTGCAAGAAGTCGACTGTCCAATCGTGGCTGGCGGCGGCATCGCCGATGGTTATGGCATTGCCGCGTTGCTCGCCCTGGGTGCTGACGCCGTGCAGTTGGGCACACGCTTCATGTTGTCCGAGGAAGCATTTCTGCATCCTGCCTATAAGCAAAAAGTGCTCGACGCCGATATTGGCGACACCGTTCTGGTCGGGCGCGGAGCATTGCCGGTGCGCAGCGTGCGCAACGCATTTACCGAACGCGTTGAACAGGCCGAGCGCGACGGCATGCCACAGGCTGCCCCCGACGCCTACGTCGCTTTGCTTGCGTCCGCCACTTTGAAACAAGCTTCATTTGACGGCGATGTCAGCAACGGAAAAGTGGAAGCCGGGCAAAGTGCCGGTCTGATCCACCAACTGCTACCCGCCGCCGTAATCATGCAGTCACTTATCGAAGAACTCGAACAGGCCCTTGCCCGCCTGCGCGCCATGAAGCCCTGACAGGAGCACTTTATATGACCGAACATCAGGTCGTTTTGCGTGAAACCCGGGATGGCGTACAGACGCTGACGCTCAACCGCCCGGACAAACTCAATGCATTGAACTTCGCACTCACCGAGGGGTTGGTCCAGGCCCTGAAGGATGCCGATGCCGACCCGTCGGTTCGGGTAATTATCGTCACTGGTGCCGGCCGCGGCTTCTGTGCGGGCGCCGACACACGCGAATTCAAGGTGCTGACCCCGGACAATCAACCGCTGGTGGAACGTCGCGCCGCGCTGACAACCGAGTTGCAAGGACTGGTCAAGCAGATGAGTAAACCCGTGATTGCCGCCGTCAATGGCTACGCCATGGGTGGCGGTAGTGGGCTCGCACTGTCCTGCGATCTGGCGCTGGCTGGCGAAAGTGCGCGGTTCGGTTATCCAGAGGTCAAGCACGGGATCGTCGCCGCGATTGTCATGGCCGGGCTGGTCGAGCATGTCGGGCGCAAGGCCGCTTTCGATCTGGTCGCCACGGGGCGCACTCTAGATGCTCATGAGGCACAGCAGCTGGGCATGATCAATCGTGTTATGGCCGACGCCGATCTGCTTGGCGAAGCCCAAGCACTGGCGCAGTTGATCGCCGCCCATCCGCTCCGGGCGATGCAGGCGACCAAGAGCATTTTTCACCGGGTCACTGAATTGCCCTTCAGTGAAGGTCTGAAAATCGGACAGCAATTGAATGCCCAAATGCGTGCCTTTCGCCAAACGGAGTCGCCAGCATGAAACCCCTGGAAGGTGTAACGGTTGTGGAACTGGCGCGCGTCCTGGCTTGCCCCTTCGCCGGCATGATTCTCGCGGAACTTGGTGCTCGAGTGATCAAAGTCGAACAGCCGGGAGACGGTGACGAGACCCGAGGCTATGAGCCTTTTGTACGTCAGGCTGACGACAAGGTTGACCACCTCGACGAGGATGCTCAGGCCGAAGCATTGGGACGTGAACGCAGCGCCTATTTCTATGCTTTCAATCGCAGCAAGGAATCGATCACCGTCAACCTGCGCACAATCGAAGGCCAGGAAATAGTCCGAAAACTGGCCGGCGAAGCCGACGTGATACTGGAAAATTTTCCAGTTGGCACGCTCAAGCGCTACGGCCTGGATTGGCCTGTGCTCAAGGAGCTCAATCCGCGGTTGCTTTACGTCTCCTGCACCGGGTTTGGTCAAACAGGTCCTTATGCTTGCCGCAAGGGTTACGACACCGTGTTCCAGGCCATGAGTGGCATCATGAGTCTCACTGGCGAGAAAGATGGCGGCCCGGTGAAACCCGGAATACCCGTATCGGACCTGAGTTCCGGACTGTGGATCGCCCTGGGTATCGTCTCCATGCTTCAAGGTCGACAGAAGGAAGGCACCGGAGCCTATCTCGACTTCTCCATGCTCGATGGACAAATCAGTCTGTTGGCCCTGGCGGCTGCCCGTTATTTTGCTCTGGATGAAGTGCCAGAGCGTCTGGGTACCGAGCATCCCGGCCGCGTGCCTTCAGCCAGCTTCCTGTGTGCCGACGGCGGTTACGTGCATATCACGGGTGCTGACCAGCACTGGCATCCGCTTTGCGCCTTGCTCGGCCTGGAAGCGTTATCAGCGGATCCACGCTTGCAACACAACAGTGGCCGCGTATTGCACCGTGATGAAGTGATGGCCGCCTTGACGGCCGCGATCGCCCTGCTCACCCGCGATCAGCTCTGCGCTGCGTGCGACGCAGCGGGTGTGCCCGCCGGGCCGCTGAAAACCCTCGACGAAGTCGTGGTCGATCCGCACTTGCGTGCACGAGGCGTATTTGCTGACTTCGAGCATCCGGAGAGCGGTCGCTTCCCGGCCATCCAGTTGCCATTTCAGTTCAGCGGCTACGACAACCCTACGGCAAGTCGCCCGCCTCTGTTAGGTGAACACACTGATCACGTGCTCCGAGACCTGGGCTACAACCCCCAGGCCATCTACGCCTTGCATCGTTCCGGAGCGGTATGACCATGACCCCGTCCGACCTGCCTTCTGTTGTCATCTTCACGGTGGAAGAATATATCGCCACTTTGACCCTGAATCGGCCACAAGCTCGCAACGCCCTGAATACACAACTGTGCCTTGAAATGCACCTGGCCATCCGTGAAGTCAGCAAACGCACGGATATCCATGTGCTGCTGGTGCGCGCCAACGGCCCGGTGTTCTGTGCAGGTGCCGATCTCAAGGAGCGCAAGGGCATGGATGAAGACCAGATCCGCGCGCGACGCATCAAGGCTTTCGCCTTGTATGCCGCGCTGGAAGACTTGCCGATACCGGTGATTGCCGTTATCCAGGGCCCGGCCGTGGGCTCTGGCTGCGAAATTGCCAGCGCCTGCGACTTCATCGTCGCCAGTGACCAGGCCAGCTTCCGCTATCCGGAGGCCCGTTGGGGCACCGTTGGGGCGACTCAACGGCTACCACGCATTGTCGGTAGGCGAGTAGCCAAGGAGTTGATGTTCACAGGGCGTGAAGTCAGTGCAGAAGAAGCCAAGTCCATCGGTCTGGTCAATCAAGTGCTCCCTCACGCTGAGTTCGACCACTATGTCGAAGACCTGGCAAAGGAGATCGCCTCGGCACCGACGCAAGCCATCCGCAGTGCAAAACGCACCATCGACAAGGGCGCCGATGACAGTCGCTTTGGCGCACTGGCCCACGAGATCCTCGCCATCGAGGACAACCTGACCGAAGGCACCTGGCGTGCCGGCATGACATCTTTCGTCTGAGGACTACCCATGACTGTATCGACTTCTCCACTGCCCGGTCCGCTTTGGACGGTATTGAACGACATTGCTCATCGCTACCCCGACAACGACGCCGTGATTGCCGAAGACGGTCGTCTGAGTTATCGCCAATTACTCGAACAGGTGGATAGCACTGCACGCGCCATGGTGGGCCTGGGCCTGCAACGGGGTGAACATATCGGTCTGCTGATGGGCAACTCCGTGCAATGGGCAGTGCTGTGGTACGCAGCGGCTTCGCTCGGTCTGGTCTGCGTACCTTTCAACACCCGTTTCCGGAGTGAAGAGCTCGGTTATGGCCTGGCCCACGAAGATGTACGAGCCCTGTTCTGCGTTGATACCTTCCTCGGCAAGATCGACTTCATCGGCATGCTCGCGGAGGTCGAACCTGCGATCAGCACCACGCTGCCGGGGATCGATCTGCCGCTGTTGCAGCATTTGGTGGTTTTTGGTCAAAGAGTCCCTGGCGCTGGCTTGAGCGAGGCCGGCTTTCTTCAACTCGGAGCCAAAGTTCAGCCTGCGGAATTGGCGGTAGCGCGCTCGCGAGTCGAGCCCGACGACACCCTGCTGATCCAGTTCACTTCAGGCACTACCGCCTTTCCCAAAGGGGTGATGCTCAGCCACGCGTCGATGCTCGGGATAGCCAAGTGCGTGGCCGTTCGCATGGGCGTGCACTCGGAGGATCGCTACTTTAGTCCTCGACCGTTCTACCACGTGGCTGGCAGTACCATGTCATTGCTGGTCGCACTGGTTCATGGCGCCACCCTGGTCACTGCCGCGACTTTCGATCCGGCTCAGGCACTGGCGATCATGGCGCAAGAGCAATGCACATTGACCTCAGGCAACGACACCATGTTTCTGATGATGCTGGCCGAGCCCGACTTCGAAACGCATCAATTGTGCCTTCGTGGTGGATGGGCGGCGGCCAGTCCGCAGATCCTTCATGACGTCGTCAAGAAGATGGGCGCGAAGGACATTTGCAACGCATACGGTCTGTCGGAAGCCTCGCCGAACCTGGTCTTCTCCGACTATCGTGAGCCGTTGGACCTGCGTCTCAGCGGCTCCATGACCACCCACTCCGGCCTGGACATCCAGGTCCGCGACCCCGCCAGCGATCAGCCAGTGCCGCCAGGCCAACCAGGTGAAATCTGTGCCCGCGGCTGGAGTCTGATGAAGGGTTACTACAAGCTGCCTGAACAGACCGCATCAACCCTGCGTAACGGCTGGCTGCATACGGGCGACCTTGGAACACTTTCCGAGGATGGCCGCCTGCAGTTCATCGGTCGACTAAAGGACATGTTCCGCGTCGGTGGCGAGAATGTCTCGCCACTTGAAGTCGAACAGGTACTGCTCAAACACCCTGCTGTCGAGTTGGCTCAAGTAATCGGTGTGCCGGACCCACGACTGGGTGAAGTCCCGGCAGCCTATGTCACCCTCAAGCAAAGAGACTCCACCAGCAGCGAAGAATTGATCGCGTTCTGCAAGGCGCGCAGTGCCAATTTCAAGGTGCCACGCTATTTGTGCATCGTCGAAGATTTCGAAAGCATCGGCATGACCGGTTCGAGCAAAATCCAGAAAAACCGACTGCGCGAATACGCCATTCGCGAACTTGGCCTCGCCTGACGACTGTCTGCTCACTGAGAAGTCCGACCGGGACAAGCTTCACCAAGTCGCCTTCCTGTTATACGTTGCAGCATGCAATCGCTCACTGATTTCGGCAGCCGCCGCTTGCAGCTCCTTGAGCATGTTGGCCGGCGGTGGCACTGGAATCGCAGAGCTCGGCCCGACGATACCAATGGTGCCGACGATCACGTCGTTCTCACGGAAGATCGGGCAGCACAGCGCATTGATTCCGACCGTGATTTCGCCATCGGCGTCGTCATACAGCCGTTCGCGAATCAGCGCCAGACGCTGCGCCAGCGCTTCAGGATCGCACATGGTTTTGTCGGTCAGACGTGGCATCTTGCGCCGCATCGCCCGCTGCTGGGTTGCCGCATCGGCGAACGCCAAGACTGTGCGTCCTTGCGCCGAACAGTAAGGCAATACCCGATTGCCCGGCTTGACCGAAATGCAGACATTGGCCTTGGACTCGACACAGGAAACCACCAGCGCCGAGTCATGCTGGGCCACCGAGAGCAACGCACTTTGGCCAGTGTTATCACGAATCCGCGTCAGGTACGGATCGGCCAGCGCGCGCAGGTCAAACTGCTCGCTGGCGGCTTCGCCATAGGCGACCAGGCGCGCACCCAGCAGGTACTTTTCGGTGCTCGGGTCTTGCTCGAGAATGCCCAACTGTCGCATCGACGCCAGATGGCGATAGGTGCGTGGCTTGGCGGTTTGCATCAGCTGCGCCAGCTCGGTGACCCCCAATGGGCGCCGCGCCGCTGTCAGTTCATCCAGCAACCGGAAAACCATTTCGACCGACTCCAGCAAAACCGGTCCGGTGGCAGCCGCCTCTTTTGGGTCCTTGTCTTCTGCTTTCACTGCTCACCTCTGTGGTTCCGAACCTTGATTACGGCTTTTTTTCCGTTTCGCTATTCTTACCTATCGTATCGCTTAAAGAAACACTCAAACGCATAACGAACTTCACCCGGACAACCTCTCTTTCATCGGAAAGCGGTGGCCCGGGTGAGGACATTGATGGCAAGGCGACACGCTAGCCGCCGCAGGCAATCAGACGCTCAAGGGTTCGGTGACACTGCCGGCAACACCCCCCTTGCGTAGCTGCGGAACGGCGAACATCGTCACCGCACCGAGCAGGGTAATGGCGGCCAACACGTACAAGCCGTACTCCAGATGCCCTGTGCTTTCCTTGATCCACCCCATCATGAAGGGGCTGGCATAGCCACCCAGATTGCCGATGGTGGCGATCAGCGCGATACCGGCAGCGGCCGCCGTTCCGGTCAACAGCACTCCTGGCAAAGCCCAAAGCACGCAAAAACCCGCCAGGCCGCCGGACATCGCCAGACTCAGACCGGCCAGGGACAGGTAGGGATTGTCGTGAAAACAGGCACTGAAGATCAGTCCGCAAGCCGAGGCCACGACGCAAAGCGTTCCGTGCCAACGGCGCTCACGGGTTTTATCGGAATGTTTGCTGACTGCAATCATGCACACCGAGGCGACAGCGAAAGGAATGGCCGCAATCAAACCGGTGTCCAAGAGGCTTTGGACTCCAAGATTCCTGACGATCTGTGGCATCCAGAACGATACCCCGTAGGTACCGCAGAGCAAGGCGAAGTTGGTGAAAATCAGACACCAGATGCCCTTGTTGACGAATGCCGCGCGAAAGCGATGGTCCGCCCCTGCGCTTTCATGGTGCTGGCGCTCATCGGCCAACTGCCTCACCACCCGTTGATTTTCCACCGGGCTTAGCCAGTTGACGCGTCCCGGGCCGTTATCCAGGTAAAAGTACACCACAAAGCCCAGGATCACGGCTGGCAGCCCCTCCAGCAGAAACAGCCACTGCCACCCGGCTAGGCCCAGATCACCGGCAAAATTCTGCATGATCCAGCCGGACAATGGGCTCCCGACGACACCGGCGATGGCGATGCCCAGGTTGAAATAGGCCATGCCTTGGGAGCGCGCATAAGAGGGGAACCAGTACGTCATGTAGAGCACCACCCCCGGATAGAATCCGGCTTCGGCCATGCCCAGCAAAAAGCGCAGCACATAGAAAGCCGTCGGCGTCTTGATGAACATCATGGAAATCGACAACAGCCCCCAGACCACCATGATCCGGGCAATCCAGAATCGCGCGCCGAGTCGCTGCAGCAGCATGTTGCTGGGAATTTCGCACAGGCAGTAACCGATGAAAAACACCCCGGCGCCAAAGCCGAATGCCATGTCTCCCAAACCGATGTCGGCGGCCATTTGCAGTTTGGCAAAACCGACATTGACCCGATCGAGAAACGCAATCACATAGAGTACGAACAGAAAAGGCAGGATGCGCCAGGCGATCTTGTTATAGAGCAACCAGTCCGTTTCGTTCTGGAAGGTGCTGCGCGAGAGTAGTTTCATCGGTGTTCTCTTTATTGTTGTTGTAGAGAGCCGCAGGGCGAACGCCGTCGCCCGATCATTTGATGGCGATTCAGGCGGCCGGACGCTCCAGGATGAAATCGGCGCAACGCTCGCCGATCATGATGCTCGGCGCGTTGGTGTTGCCGCTGACGATGCTTGGCATCACCGACGCATCGGCAACCCGTAAACCGTCAATCCCGTGCACCCGCAGATCGGGCGCGACCACCGCCTGCTCGTCGCCCCCCATTTTGCAGGTGCCGGCCGGGTGAAAAACCGTCTTGGCGACACTGCGCACGTAGTCGGCATAGTCCTGTTCGGGGAGATCGTCGCGATCCGGCAGCAGCAACGGACCACTCAGTAATCCAGCCAGTGCCGGCGCGCGCAGAATCCGTTGGGCCAGCTTGACCCCGGCGATCATGGTCAGCATGTCGTCCGGATCACTGAGGTAGTTGGCGCGCAACAACACCTCGTCGAGCGGGTTATGGCTGCGCAGTTTCAATTGTCCGCGTGACTTGGGACGCAGGGCACAGGGATTGACCGAAATGCCATGACCGGACGGCGGCAGGCGATCGACATCCCCCACCAGGCTTGGCACCACATGAAACTGCACATCGGGGCGCCCGCAACCGCGCGTATCGGCGAAGCCGCCGCTCTCGACCACATTGGAGCTCAGCAACCCCCTGCGGCCAGTCAGGTAACGCAGGCCATGGCGTAGCGCCTTGAAGCCTTTGTCTTGCCCGAGCAGGCTGATGGGGTCGCGGGTCTGACCGTAGACGGAAGCACTCAAATGATCCTGAAAATTACGTCCCACGCCATCAAGGCCCAATACCGGTTTGATGCCCATTTCCTGCAGATGCTCCAACGGACCGATGCCGGACAACATGAGAATCTTTGGCGAAGCAATAGCCCCGGCACAGAGGATGACTTCGGCATTGCAAGCGAAACGCAGCAGCGTTCCCTCTCCGCTACGGGCTTCGACACCGGTGACCTTGAGTCCGTCGAACAACAGCCGGGTAACATGGACATCGGCGATCAGCTTCAGCAGCGGATTACGCCGGACCGAGTGCAAGTAGGTCGCCGCAGAACTGGCGCGCCGCCCATTCTTCGTGGTGGTCTGATAGAACCCCACCCCCTCCTGCCGGGCACCGTTGAAGTCCTGATTGAGTGGCACGCCCGCTTGCCGGGCCGCCGCGACAAAGGCCTCGCTCAGCGGGTGACGATGGCGCGGATCGCTGACACTCAACGGCCCCTGATTGCCATGCAGCTCGCCGCCCAATCGGGCGTTGGCCTCGCAACGGCGAAATACCGGCAAGACGTCCTGCCAGCCCCAGCCCTTGCAGCCGGAATCACGCCAGTGTTCGTAGTCCTCGGGCTGGCCGCGAATATAGATCATGGCGTTCACCGAACTGCCACCGCCCAATGTCCGGCCCTGGGGGATATAGATCTGCCGGCCATTGATAAAGGGTTCACCCTCGGTCTTGTACATCCAGGTGCGACGGGTGCCATGCACGCGATTGAAGGTCGCGGGGATATGAATGAAGGGGTGATTGTCCTTGGGACCGGCCTCTAACAGCAGCACCGATTTGCCGGCCTGCACCAACCTTGCGGTCAGTGCACAGCCGGCCGATCCAGCGCCAATGACAATAAAGTCACAGGTGTCCATAGCGTCCTTACTCCATGGAGATCAGCCGGGATCAGCCGACCTGGCTGACGAATTTGGTGGTCAGGTAAGCGTCCAGCCCTTCACTGCCACCTTCGCTGCCATAGCCGCTGTCCTTGATGCCGCCAAACGGTGTTTCCGGTGCTGCGATACCAAAGTGATTGATCGAGACCATGCCGCTTTGCAACTCGTCCGCCAGCAACGTGGCGCGCTGGATAGAGCGGGTGAAGGCGAACGCCGCCAGACCGAACGGCAACGCGTTGGCCTTGCCGATCACCTCCTCCAGATCATCGAAGGCGACGATGGATGCAATCGGGCCAAAGGGTTCTTCGTGCATGACGCGCGCGTTGTCCGGCACGTCCGCCAGTACTGTTGGCGGAAAGAAGAAGCCCGGTTGCGCAGCGTTCTGTCCACCCACGGCCAGGGTCGCCCCAACGGCCAATGCGTCATCGACATAAGCCTGCATCGCCGCGACCCGGCGAGGATTGGCCAATGGCCCCATCTGTGTGCCGGCAGCGTCACCCGCCCCCACCCGCAACGCGGCACTGGCCTTGCTGAATGCGTCGACGAATGATTGATAGATCCCGCGCTGAACAAAGAAGCGCGTGGGCGATGCGCAGATCTGCCCGGCGTTGCGAAACTTCAAACCGGCACCCAGCGCCGCGACCGCCTCGACATCCACGTCATCACAGACAATGAACGGCGCATGCCCGCCCAGCTCCAGCGTGCAGCGCTTGAGGTGTTGCCCGGCCAATGCCCCGAGCGCCCTGCCGACCGGGACTGAACCGGTGAACGATATCTTGCGGATGACGTCCGAGCGGATCAGGTAATCGGAGATCTCCGCCGGGACACCAAACACCAGATTGAGCACACCGGGCGGCACCCCGGCGTCCTGGAATGCACGGCACAACTCGATGCAGGAGGACGGTGTTTCTTCCGGCCCCTTGGCGATGATCGAACAGCCTGCCGCCAGGGCGCCGGCGATCTTGCGAACCAACTGGCTGACCGGAAAATTCCACGGACTGAATGCCGCGACCGGGCCGATGGGCTCGCGCAACACGATCTGCCGGGCTCCACGTGCACGAGGCGGAATAACTCGACCGTATGCCCGTCTGCCTTCTTCGGCATACCAATCGATATGGTCGCCAGCGCCAAAGGCTTCCATGCGCGCCTCGGCCAGAGGCTTGCCTTGCTCAAGGGTGATCAGTTCGGCAATCGCGTCCGAGCGCTCACGCACCAGATCAGCCGCCCGCCGCAGAATTTTCGAACGGTCATACGCCGACGTCTTGCGCCAGACCTCGAACCCCTTGGCCGCTGCAACCAGGGCTCGATCCAAATCAGCGTGGCTGGCAAAACCCAGGTCGGCGATGTGTTCGCCATTGGCGGGATTGAAGACGGCGCCCAGCTGCTCATGACTGCCTCGGGACCAGTGACCGTCAATCAAGATGGATTCGATAACACGCATTGTGGATCCTCGCGGTGTGGAGATACTTATCTTGTCGTTCTTCTGTACGAAATATTGTTTTTCTACAAGACACAATCCTAGGGCCGGGATTTCGCCTGTGTCAAGTCATTCCCCCGCTGCAAAAAGTTCTGCCGAGAGGAGTTGACGGCAGGCATTTGGCGGGAGTAGTTTTTATCTACAGACGAAATTATGTTCTCTACAGAGAAACAACAATAACAATCCAGACAGTTCCATCACTGTCTCGGCAACCGAGGATTTCCACCATGAACCTGGCCCAGGCCCTGCTACACAACTGGAACGACCTGCCCCGCGAAACCGTGCGCAAAGGCGTCGAACGCGTCGGCTTCCGGGGTGATGACACAATTTGTGTGATGAACTGGCTGACCCCGGGCATGGATGTGTTCCCCCACAGCCACACCTTCGAACAATTGGTGATCATCGTGCAGGGCCGCGTGCGGTTTCATTTGGGAGACGAAGTGGTCGAAGGCGGCCCCGGCAGCATGCTGCGCATCCCGCCGCATGTGGTGCATTACGCCGAACCGTTGGGGGATGAAGTGGTGATGAACCTTGACGTGTTTTCCCCATTGCGCGAGGACTACCAGCATCTCGTTGAATATCAGGCCAACGAGTTTGGCACCGCGAAGAGCGCGTCATGAGCAGCCCAACCTTGCGCCAGCGGTTGCTGGCGGGCGAACGGTTGCTGAGCAGCTTTATCAAGACCCCCGCCCACGCCTCGATTGAGATTGCCGGGATCGCCGGTCTGGATGCCGTGGTGCTGGACGCCGAGCATGCCGGCTTCTCCAGCACCAGCCTGGATATCGGCCTGTTGGCTTGCCAGGCGGCCGCCCTCCCCGGTCTGGTCCGCGTGCCCGACAACCGGCCGGCGACCTTGCTCCAGGCTCTGGATCTGGGGGCCGCCGGACTGGTGCTGCCGCATGTCACCAGCGCTGCCCAAGCCAGCGACATTGTTACCGCAACCCGTTATCGGGAAGGACAACGCGGTTTCTCCAACTCACCACGCGCGGGCGGTTATGGGCTCATGTCGCTGGCGCGGCACATTGATTTCCACGATGGCCGGGCAGCGGTGATTTGCCAGATCGAAGATGCCGCCGCCCTCGATCATCTGGACGCCATTGCCGACGTTGACGGCGTCGACTGCCTGTTCGTCGGCCGCGCAGACCTGGCCGTGTCGCTGCGCTGCTTTGACCTCGACCACGAAACTGTCGAGCAAGCCGTCGTCCAGACCTTGCAGGCCGCGCGCCGGGCCGGCAAGGCCGCCGGCATTTTCGTGGCGGACGTCGGCGATGTCGAACGCTACGCCGCCCACGGCGCGACCTTTTTCATCGTCGGTTCGGACCAGGCCGTCCTGCGTACGCGCTGGACCGAACAGGTGCAGCTGTTTCGCAACGCTTCGTCACGCTGACGTGAACCCACTCAACAAGAACAACCACCCAAACAAGGTGCCCCTGATGAACGCCAAAGCTCAAACTTCCTCTTCAGTAGATCGTGACGCCCGGATTGACAGCCTGGTGCGCGGCGCAATCGATCTGCACTGCCACAGCGGCCCTTCGGTCATGCCCCGCTACTGCGACCATATCGAAGCCATGCAGGAAGCGTCCGAAGCCGGCCTGAAAGCGGTTCTGCTCAAGGATCACTACTATTCCTGCACGCCGGTCACGACCCTTTTGAACAAGCATTTCTCCGAACTCAACGTGCAGATGCTGTCCGGCGTACCGCTTAACAACTCGGTGGGAGGCCTGAACATTCATGCCGTCGAGCACGGTCTGAAGCTGGGCGCGAAGCTGGTGTGGATGCCGACTTTCTCTTCGGCCAATCACATTGCCCATCATCATCAGGATGTGAAGTTCGTCGATAAATTCCCGCAGACCACCCAGCGCATGCTGCAACCGATTCCGCTCACGGTGCTCGACGACGACGGCAAGTTGCGCGAAGAAGTCAAAGGCATCCTCGACCTGATCGCCGCCGAAGATGTCGTGCTTTCGGCCGGGCACCTGAACATCAGGGAAATCTGGCCGCTGTTCGAAGAGGCGCGCAAACGCGGGGTCAAGCGTCTGCTGGTGAACCATCCGACCTACGTGGTCGATGCCACCCTCGATGACATGCGCCAACTCGCCAGTGAAGGTGTGTACATGGAGCATTCGATGTGCATGTGGGTACCGGGTTCGAAGTTCAAATTCTACGACGGTGAATTCCTCGCGCAGGTCATCGAAGCCGGCACCGTGGACCTGACCATTCTCGGTTCGGATCTCGGCCAGCAAGGCAACCCGACCATCGTCGACGGCTTCCGCAACGTGATCGGTACCGTCCTTGACCTGGGTTACAGCGAGGACGATGTGCGCAAGATGACCTCACTCAATGCCGCACGCCTGATGAACATTTGACCGGGTCAACAATCGAGGCAACAGCATGAGCCGTCTGATGACGCACATTGGGTCTTTGACCCTGAAAAACCCGGTGATCTGCGGTGCCGGTGAGCAGACCATGAACAGCGCGTCCATCAAAAAGGCGCTGGCGACCGGCGCCGGCGCGGTGGTCGCCAAATCCACCAACGAGTCAGTGGCCGCCAAGCAGCAGTTGGACAAAACCGACTATGCCCTGCTCGACGCCCAATGGAATCGGCTGCCGTGGAATTTCAATCCGCCCGCCGACGCCAGCCTGTTCGGACGCTCCGGCCTGGTACAGCGTGACTTCGAGGGCTGGATCGATGAACTGGCCGTGCTGGATCGCCAGGCGAAAACCCGGGACGCCTATGTCATTCCCAGCCTGATTTTGAGCGACCTTGAGCAATGCGCGAGCTTCGCCGAACAGATCGAGCAAGCCGGATTGCGTGTATTGGAACTCAACATCGGCGCGCCCCACGGCGAAGAAGCCGCCAAAGGCGCCATCGTGCTGGAGCGCGGCACCGACCGGATCGAAAAGATCGTGCGCAGACTTCGTCAGGCGACGACTTTACCGCTGTGGATCAAGCTGACCGGGCAAAGCGAAGACGTTGTCGGCATGGCCGAAGCCGCTCGCCGGGGTGGCGCCGACAGCGTAGTGATGATGGGGCGCTTCATGGGATTTCTGCCCGACCTGGAAACAGAACGCCCGCTACTCGGTACATCGGCGGCAATTGGCGGCGGTTGGGCCCTGCCGCTGACCGCCCGCTGGCTGATGCTGACCCGTAAGAAGCTCGGTGCGGACTTCCCGCTGATCGCCACCAATGGCGCACGCAACGGGCTCGATGTAGCGCGTTTCCTGCTGGCGGGAGCCTGTGCAACAGAAATGACCTCTGCCGTGTTCACCGGTGGCTACCCGGTGCTGGAGCGCGCCATCGACGAACTCGACCGCTATGTGGCCAGTCGCGGTCGTACCGTCAGCGAGTTGCTGGGCGTGGCAGCGGATCACGTACAGACCTATCAGGAGCAAGTCAGCCGTCAGGACTACTGGCAAGCTTTCGCGCCTGACACTGAGTGATCCAACCTGAACCGAGGACCAAGCGTATGGACAGCAACGATTCAAGCACGCCGCGCTGGCAATGGATCGCACCCGAAGTGGCGCGACGGCTATCGGGGACAGTCACCCCCGACCGTATCTGCCGACACGTTGCGATCAAGGGACGGAGGTTGTCCAGGCTACGGCGTATCGGCCGTGAAATCGTCGAATCGTGGCGACTGATGCTGGTATGACAGCGATCAAGGCTTGATATTTTTAAGCTCATTAAGCAAGGCCAGCAGTTGCTCCATTTTCTCCGCGCCAAACTGCTCCTGGATCTTCTGGTAGTTGCTTTCCATCCCTTCGCTCATCGAGACGAAGCACTGCTGGCCGCGCTCCGTCAACGCAACAAAAACGCGCCGCTGATCCTGGCTGGACTTTTGCCGACGCACGAGGCCGTCGCGTTCCAGGCGACTGAGAACACCTGTCATGCTTGGCTTGAGAATGCAGGCCTGGTGTGCAAGCTGATGGCTTTCAAGCTCGCCTTGCTGGCGCAGTATCCGAATGACCCGCCACTGCTGTTCCGTCAGATCATGCTTGTTAAGCGCTGGCCGGAAGAAGGCCATTGCGGCTTCGCGGGCTTGCAATAAAGTCAGCGTCAGTGAAGGTCTGGGATTAGCCATTATCAAAATACTTGAAGGGACGAGTCGGCAGCTTAGTGTCGCCAGCAGGCGGGTGCAAGCCGCAGAGCAATACACGATTGTTCCGACACTGAGCACCTGTTGAAGGTCAAGACAACCTCGCATCACGCCGCAACGGCCCTGTGAAAAGTGCAATCCGTTCCTCGTAAAAGCCATTCTGCTACGCCGGCGCCGTGACCATGATGATCAGCACAAGATCAACAACACTGCAGCCAATAAACCTATGCCCTGCTCAACGCAAACCCGACTGCCGCTGGCGGTACTCACCTGGAGTGACCTGTGCGTAGCGCTGGAAGAAACGACTGAAATAGGCCGGGTCCTTGAACCCGAGCTGATAGCAGATTTCGTTGGCGGAGCTCCCTGTGAACAACAGCAAGCGTTTGGCTTCCTGCATCAGGCGCTCCATGATCAGGCGCTTGGACGGCAGGTCGGCGATCCGTCGGCACACATCATTGAGTCGCGCCTCCGTAACCCCGATACCGTCGGCGTAACGCGACAGCGGCCAATGTTGCAGGTAATGCACTTCAATCAATTCATTGAAGCGTCGGAAGATTTTCAGATCTTCATGCCTGGCCGGCCTCGCCTCCAGCGAGTTGGAACACAGGCGCAGCAGGCTGATCATGATCAGTCGCGTCAGGCTGTCCAACGCGGCGCTACGTCCCGGCCGATCGCTCACCACCTCTTCGCTCAACTCCTCGAACAGATAATCAAGACGTCGCACCTCGCTCGCATATTCCGGGCCCAGATGCGCCAGCGCGACACAGGCCGCCGGCAGTTGTGCGCCAGCGGGCGCGAGGCTGGAATCCGCTTCGATCAACTGCCACACCAACTGCTGACGCACCGTCAGTACGTGCCCGTCACTGTCGGCCTCGGTCACAAACGAGTGCGGGACGGTGGGCGGCGTGAGGAAGAACATTGGCCCCGACTCGACGTACTGCTGATCGTCCAGATACACCCGCACCGTTCCGCTTTTTACGTAGTGCACCTGGAAGAATCTGTCGTGGCGGTGCACGGGCATGTTCCGGCCGAAGAAACCGGCCAGGTTACAGAGTTTGTCGTAATGGACTTCCGCGTCGCTGTAGCGCTGGTCGTAGACCTGGCCAATGTTGATGTTGGGAATGGGTTGACGGTCAATCATCGCGGCTTACTCGTTTTTTATTTTGACTCATATGCGGCAGGCGCTTTCATCCTGCACCTAATTCGGGGTGACAACCACTGCCCTGCGCTTCAGTCACGCTTGACGATGATTAACATATTAACTATAACTGTTAACACATTAACAATTCCAGAGCCTGCCAGCTCTGTCAGGAGAAATGCAATGAGCCGTGCCTTGCATGAAGTCGCGACCGGCACCCTTTTGGGTGTCGCGCTGAACTACCAGGGTCTGTTGAAGCAGCACCTCGCCGAATTCGAACAACCGCCGTATCAGAAGCCGCCGGTCAAACCGGTGCTGTTCATCAAGACGCCCAACACGCGCAATCAGCATGGCGCCGAGGTGGTGCATCCAGGCAACGGCCTGCGTCTGCAACCCGGTCCGGCGCTGGGTGTGGTGATCGGCAAAAACATCAGCCGGGTCAGCGCGGCCGAGGCACTCGACTACGTGGCCGGTTACACCATCGTCAATGAGTTCAGCCTGCCGGAAGACAGCTATTACCGCCCCGCCGTCAAAGCGAAATGCCGTGATGGATTCTGCGCCATCGGGCCTGAGCTGGTACCGACCGCGCAGATCGCCGACCCGCACAGCCTCGCCATCACGCTGTACGTCAATGGCGAGGTTCGTCAGCAAAACAACACCGCCAACTTCGTTCGCGATGTTCCACGACTGATTGCCGAAATCAGCGAATTCATGACGCTGCATGCCGGCGATGTACTGATCACGGGCACCCCTGAAGGCCGCGTCGACGTGGCGCCAGGCGACCGCGTAGAAGTTGAAATCAGCGGCTTGGGCCGCCTAGTCAATCACATCGCGGCCCAGTAACAGGAGCTCCCATGAAACACGCACGTGTTCGTTTTGAAGGCGAAATCCACGCCGTCACCGTTGAAGACAATAATCAGGTCCGTTTGGCCGATGGGCGCCGGCTTGCCGAGCATCAAGTGGAGTGGCTACCACCGGTGACCGGCAACATGTTCGCCCTGGGCTTGAACTATGCCGACCACGCCGCCGAGCTGGCTTTCAAGCCACCGACCGAGCCGCTGGCATTCATCAAATCTGTGGGGACTTACACCGGCCACAATCAGCTGACCTGGCGCCCGGATAACGTCGCCTACATGCACTACGAGTGCGAATTGGTAGCCGTCATCGGCAAGCCGGCGCGCAACGTCAAACGTGAAGATGCCCTGGACTACTTGGCCGGCTACACGGTCTGCAACGACTACGCGATCCGCGACTACCTGGAAAATTACTACCGGCCCAATCTGCGGGTGAAAAACCGCGACGCCACGACACCCGTCGGCCCATGGATAGTCGACGTCGCCGACGTGCCGGACCCGAGCAACCTGAAACTGCGCACCTGGATCAACGGTGAGTTGCGTCAGGAAGGCAGCACCAAGGACATGATTTTCGACATCCCTTACCTGATCGAATACCTGTCCAGCTTCATGACCCTGCAACCCGGCGACATGATCGCCACGGGCACGCCGGAAGGTCTGGCCGATGTGGTACCGGGCGATGAGGTAATTGTGGAAGTGGAAGGCGTAGGCCGCCTGGTTAATCGAATTGTCAGCGAAGCGGAATTCTTCTCCGCCCGGAAAGAGGCTTGAGTAGCATGATCAAACATTGGATCGACGGCCGTGAGGTCGAAAGCAAAGACGTGTTCGTCAACTACAACCCGGCCACCGGAGAGGCGATCGGTGAAGTCGCCAGCGGCGGTGCCGAGGAAGTCGCTCAAGCGGTAGCGGCCGCCAAGGAAGCATTCCCGAAATGGGCGGCGACCCCGGCCAAGGAACGCGCCAAGCTGATGCGCAAGCTGGGCGAACTGATCGAGCAAAACGTCCCGCGCCTGGCTGAACTCGAAACCCTGGACACGGGCCTGCCTATTCATCAGACCAAGAATGTGTTGATCCCGCGTGCCTCGCACAACTTCGATTTCTTCGCTGAAGTCTGCACGCGTATGGACGGTCACAGCTATCCGGTCGACGACCAGATGCTCAATTACACCCTTTACCAACCGGTGGGCGTATGTGCCTTGGTGTCGCCATGGAACGTGCCGTTCATGACCGCCACCTGGAAAACCGCACCGTGCCTGGCGCTGGGTAATACCGCCGTGTTGAAGATGTCCGAGCTGTCGCCTCTGACCGCCAACGAACTCGGTCGTTTGGCTGTAGAGGCCGGCATTCCAAAGGGGGTGCTCAACGTCATCCAGGGCTACGGTGCCACTGCCGGTGACGCGCTGGTTCGCCACCCCGACGTCCGCGCGATTTCCTTCACCGGCGGCACCGCCACCGGCAAGAAAATCATGCAGACCGCCGGCCTGAAAAAGTACTCCATGGAGCTGGGCGGCAAGTCGCCGGTGCTGATCTTCGAAGACGCGGATCTTGAACGCGCGCTCGACGCTGCGCTGTTCACCATCTTCTCGTTGAACGGTGAGCGTTGCACCGCCGGCAGCCGGATCTTCATTCAGGAAAGCATTTACCCGCAGTTTGTCGCCGAGTTTGCTGCTCGCGCCAAACGCCTGATTGTCGGTGACCCACAGGATCCGAAAACCCAGGTCGGTTCGATGATCACCCAGGCCCACTACGACAAGGTCACTGGCTACATCAAGATCGGCATCGAAGAAGGCGCCACGCTGCTCGCCGGTGGCCTGGAGCGCCCGGCCAACTTGCCTGCGCACTTGAGCAAAGGCCAGTTCATTCAGCCGACGGTATTCGCCGACGTGAACAACAAGATGCGCATTGCCCAGGAAGAAATCTTTGGCCCGGTGGTCTGCCTGATTCCGTTCAAAGACGAAGCCGAAGCCTTGCAACTGGCCAACGATACTGAATACGGGCTGGCCTCCTATATCTGGACTCAAGACATCGGCAAGGCGCATCGTCTGGCCTATGGCATCGAAGCCGGCATGGTGTTCATCAACAGTCAGAACGTGCGTGACTTGCGTCAGCCGTTCGGCGGTGTGAAAGGTTCCGGCACCGGCCGTGAAGGCGGCCAGTACAGCTTCGAAGTATTCGCCGAGATCAAGAATATTTGCATCTCGATGGGCAGCCATCACATCCCGCGGTGGGGGGTGTAAACATCGCTAAAACCTGGTGATGAACCCTGTGGTGAGAGGATTTATCCCCTCGCCACAATAGCTGTGATCCATCCTGGCATCAGGCGGTGATTCACCGGTTACCCGAGATTCAAACAAGAACTTTTTTTCAGGAGCATCATCATGGGCGAAGTCGTTCTGGCTGCAAAAATCTGCCACGTTCCCTCGATGTATCTGTCGGAACTCCCTGGCAAGCATCACGGCTGCCGCGAAGCGGCGATTGCCGGCCACAAGGAGATCAGTCGTCGGGCTCGCGAACTGGGCGCCGATACCGCCGTGGTGTTTGACGTTCACTGGCTGGTCAACAGCGCCTATCACGTCAACAGTGGCGAGCACTTCAAAGGTATTTACACCAGCAATGAGTTGCCGCACTTCATCAAAGACATGGAGTACGAGTACCCGGGCTGTCCAGAGCTGGGCGAACTGATCGCCGCCGAGGCCAACGCCGCCGACGTGCGCACCCTGGCCCACAACATCCCGAGCCTTGAGCTGGAATACGGCACGCTGGTGCCGATGCGCTATATGCACATGGGCGTACCGGACGATCAGAAATTGAAAGTCGTTTCGATTGCCGCCTGGTGCGCGTGGCATCGTCTGCAAGACAGCTTCACCTTCGGTGCCGCGGTACGCCGGGCAATCCAGAAGAGTGATCGCAAAGTATTGGTGCTGGCATCCGGCTCGCTCTCGCACCGTTTTTCCGATGACCGCAATGCCGAAGCCAATATCCATAACTGGACGCGCGAATTCGACAAACAGGTCGATCTGCACGTGGTGGAACTTTGGCGTCAGGGCCGCTGGAAAGAATTCTGCGCCATGCTCCCGGACTACGCCGAGCACTGTTTCGGCGAAGGCAAAATGCATGACACCGCCATGCTCCTCGGTCTGCTCGGCGGCCCCGATTACGACAAACCCGCGGAAATCATCACGCAGCCTTTTGGTAGCTCGGGTACCGGTCAGATCAACGCCATTTTCCCTGTTTGACATACGGCCGCACGGCATTCCCGCGCGGCCTGAAGGAGCTGTCCATGCCTCACTTCATTGCTGAATACACCGACAACATTGAACAGCAAGCCGACCTGCCTGGCCTGTTCGAAAAAGTCCACCAAACGCTGGGCGACAGTGGCGTGTTTCCCCTCGGAGGTATCCGCAGCCGAGGCGTACGCCTGGACACTTGGCGCATGGCCGACGGCAAGCATGACTACGCCTTCGTCCACATGACCTTGAAGGTCGGTCATGGCCGCGATCTGGTGACCCGGCAGAAAGTCGCCGAACAACTCTTCGAAGTGATTGCCCGGCATTTCGCCGACCTTCAGGGCCAGCGCCTGCTGGCCTTGTCGTTCGAAATGATCGAGCTGCACGAACAACTCAACTTCAAGGAAAACAACGTGCACGCCTTCCTCAAGGCGCAGGCCAGTTAAGGCACTCCTGCCCTTTTTTTATCGGCCTCTCAGACAAAAAGTATAAAACCATGAGCACAGCCAATACCGCCGTCGCACGCGACCGAACTCACAGCACCATCACGTGGCGGCTGATGCCGTTGCTGTTGATCTGCTACCTCTTCGCCCATCTCGACCGGATCAACATCGGCTTCGCCAAGATGCAGATGAGCGCTGACTTGAATTTCAGCGACACGGTCTATGGTTTCGGCGCCGGGTTGTTCTTCATTGCCTACGCGCTGTTTGGGGTGCCGAGCAATATGGCGCTGGATCGCGTCGGCCCACGGCGCTGGATCGCAACGCTGATGGTGGTGTGGGGCGCGCTGTCGGCCAGCATGTTCTTGATCGACAGCTCGACCGGATTCTACGTTTTGCGCTTTCTGCTGGGCGTCGCCGAGGCCGGGTTTTTTCCGGGCATTCTGGTGTTTTTGAATCGCTGGTACCCGGCTGATCGTCGGGCGCAGATCACCGCATTGTTTGCCATTGCGGTACCGATGGCAGGCGTGATTGGCGGCCCATTGTCCGGTGGCATCCTCGAAAGCTTCCATGATGTGGCGGGCCTGCGCGGTTGGCAGTGGATGTTCGTGATCGAAGGCGTGCCCGTGATCCTGCTCGGGCTGGTGGTGCTCAAGTATCTGCCAGACAGCTTCGAAACGGTCAGTTGGCTGGCACCGCAGCAGAAGCAACAGTTGCGCGAGCAGTTGAACAATGAAGAACAGCGCAAATCGATCACCTCGTTCTCCGCGATCCTCAAGAACCCACAGGTCTGGTTGCTGGTGGCGGTGTATTTCGCGGTGATGCTGGCCGTCAACACCCTGGCGTTCTGGATGCCGACGCTGATCCACAGTGCCGGTATCGGCAGTGACGGTAAAGTCGGTCTGCTCAGCGCCATTCCGTATCTGGCGGGTTGCTTTTTCATGATCGGCTGCGGACGTTCGTCCGATCGCCACCATGAACGCCGCTGGCACCTCTGTGTGCCACTGCTGATGGCGGCTGCCGGCATCGCCATTGCCGGGCTCATACCCACCAATCCGACAATGGTTTTGGGCGGTCTGATCCTCGCCGGCATGGGTGCCTGCGCAGCGCTACCAATGTTTTGGCAACTGCCCCCCGCGTTCCTGTCCAACCGCACCCAGGCTGCCGGGATTGCCCTGATCAGTTCCTTTGGCAGCATCGCCGCGTTCTTTGCGCCCTATCTGATCGGCTGGATGCGCGACACAACCCAAAGTGCCAGCCTGGCCCTTTATCTGCTTGCGCTGTTCATCGCGCTCGGCGGTTTTCTGGTGCTGCGCACCCAGTCCTCCATCGTCAACCCTCAGTAAGAGATCATCGTCATGCTTGATCAACAGCTCATTCAACAAGCCGCCGCCCGCCTCGACCACGCCGAGCGCTCACGCGAGCAAGTGCGTCAGTTTTCCCTGGACCATCCAGAGATCACCATCGAAGACGCGTATGCCATTCAACGCGCCTGGGTGGAACAAAAAATCAAGGACGGCCGCAAGTTGGTTGGGCATAAAATCGGCCTGACCTCCAGGGCCATGCAAGTGTCGTCGAATATCACCGAGCCGGATTTCGGCGCGCTGCTGGATGACATGTTCTTCGACGAAGGCACTGACATTCCGTTTGAGCGTTTTATCGTGCCACGGGTTGAAGTCGAGCTCGCGTTCATCCTGGGCAAGCCTTTGAAAGGCCCGAACGTGACGATTTTTGACGTGCTGGACGCCACCGAATGGGTGATCCCGGCGCTGGAAATCATCGATGCGCGCATCCAGCAGGTCGACCCGCACAGCAAAGCCACGCGCAAGGTGTTCGACACCATTTCCGACAATGCCGCCAACGCCGGCGTGGTCATGGGTGGCCGTGCCGTGCGCCCCACAGAGATCGATTTGCGCAAGGTGCCCGCCGTGCTCTACCGCAACGGTGTGATCGAAGAATCCGGCGTCTCCGCAGCGGTACTCAACCACCCGGCGAAGGGCGTGGCCTGGCTCGCCAACAAACTGGCGGCCTATGACGTCGGCCTGCTGCCAGGACAAATCATCCTCGGCGGTTCTTTCACCCGTCCTGTGGCGGCAAACCCTGGCGATACCTTCCATGTCGATTACGACATGCTCGGCTCAATCGCCTGTCGTTTCGTTTGATCGGAGGTCTTGCCCATGGATATGCCTGTCAACACCTTCAAGCTGCGCCTGAAAAGCGGTGAAGCGCAGATCGGTCTATGGCTGGGTCTGGCCGATCCCTACTGCGCAGAACTGGCCGCCAATGCCGGGTTCGACTGGCTGCTGATCGACGGCGAACATGCGCCCAACGATCTGCGCGGGATGCTCGGTCAGCTCCAGGCCGTGGCGCCCTACCCGAGCCATCCGATCATTCGCCCGGTCATTGGCGACACAGCACTGATCAAACAAGTGCTCGATATCGGCGTGCAGACGTTGTTGGTACCAATGGTCGAAAGCGCGGATCAGGCGCGGGAACTGGTGAGAGCGATCCACTATCCACCCCACGGTGTTCGCGGTGTCGGCAGTGCGCTGGCACGAGCATCGCGCTGGAACAGCATTCCCGGCTACCTCGACAAAGCCGATGAACAAATGTGCCTGCTGGTGCAGATCGAAAACAGCGAAGGTCTGGCCAACCTGGATTCCATCGCGGCGGTCGACGGCGTTGACGGGGTCTTTATCGGCCCGGCGGATTTGAGTGCCTCGATGGGCCACCGCGGCAACCCGGGGCATCCCGACGTGCAGGCGGCTATCGAAGATGCGATCGCACGCATTCAGAAGGCCGGCAAAGCGGCCGGCATTCTCAGCGCGGACCAGAATCTGGCCAAGCGCTACATCGAATTGGGCGCGGCGTTCGTTGCCGTTGGCGTTGACACCACGGTCCTGATGCGCGGCCTGCAAACCCTCGCCGCGACCTTCAAAGATGCTCCGGCGCCCACCAGCTCCGGCGGCGTGTACTGATTTTTTCGAGAAGTCCGATGAAACTGAATGATCTGAAACTGCTGCGCGAACAGGCTTACATCAATGGCCAATGGATCGAAGCCGATGACGGCAATCGTTTCCCGGTGACCAACCCGGCGAATGGCGAAGTCATAGCCGAAGTCAGTTCCCTCGGCCAGGCCGAAACCGCGCGCGCCATCGCCGCGGCCCAGGCTGCCCTGCCCGCCTGGCGCGGCAAGACCGCCAAGGAGCGCAGCACCATCCTGCGCAAATGGTTTGACTTGATCATGGTCAACCAGGAGGACCTCGCCCGTTTGCTCAGCCTCGAGCAAGGCAAGCCATTGGCCGAGAGCCGTGGCGAAATTGCCTACGGTGCGAGTTTTATCGAGTGGTTCGCCGAAGAAGCCAAGCGCGTCTACGGTGACGTGATCCCCCATGACAAGCAGGGCCGCCGCCTGGTGGTGATCAAGCAAGCCATCGGCGTTGTAGCCGCGATCACGCCGTGGAATTTCCCCAATGCGATGATTACCCGCAAAGTCGGTCCGGCATTGGCCGCAGGTTGCACGGTCGTGGTCAAGACCGCGTCGGAAACCCCGCTGTCGGCACTGGCCTTGGCTGAACTGGGCGCACGTGCGGGGATCCCTGCCGGTGTACTCAACATCGTCACTGGCAACCGTGCCCGTGAAATCGGCGCCGAATTGACGGGCAATCCTGCTGTTCAGAAAGTTTCGTTCACCGGTTCTACCGGCATCGGCAAAACCCTGATGGCGCAATGCGCCGAGACCATCAAGAAGGTCAGCCTAGAGCTCGGCGGCAATGCGCCTTTCATCGTGTTTGACGATGCCGACCTCGATGCAGCGGTCGAAGGCGCCATGGGTTCGAAGTTCCGCAACACTGGGCAAACCTGCGTCTGCACCAATCGAATTCTGGTGCAGAACAGTGTCTACGATGAATTCACTCGACGCCTCGTGGTTGCGGTCAATCAACTCAAGGTCGGCGCCGCTGACGTGGATAACGCGCAACAAGGACCGCTGATCAATGCTAAAGCGGTGGCCAAGATCGAGGAACATATCAGCGATGCCTTGAGCAAAGGTGCCACCCTGCTGGCCGGCGGAGAAACCCACGCGCTGGGCGGCAATTTCTTCCAGCCGACCGTGCTCGGTGAAGTGACCCCGCAGATGCTGGTCGCGCGTGACGAAACCTTCGGCCCGTTGGCGCCGGTGTTCCGCTTCGAGACCGAGGTCGAGGCGATTGCAATGGCCAACGACACCGAGTTCGGACTGGCGTCTTACCTCTACACCCGCGACCTGGGGCGTGCATGGCGCGTGAGCGAGGCGCTGGAGTATGGGATGGTGGGTGTGAACGAAGGACTGATCTCGACCGAAGTGGCGCCGTTTGGTGGCATCAAACAGTCGGGGCTGGGACGCGAAGGTTCGAAGTACGGCATCGATGATTACATCGAGCAGAAGTACATGTGCCTGGGGATCGGTACAGCCTGACAATGAGCATCACGATGAGCCAGCGATCCTGGCTCATCGTGCCCTCAGTCGCCGTGCAAACGGTTAGCGCTTGAGCGCTTTCAAGTCATTGAGTAACGACAGCAGCGTTTGCAGTTTCTCCTCCCCCAATTGCGCCTGAAGGTGCAGGTAGTTCTCTTCCATGTTCTGGCTCATCGAGTTGAAGCATTCCTCGCCTTTTTCAGCCAGTCGTACCAGAACCCGCCGCTGATCTTGCTCAGACTTACGACGTTCAACCATGCACGCCACTTCCATACGCGCGAGTACGCCGGTCATACTCGGTTTGAGGATGCAGGCGAACTCAGCCAGGCGATTGATCTCCAGTTCGCCCTGTTGACTCAGAATTCGAATAACTCGCCACTGCTGCTCGGTCAAGCCGAGTTGGTTCAGAGAAGGACGGAAAAACCCCATGGCCGCTTCGCGAGCCTGGAGCAATGTCAGAGTCAATGATTGGCGCGGCTTGGGCATAGGGATACTGTCAAGACTCGATTTAGTTAATCTATTAACTAAAATTCTACCATCGTCGGTCGTTGATTGCTTGCGTCATCACGGGTACGGCTTACTTGTAGGAGCAAGCTCGCTCCTACAAGGGTCAGTGATGCATCAGCTCGCTTGAATAATGCTTTTGAGTACTGATTTGAAATGCTCGACCTGTTCATCACTGAACTGGCCGAACACCTTGTCTTGCTGTTCTTTGGCGATTGCCCACAGCCCTTCCGTTTCGTCGATGCCTTTGAGGGTGAGGCGCACGCGATCGCCTTCATCATCGACCAGGCCCTTGCGCTTCAGATTAGAGACCGCCTCTTCAATCTCACGAGCCGGCATCGCCACCTCTCGCTGCAAATCCGCCATGTTCAAACCGGCGTCATTCTCCAGCACCATCAGCATGCGCGCTTCACTGGTGCGCAGCCCGGTGGACAATTGCCGCGGCTGATAGCCGGCCTGATAAGTGCGCAGGGCTTGGGTCATCAGGTAGTAAAGGTTGTGACTCAGACGCCCCTGAAAGTGACTGCTCGGTGCCTGGCCTTCTTCGCGCTGGGTCATGCGCGTGTGCGGCAGCACCATCGAATAGGCACCTTGGTGATACAACAGCGGCGAGCGTCCGAAATCGTCAAACGCAACGACCTTGCCGATCATGATCCAGTGATCTCCGCCATCGACCTGCTGGAATTTCTCGCAATGAAAACGTGCCGAGCAATCGGCGAACACCGGCGAACCACCCTCGCCCGGATCGTATTCGATACCGGCGAAACGATCATCCTTGGGTCGAGCGAAGTTATTGGACAGGTCGATCTGATCGGCTGCCAGAACGTTCACGGCGAAGTGACTGGACTCTTCAAACACCTCATGGCTGCTCGAGCGTTTGTCGATGCTCCAGAGGATCAACGGAGGGTCCAGGGACACCGAATTGAAGCTGTTGGCGGTCACACCCACTTTGCGCCCGCTGGCCGTGGCGGCGGTGACAACGGTCACCCCGGTTGCAAAGTTACCCAGGGCACGGCGAAAGGCGCGGTTGTCGAAGGAGGTATCGAGTTCTGCGGACATGTGAGTCTCCCGGGTTGCGCTGAACGGCAACCCTGATTGTTGTTATGTAAGTAGCGCGACGCTTGTTGAGGAACGATCAGACCATGGTCGGATCAGGTTCGAGGCCCATCAGCTCGCGGCCGAGAATCTGCGCGCAGACGTCGTAGTCGGTGTAGGCATGAGCGCCGGTCAGGTGCGAATCGCGGAACAATCGCTGCAGCTCATTGGTTTTGAACCAGGCACCGCCGCCAGCGGCTTCCATCAGACGATCGACGGCCTGGATGCACATCTTGGTGGCATAGCCTTGGTTAGTGCGCCAGAACGCCAGGGTTTCAGAACTCGGATACACGTGCGCCTCGCTATGCTCGGCGTGCTCTTGCCAGGTTTTTTCCAGGAAAGCGCGCGCCGCGGCCACCTGATGAGTGGATTCCGCCAAGCGCATCAGCGCCGGGGTGGCCGCGCCCACGGACGCACCGGTGTAAGCGCGAACGCGGTTTTTGGTCTTCTCGCGAAACACGTCAAGCATGCGTTCGGCCACACCCAGGCTCACAGTGGCAAACCCGCTGGCGAAGTACGGACGGTACGGCGAATAGAAAATCTTGCTGTCTGGGTATAGGCCGAACCCGGCGGATTTTCCTTCCATCATGTCCTTGGCTTTCTGGATACGGTGCTCAGGGACGAAGGCCTTGTCGATGATCAGGGTCTTGCTGCCACTGCCACACATGCCGATGGCGTACCAATCATCGCGGATCTCGTAATCACTGCGAGGCAGCACTGCGAAACAGTAATCCTGAGTACCCTCGGCGTTCTTGCGACGGAAGCCCACGATTGCCCATTCGGCGTGATCACAACCGCTGCTCCAACCCATCTCACCGCTGAACGTGACGCCGCCGTCGACTTCTTCAGTCCGGCCGAAAGGCGCGATGCTGCTGCTGGCGGTTGCGTGCGGATCGTCACCCCAGACCTCTTCCTGCAGCCTGGCCGAAAACATCGCCAGTTGGTGGCTGTGGGTGCACAACAGACTCATGGCCCAGGCCGTGCTCGCGCAGGAGCCGGCAAGCAAGGCAATGCAATCGGCGAACTGCGGCAAGGATATTTCCATGCCGCCAAATTTTTTCGGCTGAAACGCCCGGTGCATCCCGATGCTTTTCAACAACTCGATGTTTTCCGCCGGGACCTGACGGTCCTCTTCGGCCTGGAAAGCGTTGGCAGCGATGGTCGGCAAAAGAGACTTGAGATCTTCGAGCAAGGGGTTAGGCTTTTTCATGGTTCGACTCTGCTTATTATTGGGTGCGTAGCGATCGCTCATGACCAACACAGTCGTGACGATTGGAGGGCATGGGCCCTTGGTCACTTGGGGTGTTGCGAGACAACCATTGAAGAATGCGAGCCCAGTATGAAAGCCAGTACGCGGAAGAAAAATGCACGTTCCAGATGGAAGATTGCACTTTCCATAGAGGGGTATTTGTAGCGCTTGCAGCGCTGGCAAACGCCTATAACCATGCCGTTCCCGCGAACGGTCCGACACGTCGAAATGGCGAATCTGGCACCTGCTTTCGCCAGTTCCAGCGAGGTGTACGGAGCCTGTTGAGCGGGGCGATCACCGTGAACAGGTGTTTGGTCAATCACAGTGAGTTGCACTGGCATGGAGGTCGTCTCTGGATCGTTTGGAGGTGACTCGCATCAGGTGACGAACTTGATTACCATCATTACTGGCTCGCCGAACATCACAGCAGCATCCAGTTCGCCGGTCCGGCCCCGGAGCTGACCACTTAGTTGCGGAGCACTGGGCACCTCAGCTAGAAAAGATGCTGCCTTGACAATTATTTGCGCGCACAGCCCTGTGCGCGCTCACCGGCTATGACCTGATAGAGAACCTCAACGGCTAGCTTTTAGCGTTTCAAGCATCGCCTCGGCGGCCAGGGTGTGGACTTTGCGGGTCGGGTACCATTCATCCCAGTAGTAATGGGTATCTGGATTTTCACACACGGTCTTGACGTCCGGATAGGTGACTTGGCACGGGGTATCCAGATCCTTCGTGCCGCCATGTCCGCCGTCGCCGCGCAAGACATAGGTCGATGTAACCAGACTGACCACTTCATTGGTTTCTTTCTCTCGCAGTTCTTTTTCCAGAGAGACCAAGGCACCTTTACCTTCGCCTTTGTCCAGGACATCGCGCACGCGGTAGTGACCAATGTAAGTTTTGCCGGCTTCCAGCGGCCGGAGGATTGTGAACGTCTGCTCGCCATGCAACAGTTTTACTCATTCCACTTCCAGCGACGGGTCTACAGCCGCCACCTTGCGCGAGGGCTGGCTGCATATCGGAGACCTTGGGACACTGTCCGCGGATGGACGCCTGCAGTTCATCGGTCGACTCAAGGATATGTTCCGTGTCGGTGGCGAGAATGTCTCGCCGCTGGAAGTCGAGCAGGTGCTGCTCAAACACCCGGCTATCGAGTTGGCGCAAGTGATCGGCGTGCCGGACCCGCGACTGGGAGAGGTCCCTGCGGCCTATGTCACCCTCAAGCAGGGAGCCACCACCATTAGTGAAGACTTGATTGCTTTTTGCAAGGCAAGCTGTGCGAATTTCAAGGTGCCGCGTTATCTGTCCATTGTCGAAGACTTTGAAAGCATCGGTATGACCGGCTCAAGCAAAATCCAGAAAAACCGATTGCGCGACTTTGCTATACGCCAACTCGGACTGGCCTGAGTGCTGCAGACTGGGCAGTTACTACAAAAGTGTTACCAATGGACAAGCACTGTTGTTACTGGCTCGATCCGCCCGAGCCGGAAACCGCGAGTCGTGTCAATTCCCCGTCCCGGTTGTGCCCTGATCAGGTGCAATAACACGCAAAATCCGTAGGTCTCGGGAGCGCTTTCGCCCGCCATTGGCGGGCGCCAAAGCCTGATCAGGGATTTCCCCTGAAGCTGTCGCTGAAAACAGCAAAATATGCCTGAAGAACCACGAAAGACTCCACGCCCAGCACTCACGGCCTGTGTTTTGCCTACACTTTAAGGAACTGCGCGCGACGACTACACACTGAAATCAGCACTGAAAACCCGGCCAAATGCCGCATCCACATCCACACAGAACAAAAAAAGCTCTGTGTTAGGAGAGCCCCACATGATCCCTGGCATGAATGAAATCGCGAACCTGGTGGGCGGAATTGGCGACAGCCACTTTTCGCAGAGTTTCTTCAGTTTTTGCCATGATCAACTGAACATGGACCAATGCACGGTGTTCAGCTTCGATCCCCAGGGTAATCCACATTGCCTCATTGCCGAAGCCCTGCACAGCCAGGCCCGTAACGTGACTCGCACTCTCGCTCAGGAATACACCGAGGGAGCCTTCCGCCGGGACCCGAATATCACCTTGGGACAAGCCGCCCTGACGCCTAACCACCCAATGCTGGTACGTTGCGTGTCTCCCGCGCATATCCGCGATCCGGGCTACCGTCGACGCTTTTATCATGACGCGCTGGTGCGTCAGGAACTGGCTCTGGTGACGTCGATCAACGATCGCACCCTGTACTGCAGTTTTTATCGCAGCGATGAGCAAAAAGACTTTGCCCATGAGGACACGCTCCGGCTCCAGTATCTGGGCAGTTTCCTGGCGCAGACATTGAGCAAGCACACACAATTGCTTGAGCTCGGCCACCGTCATGAAACGCCGCAGACAGAACCGGCAATACTGAGTCTGGAGCGCAGGGAAAGGATGTATGAAGACTTGCGCAACACCTTGCTCAAGGCGGCCGGCGGACTGACACAACGCGAAGCGCAGATCTGCGCCTCCATCGCCTTAGGCTATACCACCCTGGGGATCGGTCTGAATCTAGGGATCTCGATCAATACAGTGGCGACCCATCGCAAACGGGCCTATGCCAAGCTCGGCATTTCCTGCCAGAACGAACTGTTCGCGCGCTATTACGACAATAGGGATGAGGCGCGGAACCTGAACTGATCACAGAATCAGTGCCCGCCGTCGACAGCGGGCACTACCGTTGTTTGATCTGCTCCATCCGCTATCAGGCGAACGTGCAGACCTCATCAAAAGACAGACGCGGCAAGCGTTGATGCAGCTTGCTGGCATCGCCATAGCCCAAATTGCAGAGGAAATTGCTGCGAATGGTGCTGTCGGCAAAAAATGCTTCATCCAGTGCCTGGCTATCAAAACCCGACATTGGCCCGCAATCCAGACCTAGCGCACGGGCGGCCAGCATCAACCAGGCAGCTTGCAGGGAACTGTTACGCAAGGCGCATTCTTCGCTCGCCACCGGATCGTTGCGAAACATATCGCGCACATCGGCATGGGGAAATAACCTGGGCAATTGCTGCCAGAAATCCATGTCAAAACCGATGATCACCGTGACCGGTGCACTCAGCACTTTCTCGACGTTGCCCGGGCTCAGGCACGGCTGCAAACGTTGCTTGCCCGAAACGCTGGTGACGAACACCAACCTCGCCGGCATGCAGTTGACGGAAGTCGGTGCAAACTGAGCCAAGGCCCATAGTTCCTCGAGAAGCGACCTGCTGACAGGACGCGCTTGCCAGCCATTGTGGCTGCGTCCCTCGCGAAACAGCAGGTCGAGACTAGCGTCATCGAGGCTCGATAAACGTTGGCGAAGCTCATTCGCCATTTCCAGCGTTGAATTCATGGGGCACTCACACTCAAGGCAGGCGGATAATGACCAGCATCCGTGAATGCTGGTCGGCAGTGGCTTACCAGGGGTTCGCGACGAAAGCGCGATCGAGCACTTCGACCACTTCGTCAACGTGCTCTTTGGTAAAGGTCAGCGGTGGAGAAATGATCAGTTTGTTGACAATGGTGCGGATCATCACCCCGTTATTCACACAGGCCTCGGAGATCGCCAGCGGATACGCGTCGGCGGGGCCGAACGATTCCTTGGTAGTACGGTCCTTGACCAACTCGACCGCCAACATCAGCCCTTTGCCACGAACATCGCCAATGGCACGATGCTTTTCCTTGAGCCCCAGCAGCTTCGCCAGGAAATAATCGCCGACCACCCGCGCGTTCTCTGCCAGGTTTTCATCCAGTACGATATCAATGGCGGCCAGTGCAGCAGCACAGGAAACCGGGTGCCCGGAGTAGGTGTAACCATGCATGTAAACCGAGGTGAAACCAGCATCGCGCTCCCAAGCCTGGGCCACACGTGAATTGACCAGGGTTGCGCTCAGCGGTACGTAACCGCTGCTGATGCCCTTGGCCAGACACATGATGTCCGGCTTGACTCCCCAACCACGGGAGCCGAACAACGAACCGCTTCGACCAAGCCCGGTTATGACTTCATCGGCGATCAGCAGGATGTCGTACTTGTCGCAGATTTGGCGCAGACGCGGCCAATAGGAAGCAGGTGGCACGATAACGCCGCCAGCACCCTGGACCGGCTCGGCGATCAACGCCGCAATAGTGCCGGGTGCCTGCATTTCAATTTGCCGCTCGAGGATCTGCGCACAGATCTCGGCGAGTTCCTCAGGATCATTGGTGAAGGGGTTGCGGTATAGGTGCGGTGATTCGACCTGGAAGAATCCTGGCATCAAGGGTTCGTAGCTGCTTTTCCAGGCGTTGCCACCACATGCGGACATACCGCCGAAATTCAGGCCGTGATAACCGTTGTACAGCGAGATGAATTTGACCTTGTCGGGCTGGCCTTCGAGTTTCCAATACTGACGGGCGATCTTCAGTGCACTTTCTACTGCATCGGAGCCGCCAAGGCCAAAGGAAACCTTGACCATACCTTCCTCGGCGGCCACTTCCGTCAACTTCTGCGACAGTGCAATGGCGGGTACGTTGGTGCTACCCGGGAACAACGAGTAGTAGGCCAACTCCTCCATCTGCTTAGTCACCGCATCAATGATTTCGCGGCGACCATAACCGGCATTGACGCACCACAGTCCTCCTTGGCAATCAATGAACCTGCGCCCGTCGATGTCGGTGATATGCACGCCCTCACCCGATTGGATAATCAACGGCCGGTGGTCATGCAGCGCTTTCGGATCTTGCATCGGGTGCATCAGGTGCACCGTGTTGTGTTCTTTAAGCCAGGCCTTTTTCGTGCTATTCATACTGTCACTCCAGGTCATTCATTTGGGCAGAGGACACACTGCTAAGTGGGATCCTTGGGCTTGACTCTAAGGGCAGTCGCAGCATGCGTATCTACCCTCAACAGGTGAGCCGCGAACTTCGCGACGGCGTACTTCAGACGCGCAGCGCATGACAATCCTGCAGATGCCAGCCGACCCGCACACGGTGACCTGGAGCGGCCGAAACCAGCCCCTGGACGTTGGGCATCTTGATGATGAAGTCGTCATGTCCACAGATCTTGACGCGAGTGCGCAGGTGGTCACCGTGGTAGATCACTTCACAGACTTCGGCATCGAAGTTGTTGCTCAGCTCGACCCCCGGCCGAAGAAAGCTGACCCGTTCCGGACGCAGTGCCAGGCAACAGCGCTGTCCCATCGTCAAGCCCGGCGAGCTCATCGCCCTGATCTGCTGGCCCGTGTCCATGCGGATCACACAGCACTCGTCCTGCACGCTCTGCACGGTGCCTTTGAGTTGGTTGTTCTCGCCAATGAACTGCGCGACGAAGGCGTTTGCCGGACGCTCGTAAAGCTCGCCCGGACTGGCCAGTTGCTGAATCACCCCGTCGTTGAACACCGACACGCGATCGGACATGGTCAAGGCCTCGCCCTGATCGTGGGTGACGTAGACCATGGTGATGCCCAGTTGGCTATGCAAGCGTTTGATTTCATATTGCATTTGCTCGCGCAGTTGCTTGTCCAGCGCGCCCAACGGCTCATCCATCAACACCAGTTTGGGCTCGAAGATCAACGCGCGAGCCACCGCCACCCGCTGTTGTTGGCCACCGGACAGCTGGGCCGGTTTTCGCGCCGCCAGGTGCTGCAGGTGCACCATCTCCAACGCGCGCCCTACCCGGCTGCGAATCTGCGCTTTATCCAAACGCTGTACCTGCAATGGAAAGGCTAGGTTATCGGCGATGCTCATGTGCGGGAACAAGGCATAGTTCTGGAACACCATGCCGATGTTGCGTTTATGAGTGGCAATGCGGCTGATCGGTTGACCATCCAGATAGATCTCCCCTTCACTGGCGGTTTCAAAACCGGCCAGCATCATCAGGCAGGTGGTCTTGCCTGAACCCGAGGGGCCGAGCAGCGTCATGAACTCGCCTTCACGGATATTCAGGTTGAGATCCTTGACCACCAGATTCTGGCCGTCATAACTTTTTTTCACGCCAGCGAACCTGACGTAGGAATCATTATTCTTTGACATGAAGTCACACGCTCTCGAGTGAATGGCATAGTTGGCAGCGAACCTGTCGCAACCGATATCAAGCGTCGGACACAGCACTCTTGCCAGCCATGCGCGCGGCATAGCGCTGTAACCAGCCGAGGGTCAGCAGGAACAGCGTCGACAACAGCGTGAGCAGGAACGCCACGGCGGTGATCGATGGACTCAGGTTTTCGCGCACTCCGGAAAACATCTCTCTGGGCAAGGTGCGCTGCTCTGGGCCTGCCAGTAACAGCGACACCACCACCTCATCGAACGAGGTGGCAAAGGCGAACACAGCGCCGCTTGCCACGCCCGGCAGAATCAGTGGCAAGGTGACTCTGCGAAACGTCCGGATAGGACCGGCCCCAAGGCTCGCCGCCGCCCGCAGCAAACCGCGATCGAGCCCTTGCAGCGTGGCGTTCACCGCAATCAGCACAAAAGGTGTCGCCAGGGCGGTATGCGCCAGCACCATGCCGAGGTAGGTACTGGCCAGCCCGAGGGTGGAGAACAGGAAGTAGATCCCGACCGCCGTGATCACCGTCGGGACGATCATCGGCGACAACAACACCGCCATCAGCAAAGGCTTCATGCGGAAATCGGCAAGGTTGAGACCCAGCGCCGCCAGCGTGCCGAGCACCGTTGCCAGGCTCATGCTGGCGACTCCGATCATCAGGCTGTTCTTGAGTGCAAACAGCCATTGAGGCGAGGCGAACACCTGCTGATACCAGCGCAATGACCAGCCATCCAATGGGTAGCTGAGAAAACTGCCACCATTGAATGACAACGGGATGATCACCAGGATGGGGGCCATCAGGAATATCAACACCAACCAGGCCGCACAGCGGTTGAAATAACGCCAAAACAGAGTGCTTTGCATACGTCCTCCTAGCGACCGATGCGCTGTACGCCAACCAGACCGACATACACCCGATAGAGCACCAACGTTGCGATGAGCAAGACCACGCCCAACGCCGCCGCCAACCCCCAGTTGATCGTGCCGCTGGTGTAAAATGCGATGTAGTAGCTGATGAGTTGATCATTCGAACCACCGATCAACACCGGTGTGATGTAGTAGCCAAGAGCAAGAATGAAGACCAGCAGCGAGCCCGCTGCTATACCCGGCAGCAGTTGCGGCAAGTACACCCTGCGGTAGGCCATGACCGGCCCGGCGCCCAGCGACACTGCTGCGCGCATCTGTGCGGCCGGGACCGCACGCATGGCGCCATACAACGGCAGGATCATGTAGGGCAACAGGACATGACTGAGCGCCACCAGCACGCCGGTGCGGTTATAGAGCATCTGCAGCGGGTTCTCGATCACACCTAACGTTTGCAGAAAACTGTTGACCAGCCCATTGCCTTGCAGCACCACTACCCAGGCCATGGTCCGTACCAATACCGAGGTCCAGAACGGCAGGAGCACCAGCAGCATGATGACCCCGCTCAGGCGTGGTGAAGCAGACGTCATGTATTGCGCCACCGGGAACGCCAGCAACAAGGTGATCAAGGTCACGGACAACGAAATACCGAACGTGCGCGCAAGAATGTCCAGGTAGTTCGATTGTCCCTCGTCGACCCGGACAATCTTTCCTTGCGCGTCGCGTTTGAGGTCCAAAGCCGTCAGCAAGTAGAGACTGGTGGTCGGACCACGAGCACGCTCGATCACGATCCAGGGTTCCAACTGCGCCCATTGCGGATCAATCGCGATCAATCGTTGCTGCCAGCCACCAGCGTCCGCCTGGACAGCGGACAACTTGCGCGCACTGTTACTGATCAGGCTGCGCAGCCCCGGCGTGTCGTAGTTGAGGCGCCGCGCCAGGGTCCCGACGGTTTTATCCTCCTGGGCCTGGCGCAAATCGGCCACCAGGGCCTCGAACGCTACACCGGAGGGCAATGACCGCTGATCCCAGTCCTGCAAAGCGACCAGTGTGCGAGGCAACAACATGGCGGTCTCTCGGTCATCTACCGCCAGTTTGAGCATGCCGCTCAACGGCATGATGAAAGTCCCCAGCAGAAACAGGAACAACGGCGCGATCAACAACAACGCCATGCCCTGACGTCTGCGCAATTGAGGGCAAACCGTGCGCAGCGCCCTGGCATCCGAACTGACAACGGCAGTACTCATGCCAGAAGTACCGTTGCGCGAGCCCATGACCCTCATTTTGCCGACCATGCGGAGAATCGCTCAGTCAGTGAATCAATGTTCTCCAACCAATACTCAGCGTCGAAAGGCACCGATTTGGCCAGGGTCTCCGGCGAGCTCGGCAGCTGAGCCTGAATCTCGGTCGGGATCAACTGATTGGCGTTTTTGTTCGCCACCCCATAACGGATTTTCAGCGGGAAGCGCGCCTGGTTCCGGGCATCGCCAAAGTATTTGAGAAAGCGGTAGGCATCGTCCTGATTCTTGCTGCCCTTGAGCAGCACCCAGGAATCGACCATGAAGATCCCGCCATTCCAGACTACTTTGAAGTTGCGCTTGTCCGACTCATTGGCAGCGGATACCCGGCCATTGTATGTGGTGGTCATCACCACTTCACCGGAGCCCAGCAGTTGCATCGGCTGGTTGCCCGCCGACCACCAGATCAGGTTCGGCTTAAGTTGATCCAGCTTGGCAAATGCACGATCAACGCCCTTCGGGGTACTCAATACTTTGTAGACCTGGTCAGGCGCGACGCCATCGGCCATCAGGGCGAATTCCAGATTCATCTTGGGACCCTGGCGCAGGGCCCGTTTGCCAGGAAACTTCTTCACATCCCAGAAATCGGCCCAGGATTGAGGACCGGCCTTCAACGTATTGCCGTCGTAGGCAATCACAATGCTGTAGACGTTCGCGCCTAGCCCGCACTCGCTGGCGGCCCCGGGAATGAACTGCGAAGGCGTGCCGATACGGGCGAAGTCCAGCGGTTGATACAAACCCTCCTCACAACCCAGTACCATTTCTTCGGGCTCGACCTGCACCAGATCCCACCCGGAATCGCCGGCCAGGATCTTCGAACGCAAGATACCAATACCGCCATCCCAACTGTCTTCATTAATCTTCAGGCCCTCGGCCCGCAAGGGATCGAAGAAGACTTCGCGCTGAGCATCCTGAAAAACGCCACCCCAGGACACCAGGGTGACCTGCGCACAAGCATTGCTCGCCACGACAACCCCGGCCAGCAAGCCGCAGATATTCAAAGACAACTTTTGGTTCATGGACGTACCCTCACAGTGCAGGCGGTCAGAAGTATCGGAATGTTGTTTTCACCGCCCCGCCATATCTCAACATTACGCGCGTGAGACTCGCCTCACATCACCTCGATAGGTGACCCTCGCCGCCCCCTGCGGCCAGTGCTCCCGGCCGCCTCAAGACGCACTGCCGGACACAAAAAAGCCGCCAGTCCCTATCAGGAACCGGCGGCAATGAAACCCGCACGCTACGCGTTTGAATCTAGTGTTTGTAACCCTGGGCAGCGCCGAAAATCTGCTCGCGCTCAGACCAGTTGTGACGTTCATCCCAGTGCATCAGCACTGCTTTGGCCTCGCGTTCGTACTCTTCGTCCATGGTCGGGGTCGCCGTATGTACCCCCAATTCAAGGCGATGTCCCGAAGGGTCGAAAAAGTAGATTGAAAGCAGAAAATCATCGTGATTGACCGGTCCCAACACCTTGATGCCCTTGGACTCCAAGTCAGCCTTGGCCTGCACCAGTGTTTCGACATCCTTGACTCGAAAAGCGAAATGCTGGACCCAGCCTGGAGTCTCCGGATCGCGCCCGGAAACGGCGCCGGGATCATTGGGCAGTTCGAAGAAGGCGATGCAGCTGCCGTCCTCCATCTGGAAAAAGATATGAATATGCGGGCTGTAGAGGCCCGTCGACGGGACATGGTCTTCGCCCATCGCGTGAATGAATTTCAAGCCGAGGACATTCGTGTAGAACTCGACGGTTTCCCGGGCATCCTTGCAACGAAAGGCGGCGTGATGAAGACTTTTGCAGAGCATGATGAACTCCCGCTTCTAGAATTTAGTGTCTGGGTCAGTTGATTTTGCGTTGTGCAACCAGCTGATCGATGGCACCGAAAACCGAATGCCCTTCGCGGTCGAAGTGCTCGATCCTGACGCGCTCGCCGAACTTCAGCAGCGGGGTCGTGGCCTGGCCGGTCTTGATGGTTTCCAGCGCGCGCCACTCGCCGATACAGCCGCAGCCGACACGGTCATCCTCATTGGAGACCGTGCCAAGCCCCACCAGACTTCCGGGTTCGAAGTCACGGGTCTGTGCCACATGAGCAATCATGTGTCCATAGTGAAAGGGTGTATCGATACCGGTTTCGATATCGCCGAAGAGCTCACCGCGAACCCAGCACTTCATCTTTCCAGACACCAGCTTGCCGTCCCAAAGCTCACCCAGTTCATCGGGCGTGACGGCGATCGGTCCCAGGCTGGAAGCCGATTTACTGGTGACAAAACCAAAGGTGCGCTTGAGCTCGGCGGGAATCAGCGCGCGCAATGAAACATCATTGAGCAGCACGAACAAACGGATGTAGCTGGTCGCCTGCTCCGGCGAGACCCCCATGGGCACATCACCGGTGACAGCGGCTATTTCCGCTTCAAAGTCGATACCCAGTGCTTCATCAGGCAGGCATATCGGATCGTTCCAGGCCATGAAGCCATGGGAAATCCCCTGATATACCAGCGGCTTTTCCAATATATCGGCCGGCAAAGTTTCACCTCGTGCCGCACGATTACGCTGGATATGGCTGAGATAACAAGCGCCGTCCAGGTACTGATAGCTGCGTGGCAGAGGCGCCGCCAGCGCGGTCATATCAAGGGCGAAAGCCCCCTCGACCGGCCCGGTATTCAAGGCGTCGTACAGCTCACGCAATGGGATTTCGAGCGAATCCCAGTTGTCCAGAGCAAACTGCAGCGTGGGCACCAGCTCACCGACTTTCACGGCTTGGCGCAGATCGCGGCTGACCACCAGCAACACACCATCGCGGCCAGATTTAAGTGACGCAAGTTTCATGTTTCCAACTCCATTCAGTGGACAGGCAGCTCTACCCCGGGAGCCCGGGATAGGGATGGCTCAGCCGCTCGGCCCCACCTCCAGAGGGGGACCGAACAGCGCATGCAAATTGTTTGAGTTGAAGAACGACTCTGGATAAAACAGCCCCACTTCCATCGACAGCGCGAGATAGCGACGCGCCTGCAGAGCGGCGAAATGAGCCTGAAGGGTGGCGAAAACGTTTTGACCTATCGACTGACGCAGATCCTGCGGGCGGGCGGCACTGAGTTTGAGCTCGACATGAATCCCGGCGTAATCGCCTAGACCATCGGCAAAACGATAGTGCTCGATCCGCCGTGCCCGACTGCGGATCCCGCCCGTGGGGAACAGCTGCATCTCCATCAATTGCCGATGAACCTTGGCGAACAAACAGTCGAGGTCCAGCTCGCTCTCCAGATTGGCGCTGTACTCGACGATGAAATGCGGCATTGGCAAACCTCCGGCAGAACCCAGACTGATCAGGAAACCCGCACCAGCACGGTTTTGCTTTCCAGATAACCGTCCAGCCCCTCACGGCCAAGATCACGGCCAAACCCGGATTGCTTGGTACCGCCTTCCGGTAACGCCGGATAAGGGAAACCCTCGGTATTGACCGACACCTTGCCGCACTTGAGCAGCGGAACCAGCCGATGAATGCGGCTCAAGTCGCGACTCCAGACACTCGCCGCCAAGCCATAGGCCGTGTCATTGGCAAGCATTGCCGCCTCTTCGAGCTCATCGAATGGCAACACGGCTAGGACCGGGCCGAAAATTTCTTGCTGCACCAGGGCATCCCCTTGCTTGACGTCGGCAAGTACCGCAGGTGCCGCAAAGAAGCCCTCGCCTTGAGGAGAACGCCCTTGAGTGATCAGGCTCGCACCGCCCTGCACCGCTCGCTGCACGTAGCCTTGCACTCTCTCGAACTGACGAGCGTTGATCAATGGCCCCATCTGGCTACCCGCATTGAGCCCGGCCCCGAGCTGCAGACTGTCAGCCCGCCGGGCGACCCCTTCCAGGACCTGCTCATACACCCGGCGTTGCACATATAAACGCGCACCGGCGACGCAGATCTGCCCTGAGTTGGTGAAAATCGCACTGGCCGCACCGCGGATGGCTTGCTCCATATCTGCATCATCGAACACGATAGTCGGCGACTTGCCGCCCAGTTCGAGGGTGACTTTCTTCAAACTGTCAGTAGCCAGACGATTGATGTACTTGCCGGTCTCAGTGGAGCCGGTAAAGGAAATCTTCGCCACCAGGGGATGGCGCACCAAGGCTTCACCTGCCTCAGCACCGTAGCCCGTCACGATGTTTACCACGCCGTTTGGAAAACCGGCCTGCTGGATTAGATCAGCCAGGATCAGCGCAGTCAGCGAGGCATCCTCAGCGGGTTTCAGCACGACCGTACAACCGGCTGCCAATGCCGGTGCAAGCTTCCAGATCGCCATCATCAACGGTACGTTCCACGGCACGATAGCCCCAACCACGCCCACAGCTTCACGAGCAGTGTAGGCAAAAAACTGGCTACCGGGAAACGGCATCTTCACATCGACCGTCTCGCCGACGATCTTCGACGGCCAGCCGGCCATATAGCGCAAAACGCCAGCGGCGCCGCCAACGTTGATTTCGGCAAAGCCCAAAGGCATGCCGTTATCGACGCTTTCGACTTGAGCCAGAAGTGCCATATTGGCTTCGATCAGATCGGCCAGGCGCAGGATCAGGCGTTCACGATCCAGCGGCGAAAGTCCGCGCCAGGATGGCTGATTGAACGCACGATGAGCAGCCTGCACAGCGGCGTCGATATCCGCGGCATTGCCTGCCCCGATAGCACTGATCTGATGACCACTGGAGGGGTCGAGCACAGCAATGCTGGCGGTGGGCGCCTGCCACTGCCCATCAATAAAGTGACCGTGTGTGTGCTCGATAAATGCACGAGCTGCAGGGCTCAGGCGTGAATAATCATTACTGTCGATCGCCATGACTCAGGCTTCCTGTTACCCCAATGGGGCATTGAACATGACCCCATAGTAGGAAGCAGTAGAAGATCGGCCTATACCCGTCCAAGGTGACCCCTGCACCGGCTCGTCCGTGAAGTCGTGACTTTTGACGGGCGTAGTCATTACTGGCTAGCCTCATCCAAATCGACATGCTTCACATACAAGACACGCCTGATTGCACGTCACCGCAGTTACCATGGCACCACCCTGGCCGCCGCCAGCCTCACCGGTTTGCCCAACATGCATAAAGGTTGGGGCGAGCCCCTGGCCGACGTTATCCATGTGCGTTGCCCACACCTCTATCGCCAAGGCCTTCCCGGGGAAACCGAAGAAGCGTTCTCCACCCGCCTCGCCGAGGAGTTGGAGCAGACCATTCTCGACGCTGGCCCAGAAACCATTGGCGCCTTCTTCGCTGAGCCTGTAATGGGCACCGGTGGCGTGATCCTTCCGCCAGCCGGGTATTTCGCCAAGGTTCAGGCGGTACTGCGCAAGTACGACATTCTGATGGTGGCCGACGAAGTGATCTGTGGCTTCGGGTGCACCGGCTATTACTGGGGCTGCCAGGCAACGGGCATTCAGCCGGACATGCTGACCTGTGCCAAAGGTTTGTCCGCAGCGATTCAGCCGATCTCGGCTTTGCTGCTCAGCGATCAGGTCTATCAGGTCATCGCCGATCAGAGCAATACCCTTGGTGGCCTGGGGTACGGCTACACCTACGGAGGTCATCCGGTGGCCGCAGCCGTTGCACTGGAAACCCTGCGCATGTACGACGAGTTGGCTATCGTCGAACACGGTGCCGAGGTTGCCCCGGCCTTCCAGGCTGGCATCAAAGCCTTTGTCGATCATCCACTGGTGGGCGATGCACGCGGCATCGGTCTGATGGCGGCACTGGAGTTCGTCGCTGACAAACAGACCCGTGAACCCTTCCCCGCCGAATTCAAAGTGGCCAGCAAGGTCAGCGATGTGCTGCAACGCAACGGTATCCTGCTGCGCGCACTGGGCGACACCCTGGTGATGGCCCCGAGTCGACCGCTGACCGGGCCTAGCGCGGGTGAGAAACCATCAATCCAAAGCAAGGAGGCTAAAACCAACAACGGATAGCCTCCCCTCGCATGGACTCAGGACGATTGGGCAGGCATCACCGTCGGCGCTGCGGTGTGTGGTGCGTTGTTTCCTCCATTGGGTGCTCGCCCCCTGAAGACGACACGGGGCAGGGGCTTGAAGATGCTTGGCTTCTTGCACGCCTGCTGGCTGATCCTCTGGAAATGGCCCTCGCCAGGACTAGCGCACCGGCCCCGCCAAGGGCCTGGAGAAATCGCCATGCAGTCAGTTGTTCGATGCTTTCGGCAAACAGACAGCCAAGGGTCGCCAGGCCATAGAGCACGAGACTGCCCAGCAACAGTGGACGACGCCCATAACGGTCCGACAGCGGCCCATAGAACAGCATGCCCAGGCACGACCCGGCGAGGAAGGCACTGATCATGTGTTGCACCTGGGCTGTGCTGCTCGACAGGTCAGTGGCGATCTGCGGCAGGCTGGGCAGCTAGGCATCGATGGAAAACGGCACAAAGGCCGTCAGTGATGCCAGCAGTGCGATCAGACGGGCCGAGGGTTTCATTGGCGCGGGAGCGCAAGGCTTTTTAGAAAGCCTGCGACCAGCGCGTTGAACACATCGCCTTGATCATCGTGTACATAGTGGCTGGCGCCTGCGACCTCTACCGTCTGGACGTGCGGATTGCTGGCGCACATCGCCTGCAGCATCGCGGGCGGCAGAAAGTCCGAGCGACCGCCGCGAATGAACAGGGTCGGGCAATCCAGCGCGCGCACCGCCGGCCACAGGTCTGTCGGCTCGATACTCAGGCGCGCCTCGGCAATACCCTGCTGATCATGGCGCCAGTTGATAACCCCGTCGCTCTCTTTCATCGAATGAGCGAGCCTTGATCCCAGGCCCTGCTCCGACAATCCAGGGCGTGAAGCCTGCCAGAATGCGCGAGCCGCCTCCCAGCTGTCGAACTGCAAAGGCGTCTGACTCATTTCGCGGCGAATGCGTGCGGCGCCATCGCCCTGGGTTGAGGAGCCGGGGCCAATGTCCTCAATCATCAAGCCTATCAATCGCCCCGGGGTTTGCCGCGCATATTCAAGGGCGTTGGCGCCCCCTAATGAGTGCCCCAGCAGTACAAAACGCGGCAAGCCAACATGGGCGACAAAGTCCTCGAGGTCCTCGACATACGACTGCGTGTGGTAGCTGCCGGGCGTGGCCCAGTCACTCAGTCCTCGACCGCGCTGGTCCAGGGCATAGATGCAGTAGCCCGCACCCAGAGATTGCACCAGCGATTCCCAGGTTTGTGCATAAGCCCGCAAGCCATGCAACAGCACAAGGGGAACACCGGTCGATTCGCCCCAGCGCAGAAAGTGCAGGCGCAAGCCAGAACGGTTGGTAAAGAAACAGCTTTCAGATGGCATCGGTTGGTTCCTTTATTCGTGGCTTCGACCGACCTGGAAACGATCGAACCGATAAGGGCTTGGATCAATGATCGGCGCATGACCGCTGATGAGATCCGCCGCGAGGTGACCTGCCGCCGGCGAGGTGCCGAAGCCGTGTCCCGAGAAGCCGGTGGCCACGGTTAGCCCCGGTATCTGCGCGACCGGCCCTATGACCGGATTCGAATCCGGCGTGACGTCGATAGTGCCTGCCCAGGCCTGGGCGATCCGCGCGTGCTCAAACACCGGCCAGGCCGCCATGAGGTTGTTCATCGCGTCGTTATTAAGCCGCGGGTTGGCGGCCGGGTCCTGAACCCTGACGCGCTCGAACGGGCTGACGCTGTCGGAATTCCAGCGCCGGGCAAGTGCCAGGTCATTGAAAAAAGGCTTGCCCAACGACACGTTCAGAACGCTACGTTGCGCACGGAACTGCGGCATATATTGCTTGGCGAGCAACAAGTGATCGAGTGTCAGGAAGGCATCAAGTTTGCCGCGCTGAGTAATGATGAAGCCGCCGTCCCGGTGCTTGCGAAACGAAAAGTCCGGTGCGCCGACAGCGATTTCAGTCGGCCCTTCCATTGGGTGGGTACGCAGCACCGAGCAAGTCAAGGGCAAGGTCGGCAACGACACACCGAGGTTGCCCAGAAAGCGCCGTGACCACATCCCACCTGCGAGCAGCACATGATCACAGCGAATCTCGCCTTTCTCCGTGACCACGCCACTGACCACACCGGCGGACATCTGCAGCTCACGCACCGCGCAGTGCTCGATAATCACCACACCCAAGTCCATGGCAGCCTTGGCGATCGCGCTGCTTGCCAGTGTCGGTTCAGCACGCGCATCGGATGGGGTAAAGATGCCGCCGGCCCAGTCACCCACGCCACCTGGCACCAGCTCGCCAATTTCGCGTTTGCTGAGCAGCCGTGAATCCAGCGACAAATGCTCCACCGACTTGAGCCATCCCTCATGCATTGCCATCTGCGATGGATTGCGGCCCACAAACATGATTCCCTCCTGGCGATACCCGACATCCGCCCCTACCCGCTCAGGCATCTGCGCCCACAAGCGGTCCGCGGCGAGGGCCAGGGGGATATCGGCCGCGTGGCGGCTGGTCTTGCGTACCCAGCCCAGGTTGCGTGACGACTGCTCACCGGCGATATGGCCTTTTTCCAGCACCACCACCGCGATATTACGTTCGGCCAATGTCAACGCAGCGGTCAGGCCGATAATCCCGCCGCCAATGATGACGACGGAGGTTGCGGAGGGAAACACGGTAGACGTTTTCACGGGCGCTATAGTCGGTGCCATGATCAAGACTCGGTAAGCGAATGAGGTAAGCCGCGCATGCGCACGGCCGCGTGACGGTCACTGCGAAAGACGAATGACTTCAACTTGCGCCTTCGACGCGTTGCGATACGCCGTCACTTCCAGCTCCACCTTGTAAACCGTCGACCCCAAGGGCGGACAGGTGACGGTGCTGGCCGGGTCAACGCCGCGAAACTTTTCGCCGATCAGGGTCATTACGGCCGGCACGTCCTTGGGGTCCTGAATGAACACCCGCGAACACACCACATCAGCCAGACTCGAATCGACCGCCGCCAGGGCCGCCTCGATGTTGGCAAATACCTGATGCGTCTGTTCGAGGATATCTTCCGGAATCAGCTTGGTCTGCGGGTTGCGGCCTGCGGTGTTGGATACGTAGATCCAGTTGTCCACGACCACCAGGCGCGAATAGCTGGCCTGTTCTTCAAACGGGGAACCGGTCTTGAGCTTGATGATTTTTGTCATGTGGAATGCCTCTTCAAAATATGTGATGGATGGCTTAACGCAGAACCGGGGTTTCCCACAGGTTCAAGGTAACGCCGATGCCTTTTTCGATGGCGTTGCGGTACACCACCGTGCCCCAGGCCACGTCTTCCACGGGCATGCCGCCCACCGACATGATGATGATTTCTTCATCGTTCCTACGGCCTTGCGCAGCCCCGGCAATGATCTTGCCGATGTCCTCAACTTCATCGAGTTGCATCTTGCCTTCGGCAATCATGTCCATGAAGCGCACGCCAATCACCGGCACGCAGTGATGCGCAGGCTTGGGCAGTTCTTCAAACCAGGCTTGGTAGAGACCGGTGTTGTCCAGCACCTTGCGTACGTCGCGCTGTTCCATCCCGTCGTCAAGGGAGCAGGATGCAGGCATCGCCAGGAAGGCACCTGGCTTGACCCATTCGCGCTTCACAATTGGGTAGGTCATGGGATCACCCACCTCACCGGAGCTACAATAAGTCACAAGGTCGGAGTCACGAACCACCGCTTCAAGGGTGTCGACCACTTCGATCGTGGTTACCTGCGGATAGGTTTCCTTGACCCAGGCGATAAAGTTATCGAGGCTCTTCTGGCCACGACCTTTGATCTTCAGTGTGTCGATATGCGGGCATACCGCGATGAATGCCGCCAGTGTGGTCTTGCCCATCACCCCGGGGCCGAGCAGGCCGACGACTTTCGAGTCCTTGCGTGCCAGGTGGCGCGCGCCCACGCCGGGAATCGCACCGGTGCGATACGCGGACAGCAGGTTGGCCGACATATGGGCCAGCGGTGCGCCGGTGTCGGGGTCGTTCAGGGTAAACATCAGAATGGAGCGCGGCAGGCCTTTTTCGCGGTTGGCGATATTGGAGCCGTACCATTTCACGCCTGCGGTACAAAAGCTGCCGCCCAGGTAGGCAGGCATGGCCATCATGCGCCGGTCAGCCGTGGGCTTGGGCATGTTCGGGAAGGGCGAATCCTGCGGGAAGATCACCATCGCGCCATGAGAGTCATTGTTCGGACCGGCCATGCGATAGTCACCGGCATAGAGCAGGCCGAACATCTCTTCCATGGTGTTCACGCACGCCAGCATGTCAGTCACGCCCGCGCGGATCATGTCCTGCTCGGAGAGGTAGATGAAGTCGATTTTTGTATTTGTAGACATAGTTGTTCTCGGGCTGAAGGTGAGATCGCTGCGGTAGGCACAGCTCCACGCTGTCGACGTCGAGTATCAGGGCGCGTTTTTCGGCGGTATTGTAAATTTCGGACATGCTCGGTTGGCCGGCGCGCTGTGCGGCCGACGCTTTCCACCCGCCTGATTTCCTTTTCCAGGCTGATATTCAAGCGCTCATGAAATTGTTGGTTTCGTTGCGCGAAGCTAGCAACTCGGCTCCCTGGAAATGCCTTTCCGCATTCCAGGCACAGGGAATTACCGAGGGGCGATGATGGGCAGGCTTTAGGAAAAAACGATGGAGGAGCGCGTTTGTTTTTGAAAGGGAGGGTCAGGCGTAGTTGATCCGGTCGGTATAGGCGTTCTGGGCCATTTTGCGTTGATAGTCGCAAGGCGTTGTACTGACCAGTTTCTTGAAGTCGCGCAGGAAATGCGATTGATCGGAAAAGCCCAGGTCGAGGGCCAGCTCCGAAAACGATACATCGTGTTGGGTATTGAGGGTGTCCAGAGCCGCCTGGCAGCGGATAATTCGGCAAAAGGTCTTGGGTGACATCCCAGTGTCCTGACTGAACTGTCGGTGCAGCGTGCGACTGGTGTACCCGCTAAGGTCTTCCAGTTGCTGAATACGAATATCACCGCGGTGGCGCAGCGCCTGCTGAATGACCATGGCCGTGAGTGTTGACGTTTTACCCATCAGGCGGGGGGCGAGGTAGTCGTTGAACAGCCGCATCTGATCGCCCAGCAGCGGTGCTTGAACGATATTTTCGAAGATGCGCTGGGCGAACCTCGAGACCTCCAGCAGGTCGAGTTCCCGTTCGGTCAATTCTTCGGCCAGCACATTGATAAATCCGGGAATGACGCCCGGAGAAAAGCGCACGCCGAAGTAGTGATGGTTCTGATGTAACTCGACCGCTTGGGCAGCCAGCGGCGTGCCACAGATCCGGGCAGTAGGGCGTGTTGCATCACAGTCGAAAACAATATCCACGCAACCGTCCGGCACGGCCAGCAGGTTGGCCGATTGAGCCACATCGAAGGCATAGAAATGCGAGATCGCCGGGTGTTCGGAGGGCATGACCGAATACTGTGAAGAGTTGAGCACGAACCAGGGTTGTTCGTTCGCAGTGTGGTGGCGGGGAGTCGGCGCGCGCTGTTTGATCATGGTTGCACCTTCGATAGGCAGCGATACGGGAGTTTTCACGCATTAATTGCGCCAACTATTGCTTTGGCCATCACTATCAAATGCGGTGGCAGTTGTGGATTTGGCTATCGGAGCGTGAGGCGATTGCCTTCCTGTCCATCGGTATCCTGGCGGCAAACGCGTGAATACAGGGCCCGTCGAATCGGTCGCCTGTCGCTACCGCTCAAGGTCTTTTTACCGCATTGCCCTGAGCGTTTCGGACGGTGACTCGCCAAACAATTGTCGGTAATGCGCGGCAAAGTGGCTCAGATGAAAAAAGCCCATCGTCATCGCGATCTCACTGATGTTGTGAGTGCAGGCAGAGGTTGTGATCAAGCGGCGTCGCACCGCGTTGAGGCGTAGATTGCGCAGGTATTCGACCGGACGCATTCCGGTCACTGCCTGAAAACTGTTCTGCAGGGTCCGGCGACTCACCCGCAAATGTTCACACAGGTCGAGAATGCTCAGTGGTGTATCACCACTGGCATCGATCAGCTCTTGGCAACGCTTCACCAGGTAAGCACTTACGGCGAAATTACCGCGACGACAACGTACCTCGTCGGTGGCGTGGCTGAACAAATCGAGGAAGGCGTTGAGCAGTTCTTCCTCCAGCATTTTCTCGGCGGTTGAGTTGATAGCGTCCGTCTGTTCCAAAAGGTGGCGAAACAGGGGCTGAATACGCTGACGTATTCGCAACAGTAACGCGTCATCCGCGCTGAGTTGGGACGTGGTCTTCAGGCGCTTGAGCTGATCGCCAGACAATTCGAAGGCCGCCAGTTTGGCGAAGCGTACCGCGTCGACATTGAGCGCGAAGAAGTGCATGCCTTCAGGGGCGTGCAACACAAACTCCTCGCCGTCGCGCAATAGCACCACGCTGTGAGTGCCCACCTGTTGCCCCTGCACCACCGGCGCGCGGCCTAACGACATGGCCGCGCACAGCCGACCTTTCGGCGCATAGCCGCGCTGCACCACGCGTTTGTCCAGCACTTCCTGGAAGATTTGAAAGCGGTCGGCGGACAACTGCCGCAACTCGCTGGTCAGGCAGCCACGGCCAAGCTGGTCATACACTTGCCGCCAGCCCTGGATGGAGCCAGCGTGTTGTTGAGGGTCATTGAAGGTTCGAACTTCAGCGAGCATGGTCGTCGTTCCTCGGTGGCCCCGTTTGTTTATCGGCCTGAAAGGGACTCAGTCATCCATGACGGTAGCTATCGTTCACACAGGGGCGGCGTCCGCCGTGAAGACCAAAGCCAGTTCCATGCCAAGCATGTGCAGGCAGTACGTGGCGGGCTGGATATTCATCGGAGGCAACAACGCTCCGGACAGCACGACCTGCCCAGCCTCCACACGTTGACCATCGGCCAACAGACGCCGAATCAGCCAGCACAGATTGGCCAGCGGGCTGTCCTCTCGATCATGCGTATCACCGTTGCCGCAGGGCGCGCCGTCGCACTCCAGGCGATACGCTATGCTGACGTGGTGTACAGGATCGAAAGGGATGCGCGGTCCGAGACAATAAAGCCCCGCCGCCGCATTGTCGGCAAGAAAGGCGCCCACGCCGAAATCCCAGCCTTGCCAACGGCAGTCGGCGATCTCGAACGCGGGCGCTACGTCGCCGATGGCTGCCAGAATATCCTCGTCACGGTAGTCCCCCGGCACCAGGGCACACCCCAGCACAAATGCCAATTCGATCTCCAGCTTAGGCTGGATCAACCGCGAGAACGCCACTGCCGTATCCGGCTCGACGATCATGGTATCCATCAGGCCGCCATACACCGGTTCGTCAAGGCCAAAGCGTTTTTGCGCGGCGCTGCCGGCGAAGGCGACCTTCCACCCGCTCAGTCGCTCGCCTGCGGCTTGGCGGTGGTCCAGCACTTCGCGCTGCAACGCATAACCCGCAAGCCGATCTATCGCCTCGGGGACCAGTGGCGCAATGGCTTGCACCGTGCGCGTCGCCTGATGTAGCCGGTTTAGCAGCGCGTTGCCGCTGTTCATGACAGTTGCTCCGCCAGTTTGCGCAGCACACCTTCAAGCCTCTCTGGTGTGGTAATGGCGGCGACAAATCGGTCCGGACGCACCACTACGATGCAGTCACGTACCTTGGAGAACCATTCACCCAGGCGATTATCCACATCCTCCACGCTGATGGCGTCCGAGGCCGTCAACGGCTGGCCACGTCCGATGCCACTGCGCGAACGATTGACCTGAATAAAACACGTGTCCCAGCGCGCCCAATAAGCGGCCATTTCCTCGCTGAGTTGTTCGCGCGGGTTCACCCGATAACCCAGCACCGCATAGGAATTGCCAAGCACCTCATCCAGGCGACAACGCTGGCCCTGGGCGTCTTCGATATGCGGCTGAACAAACAGCTGGCCGACCAGATCGTCCTCGCGCAACTCGGCACGCTCGTGATAGACCAGGCCCTTGGTGATGGTGGCCTTGGGTTTGAATTTGAACTCCAGCAGGTGTGAGCGCAGATTGTCGACAGTGTTCACCGCCTGGAACAACCAGTCGCGCACGCCGGCCATCAGCGGGTTGGTCATTCCCAGCACCGCACCCATGTTGTCGGCCAGGGCCACCAGCTCGGTGGCATGCCCACGGCGCTCCTGATCGTAGCTTGCGAGGATCGAGTGCGAGGCACGGCCCTGGATGATCGCCGCCAGTTTCCAGGCCACGTTGGCCACGTCCCGCAGCCCGGAATTGAGGCCCTGCCCGGCCCAGGGTGGAGAAATATGCGCGGCATCGCCCACCAGGGCCACACGCCCTTCGACAAACCGCGCCGCGACCCGGGAGTGGTGGGTATAGGCTCGGATGCGGATGATGTTCAACTGATCGACCGCGTTGCCGATGTGCCCACGGATCAAGTCGCGAATGGTGCCCTCCTCACACATCCTCGCCTCATCTTCGCCCTCCAGGAGCATGAACTCCCAGCGGCGTTGCTGGTACGGCAGATAGATGCACACGAAGGGCCGTTCCGGGTCGGCATGCAGTGCGGTGTAGGGTGCATCGAGGGTGTCATTGGCCGTATCGACCACCACCCATTTGCGCGCATGTGTCAGCCCCGACAGCTCGATACCGAGCTTTTTACGCACAGTAGAGCGTCCGCCATCGGCGCCGATTACATAGTCAGCCCGCAATTGATAAATCTCGCCCTGAGCATCGCGCACCTGCAATGTCACGCCCTGCCCGTCCTGCTCGAGTTCGAGCATTTCATGGCCTTGGCGCAACACAACGCTGGCACGCTGCCCAAGGGTTTCGCGCAACGTACCTTCCAGCAATTGCTGCATGAAGATATTGCGCATTGGCCAGCCGTAATGGGCGGTACTCGGCTTGACCTCGGCGAAACACACACCGCGAGCATTGTAATACCGCAGCGGTACATCGCAGATCATGTCGCGCACAGCGAGTTCGGCAATGCCGATCCCCTGCAGCACGCGCAGTGCTTCATCATCCATGCCCACTGCGCGCGGGTAAGGCAGTACGCCGTCGGCAAGTTCAAGGACGACGCAGTCGATACCGTACATCCCCATATAGTGCGCGGCCGTGATCCCGTTAGGACCGCCGCCGACAATGACAACTTGGGTCTTCTCCTGCTTCATCACTATTCACCGCTTTCTTGTTGTGTTTTTAATCCGACGCCGCTAATGCCATACGCCTGAAATCAGTGCAACCCATCAATACCTTTGACGTCCGCTGCCTGCAGACCGCCCAGTCGCGCATGCAAGCGCCCACGCGTGGCGAAGGCCCAGATCACGATCACCTCATCCGGCGCAGGGCCGTCGCCAAACATCAGGGACATGCTGTCGTAATGGGAGCGCACATACAGTGCATCCTTGTGGGCCAACGGCACATCGATGGTTGAACCCGGGCCGCCCCGTTTGCCGGTGGACGGCACCCAGGACTTGCCCCCGCCCAGCGCCAGGCGCACCGGATCGGCAGCCGGGTTGGTCAGGAACGCATTGCCGTGTTCGTACTCGCCCTGGCTGCCCACCATGCAAGCTTTACCGTAGCTGACAATATCCCGCGAGCCGGCCAGCGCCTGAATGCGACGACCGAACTCTTCGCCCAACAGCGGCGACGGTTCTACCAACTCTGTCAGCGACACGCTGTAGCGACCGGCAAAGGGGTTGGCGATCACGGCGGCGACGGCATATTTGAACAGCGGCTCGCCATCGGCCAACTGGCCACTTTCATTGGCCAGGGTTTCTTCGACAAAGCTGTACCACTTGCGGATGTGATACGAAGCAAAATTCGCGGTTTTCATCAGGGTTGCCTCAGAGCGGGTCTGGTGGATCTAGTGGATCCAGATTGAAATGTCGGCTTGGCGCGCCAGCGGCCTTGAACCGGGCCTTGCCGCGCGCATCGTCGTGTTCGGTCTCAAGGAAAAATTCCATGCGATTACCGTCAGGATCGTTGAAATACACACCATGGCCGATTTCGTGATCGGTGATCTTCACCACCTCGACGCCCTTGCCCAGCAACATGCCGTAGAGCTGGCGCAAGGTGGTCATGTCCCCGGCGATTTCCAATCCATAGTGTTGCAACCCCAGCCCGCCCTGATGGGCGCCGGGCTCTGCACGAAGCAAGGCGATGTCGTGATGTTTGGTGCCAAACGCCATCATGACCCAGCTTTCGCCTCGGGCACTTTCATGCATGCCCAGGATGTCGGCGTACCAACGTGCCGACACATCAGGATCACTTACCGAGAGCGATAAGTGAGTACGAAGGATTTCGACTTTCATCGCGTGATACCTCAGCTTTTTTTGACCACGGATTGATGCCCTGCCTTGATCTGCGCCACGGCGGGGGTCCAGAGCACGTCAGCGATCTCACTGAATTCGCGCCACTGTTTCTGCCAGCCATCACCGCCATTATCGGAGGTGAACAAATGCCCATACTTGGTCCCCGCAACGATCTGTCGCGGATTTTTTGGGTTGAAGGCAAGGGCCCAGACGCAGGAATTGGGTTGTTGCGACAGGGGCAGCACTTCCCAGCTGAGCGCAGCATCACGGGACACCAGGATCTTGCTGGTGGTACCGGGCGTGCCATCGGAAATACTCAGGTACAGGTCGCTTTGCGTGCCCAACGGCGCGTTCATGGCGCGCATGTAATACAGGCCGAACACTTCTCGACCGATAATGCCGGTCCAGGTCAGCCCTTCATCCAGGCTGCGGTAGACGGCGTTGACGCAGACCACCACGATGACTTTCTGGCCGTGATTGGGCAGTACCAGAATGTTGTGGACATCCGAGTTGTAGTCCCACAGCAGCCGATCATCGACGCGCGTCCAGCTGTCGCCACCGTCACGGGAGTGGAATAACCCACCCTCTTCAAGGCCGAACCATAGCTGGTTGCGGTCGGTCGGGTCATAGGCGAAAGCCAGCAGCCGTGGGCGGCTGACCCCGTCGCAGAACTCCGGAATCTCCACCGGTGCACGATCCCAACTGAGACCGCCGTCCAGGGTCCGCCACAGTACGGCGCGCGAAGGTGCGCCAGTGCCGATGAAAATCCGTTGCGCGTCCTGCGGATCGACGGCGACTTTCCAGACCGTCTGCCCGTTGAACGGCGAATCGACCCGCTGCCAATGGCCGCCAGTGTCGCGGCTGACACACAAACCTACGTCCGTACCGGCGTAGATCACCTCAGGCTCGTCGGGGTGCACACTCAAGGATCGGGTGATCGCGTCGAACTCGAGATCCTGCCCGAGGCCCAGGCGATGCCAGGTACGGCCATCGTCGGCGCTGCGGATCACCGCTTGACCTACGGTGGCCACTAAAAGGGTTCCGTTACTCATCGCTGTTGCTCCTCAGATGAAGATGCCACGGGTCAGTCCACCATCAATGCCGATGGATTCGCCGGTCACTGCACTCGCCTTGGGCGACGCCAGGAAACCAATCAGCCAGCCCATTTCTATCGGTGCCAGGGTGCGGCGAATCGGCGTCGCGTCGATGTAGGCCTGCTCAACCTGTTCAGCGGTCTTGCCTTGCTTGATCGCTTCGCGCTCGTACAGCTCCTGAATGTGCGGGGTGTCCACCACACCGGGGTGGATCAGGTTGACCGTGATGCCCGAAGGGCCCAACTGGTCGGAGAGGGTTTTGGTCATGTGGGCGATCGCCAGGTTGCGCATCCCCGAGAGGACTTTGCTGCTGCGCCCGGTGAGGCCGCCGATGTTGATGATGCGACCGAAACCGCCGGCCTTCATGTGCGGAGTCACAGCCTTGGCGCAACGGAAGTAGCCGATCACCTTGGTGTTGAGATCCGACAGCAACTCATCGTCGCCGGCATGTTCGATGTCATTGCGCACCACTCCGGATGGCGCTGCGGCACCGTTGACCAGGATGTCGATGCGGCCGAAGTGTTTGTGCGCCGCTTCGACCATGTCAGACACGGCCGACATCTGATTGGTGTCACAGTACAGCGGCAATACTTCGTTGCCGGTCTGAGCCGTGATCTCTTCGGCAGCCTGTTGGAGAAACTCCATGCGGCGTGCGCAGATCACCACCTTGCAGCCCTCTTCGGACAGAAAACGTGCGACTTCCTTGCCGATACCCATACCGCCGCCGGTGACGATGGCCACGCGGCCTTTCAATTCCAGATCCATAGCATTTCCTCTTTTGATTATTCGAATCAGGCCAGATCGACGAAGACGCTCTTGGTCTCGGTGTAGGCATCGATCACGTTTTTACCCATTTCCCGGCCCCAGCCGGATTGCTTGTACCCGCCGAACGGCGAAGCCGCGTCGACCACATTCCAGCAGTTGATCCAGACCGAGCCCGCCTTGAGTTGCGCCGCCACGCGATGCGCCGAGCGCAGGTCGCGGGTCCAAAGACCCGCCGCTAGGCCATAAGGCGAATCGTTGGCGCGCAGCACCAGGTCGTCGATTTCGGTCCAGCTCATGACGGTCAGCACCGGACCGAAGATCTCTTCGCGGGCGACACAGGCACGCTCGGCGCGATCAAGGAACACGCTGGGCGCAATGAAGTGGCCGCGTTCCAGGTGGTCGGGACGGCCGCCACCGCAGATCAGTTCGGCGCCCTCCTCCTGGCCTCGTTGCAGGTAGCCTTTGACCGTGCTCAATTGGCGGCCCGACACGAGTGGGCCCATGCTGGTGGCCGGGTCCAAACCATTACCGAGCACGTGTGCGGTGGCATGCCGCTCAAGTTCTTCCAACACCTGATCAAGCACGCTGGCATGCACGTATAACCGCGAGGCAGCCGTGCACACCTGGCCCTGGTTGTAGAAGATGCCATCGGCCGCGCCTTTGGCGGCGCGCACGATATCGGCGTCCGGCAAGATGATGTTTGGCGACTTGCCACCCAGTTCCAGCGAGACCTTTTTCATGTTGCTGGTGGCCGCCTGAGCGATCAGCCGGCCGACATGGGTCGAGCCGGTGAAGGCGATCTTGTCCACGTCGGGATGCTGCGCCAGCGGTCCGCCCGTTTCCGCGCCAAGACCGGTGATCAGGTTGACCACCCCCGCTGGAAACCCGGCGGCCTCGATCAACTGCACCAGTCGAATCGCGACCAGCGGCGTTTGTTCGGCGGGCTTGAGCACCGCGACACAGCCCGTCGCCAACGCTGGGCCAAGCTTCCACACGCACATGTTCAACGGGAAGTTCCACGGCACGATCAGCGCGCACACACCCACCGGCTCACGCAAGGTGTAGTTGAGCATGGGCGCACCGCTGGCCGGCGATACGGGCAGCGTGCTGCCTTCGATCTTGGTCGGCCAGCCGGCGAAGTAGCGAATGATGGTCGCCGCGCTGGCCGCTTCACCTCGAGCGGCTGAGATGGGTTTGCCGTTCTCCAGCGTGATCAACTGCGCCAGCTCCTCGCGATGCTGGTCCAGCAGATCCGCCAGTCGAAACAGCAGCAGACCTCGCTGGGCGGGTGACTGCAGTGCCCAGGCGCCGTTGAACGCTGTGCGGGCTGCCGCAACGGCCGCATCTACGTCACGTGCGTCGCCTTGGGCCACTTCCGTCAGGGTTTCTTCAGTCGCCGGGTTTTCAACGGCAAACCGCCGGCCAGCGGCGGCGTCCTGCCAACTGCCACCGATAAACAGGCGTCCGGGCTGAGACAAAAAGTGTTGCACAGCAGGTAGCACTTCGAACTGTTTCATCATCGACTCCTTCACAGCGCCATTTCGATCAGGCACGGGCCACCGTCGGCATTGGCATTGGCTAGCGCCCGTTGCAGTTCGGCATTGGTTTGCACCGTGCAGGCCGGCACGCCGTAGCCTTTGGACAGGGCCTTCCAGTCAATGCGCGGGCTGTCGAGCACAGTTAGACGCAGGGCTTGCGGGTCCATTTCGGTCATGCCGAAACGACGCAGCTCGTTCTGCAAAATCGCATAGCGATGGTTAGCGGCAATCAGGATCACCACCGGCAACTGCTCACGGGCGATGCTCCACAGGGTTTGAATGGTGTACTGGGCACTGCCGTCGGATTGCAGGCAAAACACACGATTGCCCCGCTCCGCCAAGGCGGCGCCGAACCCGACAGGGATGCCCTGGCCGATCGCGCCACCAGTATTGGTCAACACCCGGTGCCGTGCGGCGCCAGCGGACGCGGTGAAAAACGGATAGCCACAGGTGCCGCCTTCCACGGAGACAATGCTGTCGTCCGGCAGCGATGCGGCCAGCACCTGGCCGATGGACTGAGGTGTGAGCTCGGCATGACCCGGCGGCAGTTCGATGCCCATCGGTGTCGGCACGTAAGCCGGTGCATTGAGGGCATCGGCCAATGCCGTCAGCGCGCCGGCTACATCGTCACCGACATCCGCCAACGTCAGCAGACGCTCGCGCTCGGCGAGGCGCGACGGTATGCCTTCGTAGCCGAAATAACTGATGGGCTCCGTCACCCCGGCACACACGACTTGGTCGTACTGCTCGAGGATTTCAATAGCCACTTCTGGAAAATATGGCAGGCGATCCAGGTCCGGCAAACCACCGCCACGGTAGCTGAGCCGTGGAAAGGTCTCGGCAAACATTCGTACGCCAGGCAGTTGGGCCAAGCGCCCAGCGGCTTCAAGACCGGCGACCGACAACCCCTCGTCCCCAACAATAAACACCAGGCGCTGCCCGTCACGCAGTGCCTGCGCCACCGTCTCGACCCGGTCACCAGCAAACCGGCGAACCGGCGCCCGCATCGGGGCGAACACACCGTTGTGCGTCACTGCGCTGGCTTGCAAGTCCATAGGCAAAATCAGGCTGGCGATCTGCCCTTTGGCCTGCCAAGCCGCCCGCACCGCTTCCTGCAAATCTTCGCCGATACCCGACGCCGTGCGCGAGGTGCGCACCCAACCGGAGACAGTCCCGGCCAAGGCCTGGATGTCACTGGCCAGCGGCGGATCGTAGTTGACATGCCATGACGCGTGATCGCCGATCACGTTGACGATGGGGGTATTGGCACGACGCGCGTTGTGCAGGTTGGCGATGCCATTGGCAAACCCAGGGCCCAGGTGGGTCAGGGTCATCGCCGGCTTTCCGGCGATCCGGCCATAGCCGTCCGCCGCGCCCGTGCAGACCCCTTCGAATAGCGACAACACCGGCTTGAGAGCAGGTGCGCTGGCCATGGCGGCCACTAGAGGAATCTCGGTGGTTCCGGGGTTGGCGAAGCAGTATTCGATACCGCTTGCCGCTGCCGCATTCACTATCAGTTGCGCACCATTCATTTTCAGCCCTCTTGCTTGAGCATTTGCAGTAGTGAGATTTATCGCATGCAAAGATTATTTTAACAAGCTTTAAAATAGTGTTTATCTCATTTATTGAGATTTATGCACACTTAATCGAACCAGAATGGCTTCCGAGATTGCGTTTTTCTCTCACTGAGGTAGTGTTGCGCCAGCGCTTGGCGCTGCGGCGGGATGTCTGGTCTAAGCCGGAACGAAGCACGCGCCCTCCCCCCGTCTTTAGGAACGAAATGAGCAGCCTGAGCAAATTGCTGAGTATCCTGGACCTGTTCGGTCCACAGACATTGAAGATCGACCCCGACACCATTGCCGAACGCATGGGCCTGTCACGCGCGACCGTGTACCGCTACGTCAAGGATTTGTGCGACGCAGGCCTGCTGACCCGCGTGGACGCCGGCAGTTATGGCTTGGGGCCGCGTGTCATCGAACTGGACTGGATGATGCGTCAGTACGACCCTATCCTCCTTGCCGGGCGCGAGTTGATGCACGAGCTGTCCGCGCAAACCGGGCTGGCCGTGTTTGCGAGCGTTTTTTATGACGGTCGCATCATCAACACCTACATCGCCGAACCCACCGACACTTACCACTTTGCGTTCGGGCGCGGGCAACCGCTGCCGTTCTTTCGCGGCGCGCAATCCAAGGTGTTGATTGCCTTTCAGAAAGGTCGCCGTTTGCAACGCTTGTTCGACGAGCACATGGCCAACGACCCGGACTGCCCTTATGACTGGCCAAGCTTCTCCAAGGCTGTGAAAAAGATTCGCAAGGACGGTTACTGCCTCACCCATGATGAACTCAACCTGGGCTTGACCGGCATCGCCGCGCCCATCATCCAGACGGACATCGACGAAGTGGTTGGCAGCCTGTCCGCCGTCGGCAGCACTCAGAGCTTCAAGCTGCTGCGTCAGGAAACAGTGATCGAAATGGTCATGGAGACCACTCGGCGCATTGCCGAAAACATGCGTAATCAGTCGAACACTACCGCGCCCTAGCCTATGGATAAGCCGCTGGTCCCTTGCCGTGGACGCGGCGGATGTGCGGTCAGAACGGAACAGCCACCGACAATTGGCTGTACACGTTGGTGCCATTGCCGCCGACTTGATTGCCACCCGTGGTTGAGTCCTGATCGGGTTTGTAGAGACCAATCAGCGGGGTAATGATCAAGTGCGGGTTGACTGCCCATTCGGCATAGATATCCAGCTCACGGGCATTGAGGTTCAGCGCATTGCTTTTACGCACCGTGTCGAAATCGAAGTACAGCGCGCCCAAGGTCAGGTTTTCCAGCGGCGTTGCCTTCAGTCCGACGTGCTGAATGCTGGTATTGCTGTTGAACGGCCCGGCGTAGTTGCCGGCGACTTCGCCCTGAAACCAGGTGCCGTAGCCCATGCTCAAGCCAGTGAACAGCGGATCCCATTTCTGTGAATAGCGGGTATAGCGATAGGTCACCTTGGGCGCCCAAGCAGTATCGGCGAAGGTGTAGCCCGCTTCGCCGTACCAGGCTTTCTCCGGCCCAGCGTCCTTGTCCTGCCAGGCGTATTCGAACGCCAGGCTGACGTTCTTGATGCCCGCATCGCCTTCACCGCGAACACTGTAGACGTTCATGCCTTTGCGCTGGCGCTGAAAGTCGCTGGCCCATTGATCGCTCACGTCGATGCCGTGTACCCAGGTCAACCCGATCGTACCCGGCTGAGTGGTGTAATCCAGCGCGCCGGCGGCCAGTTCGGTTTCGGCCTGGACGCGGTTGTCGGATTTGAGCCACACCAGGCTGCCGTGCAGGCCGTCTTGCCCACCCAGGCGCAAAAGCGCGGTTTGATCGAACGCATGCCGTGCAGCCAGGTAGTAAGCGCCCCCACGGTTCATCTTGCCATCGGCCGGGCCCTTGCCCAGGTTCAGTCCGTCATCGTTGATCAGGAACCCCCGGCCCAGCTTGACCACCTGGCGCCCGCCGGAAATATCGACCCCGTCCTTGCCCAACGCAGGGAACAGCTCGCCGGAGCGCCAGCCCAGGTAGGCGTCTTCGATCTTAGTTGTGCGCTCGGTCCCCAGAGAATTGCCGCCTGGGTCGCCGTCGCCCCAGGTGGCCGAGCTGACCAGGGCGAACGCCCCATACGCGGTGCCATTGCCTGCCAGGGACTGGTCGCCACTCAAGCCGTATTTGATAAAGCCTTCGCGCCAGGTAGATCCCCCGGGCGTGCCGTCGTAGTTCTTGCGACTGTTGAACAGGCCGAACACGGCGGTCATGTCTGCGTTGAGGTGGCGGCTCTCATCACTGTACAACTCATAGGCCTGGGCCTGATTGATGGCGCATAGCACCAATGTGCACACAAGCGTGCTACCGAACACGGGATGACGTGATGGATTGCGCATGGCTCAAGCTCCTCGTGGTGCGCCTTTAAAAGGCTGTCTTAGGTATTGGCGAGAAATCGGTGCAGCATCGCAGCACCGATTTCACGGGGGCTAGCAGCAGGTGGCAAGCGCCGCTTCAAGCGCAGAAACTATCAGGCCAGCCTCGTAGGACGTCAGGGTCAACGGCGGCGAGAGAATGATCTTGTTGCCTATCGGACGCACCAGCACGCCGGCACGCCGCACTTCGTCAGCGATCCGCAACGGCTGGCCGCCTGCCGGGTTGAGCGGTTGGCGCGAGGTTTTGTCGGCGACCAGGTCCAAGGCAATCATCAAGCCCTTGCCGCGCACTTCGCCCACGACGTCATAACGCTCGGCCAACGGTTCGAGTTGCTCCAGCAATTGCGCGCCGACCCTGGCGGCGTTGCCCGGCAGATCCTCGGCTTCGACGATATCGAGTACCGCCAGGGCGGCCGCACACGCGGTCGGGTGACCGCTGTAGGTGTAGCCATGCATGATCACGCTGCTGAAGCCTGGGCCGTTCTCGATCCCATCGACGATGCGTTGGTTGAACAGCGTGGCACCCAGCGGGATATAACCGGCAGTGATGCCTTTGGCTAGGCACAGGATGTCCGGCGCGACGCCCCAGCCGCGACTGCCGAGCATGCAGCCCGTGCGGCCGAAGCCGGTAACCACTTCGTCGGCGATCAACAGAATGCCGTGGCGATCACACACCTCACGCAGGCGCGGCCAGTAATCGGCTGGCGGTACGATCACCCCGCCTGCGCCTTGCACCGGCTCGGCGATCAATGCCGCAATGGTCTGCGCACCCAGCAATGCGATCTGATCCTCCAGCTGACGAATACAGTGCGCGGTCAGCGCTTCGGGATCGCGGCAATCCCAGGGATTGCGATACAACCAGGGCGTGTCGAGCAAATGGCAGCCGGCCAACAGTTGGCCGTGGTTGTAGTGGTAAACCCCATTCCCTCCCACCGATGTGCCGCCCATGTGCACTCCGTGATAACCGTTACGCAGAGAAAGGAAACGCGTACGCCCCGGATCGCCGCTGGCGATCCAGTACTGGCGCGCCATTTTCAGCGCGGTTTCCACCGCATCGGAGCCGCCGGAACTGAACAGCACCCGTGTCATGCGCTCCTGGGCAAACATGGACGTCAACCGTTCGGCCAGATCAAACACCCGAGGGTGGGCAATGCCGTCGAAGGTCTGGTAATACGCCAGCTCGTCCAGCTGCGCGGCGATGGCGGCCTTGACGCTGGCGCGGTTGTGCCCAATGTTGACGTTCCACAACCCGCCCACACCATCGAGCATGCGATGGCCGTCGATGTCGGTGATGTAGTTGCCGTCACCACGGGCGATGATCAACGTTTTGGAGCGTTGCTCCGGGGCGCTGGAACTCATGGGGTGCCAGAATTTCTTCTCGGCGGTCTTATATTTTTCGTACATGATCAAGGGCCTTATTCGGTATCACGTTTGCGGACAAACAGCAGTTGCTGGCCAGTGAACTCCAGCAGCCCCTCAAGGCCGAACTCGACGCCAAACCCGGACATCTTGCTGCCGCCAAACGGCGTGTTCGGCTGGATCTGCGCGTGGCAGTTGACCCAGGCAACGCCGCTTTCCAGGCGGCTGGCCAGTGCCTGGGCCTCCTCGACATCTGGCCCCCAGACCGATCCGCCCAGCCCCATGTCACCGGCATTGGCGCGCCGCAGCACATCCTCGACATCCCGGTACGCGATCAAGGGCAACACGGGACCGAACTGTTCCTCGTCGACCAGACGCTGGCCATCTGTCACGTCCGCGACCAGGGTGGGTGGATAAAAGAAGCCGGGGCGATCCAGGCGCGCGCCGCCGCACAGCACACGCGCGCCTTGTGCCCGTGCGTCGGCGACTAGCGCGTCGACATGTTCCAATTGCTCAAGGTTTTGAACCGGGCCAAAGGTGACGCCAGCTTCCAGGCCATCGCCCACCACTTGGCGCGCCGCAATCAGGGTCAGCGCATCAGCAAAGGCCTGGTACTGCGATTCATGGATATACAGGCGCTTGAGGGCCGCGCAGGTCTGGCCCATGTTGAGAAACGCCGCTTGGAAAATATCCTCGACCACCGCCTCAATCGGCGTACCTGGCAGAACGATTGCCGCGTCGTTACCGCCCAGCTCCAGCGTCAGGCGCTTGAGGTTGTTGGCGGCGCCGCGCATCACGCTTTGTCCAGTGGCGGTCGAGCCGGTGAACACAATCTTCTGAATGCCAGTGTGCGCAGTGATTGCGCTACCGAAACCTTGCTCGCCCGTCAGGCAATTGATCACGCCGTGAGGCACATGGCGGGCGATGATCTCCACCAGGCGCAAGGTGCTCAGCGGGGTCAGGCTCGACGGTTTGCTGATCACACAGTTACCGGCTCGCAGCGCCGGCATGATGTGCCAGACGGCGATCATGAACGGCCAGTTCCACGGTGTAATCGACGCCACCACACCCAAAGGCTTGCGATGCAACTCGATCCGCTGAGTGGGGGTTTCTTCCACCAGCTCCACGGCAATCTCCTGCCCGGCCGCATAACGGGTCCAGGCGGCGGACCCCATGACTTCGGAAAATGCCAGTTCCAGCGGTTTGCCTTGTTCCAGCACAATCAGCCGGGCCAGTGACTCGGCCTCCCGTTCGATATCCGCAGCGACCGCCAACAGGCGCTCGCAACGGTCTGTGTGGGTGCTGTGCCGCCAGCTTTTGAACGCCGCCTGCGCGGCGTAGACCGCCAGGTCGAGTTGCGCCAGCGAGCCAGCGGGGCATTGGGCGAATGCAGCACCGGTGGCCGGGTTGATCACGTCAAACTGGCCCTTATCACCGGCAACCTGAACACCATTGATGAGCATTTTGTAGTTGTGCATTTGAAACCTTCCTTTCACACGCTGACGAGCCATGCCGGGCAACGGCAGGCTGGAGTTGTCTGGTTAGTCGAGCCGTACCAAGTGCGGCCTTAAAGCTTGTGGCTACCCAAGGCGAGAAACCGTTGCGGGGAGATCTTTCGCAATCTCGCGGCGAGAAAGACGCCGATGATCAGGGCCGCGGGAATGATGGCGCAGAGCCCGTAGGACAACAGCTGGCTGGCCCCGGTCAGCACGTCGAAATGCACCACCGCCAGTATCAGCACGAGCACTAACGCCAGGGATGAGAAAACAGGCAGGATGCGCCCGCGCCAAATCCCGACGTTAAGCTCGGGATGACGCTGAAAGTAGACGCAGACCGCTACCGACGTCAGCGCCATCAGTAAAATGACGCAGAGGGTGGCGAGGTTGGAGAACCAGGCGAACAGTTGCAGGATCGGGTCCGCATCCAATGCAGCAAAAATCAGTACCACCACTGCGGCAATCAGGCTCTGCAACACCGAGCCCATATGGGGGCTCTGATGCACGCGATGAGTGGTGCCTAACAGGCTGTGCAACAGGCCGTCACGGCCGATCGCGTAGAAGTAACGCGCCGCGGCGTTATGAAACGCCAGCAGGCCGGCATAGATACTGACCATGAACAACACGCGAATGACCTGGGTCAGATGCGGCCCGACAAAGTGATCGGACATGCCGTAGATAAACGTCGTGGGATCCTGCAAGGCCTGCAGCATCGGCACGATCTTGTCCGCGCCCACGCCCACCACCATCGACCACACCGACAGCGCGTAGAACCCGCCGATCAGCAGCACCGAACTGTAGGTGGCAATCGGAATGGTACGTTTAGGGTTTATGGCTTCTTCACCGTAAATGGTGGTGGCCTCGAAGCCGATGAATGCCGCGAAGCAAAACAGCAGTCCGATGGACGGGGTACCGCCGAGCACATGACTGCGATCAAACGCATCAAGGTTGATGCCGCTGTCGCCGCCGGACTTGAGGATGGCAAAATCCAGGATCAGGATCGCCAGGTACTCGGCGATCACCACCACCGACAGCACCCGCGCCGACAGGTCTATTTTGCGATAGCCCAGAATCGCAATGCTCGCCATCGCCATCAGCGAGTAGGACCACCACGGCAACACCAGGCCGAAGACACTTTCCATGGTGCCACTGACGACCCCGCCGAACATGCCATACAACCCGACCTGAAGAATGTTATAGGCAAACATCGCCAACACCCCGGCCGCGCCGCCTGCCAGACCACCCAAACCACGGGAGGTGAACGCATAAAAACCGCCGGCATTGGTCAGGTGTCGGGACATGGTGGTGTAACCCACCGAGAACGCGAGCAGCACTAGCAACGCCAGGATCAGCAATGCCGGTGTGCCGGCGCCATTGCCCAGCATGATGCCAATCGGGAAGCCACCGGCGATCACACTTAAAGGGCTAGCCGCCGACACCACGAAGAAGATGATGAACCCGACGCCCAGGGCGCCACGCCTGAGCTCCGTGGAGCTGTTGATCGAGATAGGTACACTCATGTTGTTGACCTTATTGTATGAGGCAGTCGCTGTTGGGGTGGCCCGATTGAATTCCATCGGCACCGATTAGCGTTTTGTTTTAGTTGCGCGCTGAATTCGATCCTATGCCCGCCCCTGAACCGCTCGCTATCCCAAATCGGTAGCATCCGAGGCGCCGCCCCAAAACAGGTCGATGCGGCACCGGCAATCCGGCAGTCCTTGCCGATTCGGGATAACTGCTTGGCCGTCCCCCCCCGCATGCTAGCGTCACCCGCTCTATACCCAGATGCCGGCACCAATAATAAAAGCGAGGGCCTGGTCCACAGCCCATCGCAGCCAAAGCCCTCTGCAGGAAGCCTCAGTCATGCGTTTAGCTCATCTCACTATCCAATGGCGGATCACACTCCTGAGCGGACTGTGCCTGCTGGCTGTCGTCGGCGCGCTGGTAGGCGCCTCGGTGTACCAGAACCAACAAAGTGCAAAATTGCTGAAGGAGCAGAGCAGTCACCTGCTCGGGCAAGCCGCCGTGGAGCGTTTGCAAGCCCAGGCCGTTGCCCATGGCCAACACGTCGAACGCTTTTTCAACGAAACGGCGCTGTATGGCGAAGGGTTCGCGCAACAGGTTCTGCAACTGCGCGATCAAACGCTCAATGGACGCCTCACGGCTGCGCAATTGCGCGAAGCGCTGATCAGCGTGACCCGTCAGACACTGCTCAAACGCGAAAAAGTGCTCGGCCTGTACGTCATACTTCTGCCTGACGCGTTGGCGGCCGCAGACGCCGATTTCGTCGGGCAACGTGCACTGGCGAGCAACGAAAAAGGCCGCTTTGCGCTGTATTGGTCACAGAGCCAGCCGGGACAACTGGTCCAGGATGTCCTCACCGAGGCGCAAATCTTCACCGACACTGCGCCACCCGGCAGCGAACCGACAAACGTCTGGTACACCTGCCCTCAAGCTCAAAGGCGCACTTGCGTGGTGGAGCCCTACACCAGTGAGGTGGAAGGCCAGAAAGTCCTGATGAGCAGCGTTTCTATCCCTCTGATCGCCAACGGCAAAATCCTCGGCGTGGTCGGCATGGACATTGGCCTCGACACTCTGCAAAAGCTGGCTGCCGACCTCCGCCAGGACCTCTATCAGGGCAACAGCGAAGTCGCCATTGTGTCGCCCACCGGCCAGGTGGCAGGACGCAGCGGCGAAGTCTCCGGGTCCACCCTCGATATACGCCAGGCTCTGCAAACCGTGCCAGGCAATCCACTCTGGCAACTGGAGATCAAGGTTCCCCAAGACTTGGTGCAGGCTCCCGCTCGGCAAATGCAACGCGAACTGGACGACAAAAGCCACCAGGCCAACTGGCTCAACCTTTGCCTGGGGGTTCTGGCCAGCTGCCTCGGCATGCTGCTGATCTGGCTGGCAGCCTACGGGGTGACACGCCCACTGCTGAAGGTGGCGGGTCTGCTTGATGCCATCGTCGATGGCGATGGTGACCTCACCCAACGCCTGCCCGCCGGGCGTCGCGACGAATTGGGCCAATTGGCCAATGGGTTCAACCGTTTTCTGGACAAGTTGCAGCCGATTATTCGTGACATTCAAACCGCCTCCCTGGATACCCGCAACAGCGCCGATACCTCGTCGGGGATTGCCCGGGAAGTCAGCGCAGGGATGCAACGCCAGTACCGCGAAGTGGAGCTGGCCGCGACCGCCCTGCACGAAATGAGTGCAAGTGCCCAGGAAGTGGCGCGCCACTCCCACGGTGCCGCCGACGCCGCGACAGCCGCCGAAAGCGCGAGCCGATCAGGTCAAGCGGTGTTCTCCATCGCCGAGAGCAGCATCGAAAGCCTTGATCAGCGCCTGGACACCACCCTTAAGCAAGTGCATGCCCTCGCCAATAGCAGCACCCAGATCGGCCAGGTGCTGGACGTCATCAGCACCATCGCGCAGCAGACCAATTTGCTGGCGTTGAATGCGGCCATCGAGGCGGCCAGAGCGGGCGAACAGGGACGCGGCTTCGCGGTGGTGGCCGATGAAGTCAGGCACCTGGCCAGCAACACCCAGAGCTCGGTCGAACAGGTCCGCACGGTGATAGAGACGTTGCAGCACTTGAGCCAGGAAGTGGTGCACAGTACCCAACTGAGCCGCGAGCAAGCCGGCAACAGCGTGATCCAGGTACAACAGACCCGTACGGCGCTGGAGAATATTTCCCAGGCCGTGGATGTGATCGAACAGATGAATCAGCAGATCGCCAGCGCAGCCCTGGAGCAAAGCACGGTCGTGGAAGATATCAGCCATCGGGTCAGTGACATTCGCAGCATCAGCGAAACACTGACCAAACGGATGAGCGATGCCTCAACGGCCAGTGACTCACTCCATGAAATGGCCAACCATCAACAGCAGCTTGTAGGCCATTTTCGCGTGTAAAGGGGCACGGCAGGCTACCTGCCGGTGCTGACGTCTTGACTGAGTTACAGTTGCCGGCTTTCGACCATCGTTCATCGAGCACCACCCATGACTCCCCCGCGACGCTGGCTGATCTTGGCCATTATTTCCAGCGCATTGCTGCTGATCGTCATAGACATGACAGTGTTGTACACCGCCCTGCCGACCCTGACCCGTGAGCTCGATGCCTCGGCCTCGCAAAAGCTCTGGATCATCAACATCTATGCATTAATCGCTGCCGGGCTGCTGCTTGGCATGGGCACACTCGGTGATCGCCTCGGGCACAAACGCCTGTTTATCGGCGGACTGAGCGTGTTTGGCCTGTTCTCGCTGATCGCGGCCTTCTCGCCATCAGCCAGCGTTTTGATTGGTGCCCGCGGCTTTCTGGCCGTCGGCGCGGCGATGATGATGCCGGCTACGCTGGCCATCGTGCGGGTGACGTTCGCCGACCCGCGCGAGCAGGCCATGGCATTCGGCATCTGGGCATCGGTTGCTTCAGGGGGCGCTGCGTTCGGCCCGGTGGTGGGCGGCCTGCTGCTGGAGCATTTCTGGTGGGGTTCAGTGTTTCTGATCAACGTGCCTATTGTGCTGGTGGCGCTGGTCCTCGGCGCGGTGTTGATCCCGAATCACCCGGGGGATGCCGAAAAACGATGGGACTGGCTGGGTTCGTTGCAGGTCATGATCGGGTTGATCAGCCTGGCGTATGCCGTCAAGGAACTCGGTAAGCGGACGCCCTCCTTCGACGGCATGCTGGTGGCGGTCGTCCTGGGTGCGCTATTCCTGACGCTGTTCATTCGACGCCAACGCCGTGCCGCACAGCCGATGCTCGATCTGGTGCTGTTCACAACGCCCGGCTTCAGAAATGCCGTCATTTCAGCGGTCGTGTCGGCCGCTGCGTTGATCGGCATGGAACTGGTGTTCAGCCAACGCCTGCAACTGGTGCTCGGCATGTCGCCGCTGGAGGCGGCATTGTTCATCCTGCCTCTCCCACTGGGCTCCTTCGTCGCAGGGCCGCTTGCCGGTTACTACCTGCCTCGCCTGGGAAACCGGCGGATGCTGTTCTGGACATTGCTGCTGTCGTCAGCCGCGATGCTGAGCTATCTCTTGCTGTACAACGCTGCGGTTTACCTGCAAATCGCCAGCCTTGCCCTGTTGGGCTTCACGATTGGCGCTGCACTGACCGTTTCGTCCAGCACCATCATGCTCAGCGTGCCCGCCGATAAAGCCGGCATGGCCGCCTCCATTGAGGAAGTGTCCTTTGAACTGGGCGGTGCTGTGGGTGTGACGCTTGCGGGCAGCCTGTTATCGGCGATTTATGCGTATTCGGCGGGCGTGATGATTCCGCCATGGCTGACCCGAAACCCCACGACATTCGAGAGTCTCGACGACGCGCTGGTCGTCGCCGAAACGTTGTCACCCGAAGGCCGCGCGATGCTGACCGCATTCGCCCGTGCGGCGTTCGATGCAGGCTTTGTTGCCGTGCTGGCAGCGTCGGCAGTCCTGCTGTTGATCGCATCGCTGCTGGTCAAGTTGAGCAGACAGGCGCAGCCGCGCGAGGTCGCAGACCATCCTTGGTAAGCAAAGCGCAGATTTAGTTGAACGGTTCTGCGTGGGGCCTTAAAGCTTGTGGCTACCCAATGCCTGGTACCGCTCCGGCGACGCCTTGCGAAGTCGAGCCGCCAGGAACACGCCACCCAGCAGGGCCGCGGGAATGATGGCGCAGAGGCTATATGACAATGCCAGGCTGGCGCCCGTCAGTACTTCGAAATGCACCACCGCGAGTACCAGGACCGCCAAGAGGGCAACACAAGAGAAACCGGGAAAAATCCGCCCACGCCAGATCCCCACCTTGAGTTCGGGGTGACGCCGGAAAAAGAAGATTACCGCTGCGGAAGTGAGCGCCATCAACAAAATCACGCACAGCGTGGCCAAGTTGGACAGCCAGGCAAACAGCTGCAGGATCGGATCGGCATCCATGGCGGCGAAAATCAGTACCACCACGGCCGAGATAAGGCTCTGCAACGCCGACCCCATATGGGGGCTCTGGTGGACGCGATGGGTAGTACCCAAGCGGTGCGGCAACAGGCCGTCACGCCCAATCGCGTAGAAGTAACGGGCCGCTGCGTTATGAAACGCCAGCAGGCCGGCATAGATACTGACCATGAACAGCACCCGGATAATCTGAGTCAGATAGGGGCCGACAAAGTGGTCGGACATGCCGTAGATAAACGTCGTCGGGTCCTGCAAGGACTGCAGCATCGGCACGATTTTGTCCGCCCCTACGCCCACCACCATCGACCATACCGACAGTGCGTAGAAACCACCGATCAGCAACACCGAGCAGTAGGTGGCAATCGGGATGGTTCGCTGCGGGTTCTTGGCCTCTTCGCCGTAAATAGTCGTCGCCTCGAAGCCGATAAATGCCGCGAAGCAGAACAGCAAGCCGATTGACGGTGTGCCGCTGAACACATGACTGCGATCAAACGCATCAAGGTTGATGCCGCTGTCGCCGCCGGATTTGAGGATGGCAAAATCCAGGATCAGGATCGCCAGGTACTCGGCGATCACCATCACCGACAGTAACCGCGCCGACAGGTCGATCTTGCGATAGCCCAGAATCGCAATACTCGCCATCGCCATCAGTGAGTAAGACCACCACGGCAACACCAGCCCGAACATGCTTTCCATGGTGCCGCTGACGACCCCGCCGAACATGCCATACAGCCCGACCTGAAGAATGTTATAGGCGAACATCGCCAACACCCCGGCTGCGCCGCCTGCCAGGCCACCCAAACCACGGGAGGTGAACGCATAAAAACCGCCGGCATTGGTCAGGTGCCGGGACATGGTGGTGTAGCCCACTGAAAACGCCAGCAACACCAGCAACGCCAGGATCAGCAACGCCGGCGTGCCGGCGCCATTACCCAGCATGATGCCAATCGGGAAGCCACCGGCGATGACACTTAACGGGCTCGCCGCCGACACCACGAAAAAGATGATGAAACCAACACCCAAGGCACCACGCTTCAACTCCGTCGAACTGTTGATCGGGATAGATACGCTCATGTTCTTGACCTTATTGTATGAGGCAGTCGCTGTAGGATCGGTGCAGCAAGCCGTTCACCGTCACCGATAGCGCTTGTCGTTTTTGTCGCACGCTGGATTCGATCCTATGCCTCACCATGAACGCCCCGGTATCCCAAATCGGTAACCTGTTACGCCATCACCTGAACAGCGCCATCCGCCACCCTGACCTCACTGCGAAGCGAGACGCGCCGTCAGTTCCGACGCCGCGCCGGTCACCAGATCGCACAGATAGCGCTGCTGAAACGCACCGAACCGCTCACTGCGCCCCACCAGGGTCATGCTCCCGAGGACGCGCTGCTTTTCGTCGAAGATCGGCGCCGCGACGCCACTGCGTCCCGGGTACAGCTCACTTTCGCTGATGCAGTAGCCCTGTTTGCGGATGGCGAGCAGGCTCTTGATGAACGGCTTCCACTCCAGCCCCAGATGCTGCAATTCGGATGAGTTCACGTGAGCGTCGTAGACGCGTCGGATCTGACGCGGTAGCAGATAAGCCAGTACGACGCGGGAGGTCGCGCTGTGAAAAAGATCGATCGGTCGCCCCTTGTCGCCACCGACCGGTCCGGCATCGGAGCCACGATGGATCAGCACGTTGACCACTGAGTCGCCATGCCACTCGCTGACCAGCGCATCCAGGCCGGTGTCGGCGACCAGTTTGTCGGCCAGGTCCCGGCTGCATGCCAACAACGGGTCGTAGTTCGCCATCTGATGCTCCAGCGTGACGATTCGCGGGCCGAGCGCGTAACCGCGCGGCAATCGCTTCAAAAAGCCCGCGTCGCCGAGTTCGCGCAGGTAACGATAGGCGGTGGCGGACGTGTAGCCGAGCTCCCGGCAAATGATGTCCACATCGATGACCGGTTGTTCCGGGCGGAACAGGTCGAAGACCATGAGCAGACGGCGTAGGCTATTCATCTTTTTCTACATCCTTGTGAAGCCAACGGTCACCCCACACTGCTTTCAGCGGGCGGGTGTTCAGGCATGAGCGCAACCGGTGATGGCAGCGCGGGGGGTATGGGACGGCAACTCTGCGAACAGCTCCTGGTACTCCGCCGCAAAATGGCTGAGGTGAAAGAAGCCCCATTGGGCAGCGGCATCGCCGATCGAGAGATGTGACGCGCGGGTGGACATCAAGGTGCGACGTACACCGTTGAGCCTCACAGAGCGCAAGTAATTCAGCGGCGTGGTCTCGGCAACCGAGCGAAAGCTGTTCTGCACGGTACGCCGGCTGACCTGGAGTCGCTGGCACAACTCGATCACGCTGGGCACGTCGATCATCTCCGAGGTCGCCAGACGGTGGCATTTCTCGACAATGAAGCTGCGCGTGGAGCTTGCGGAGCGTTGTTGCTTGTCGCAGGCCGGGTCGGTCATGAGTTGCAGCAACTCGCCGAGCATCGCCTGTTCCAGGGCCAACTCCCGTTCCCGATCTCGTGTGCTGTCGAGTTCTTCGTACACCAGGGCCTGGGAGAACATCGCCAGCAATCGGCGACGAGCGTCTGCAAAGCGCGGCGTGGAAACCCTGATCACCGGCTGACGCAGCAACAGGCTGACCTCCTTCGCCGAAGCCGTTTGCGCCAACGCCTGCTCGAACAATTCACGTTCAAAGGTGATCGACAGCAGCTCCATACCCATCGGCATATGGAACATGAACTCCTCGCCACCGTGAAGAAAGAACAGGCTGCTATCGTCCGCCTCCCGTCCCTGCATCCGAATCGAACCCGGGGTGGTGATCGGCACTGCAAAGCACATCTTGCTTCGGGGAGCCACGCCGTGCTGCACGACACGCTGGTTGATCTGCTCGAGAAAGACGTGGACACCTGCCGTCGACAACTGCATCAGCGAACTCTCGGTCGAGCCTGCCGTTAGCTGACTGTAGTCCTGGTTCCACTCCTGGACGGTAGCCGCATGGGCATGGACGTCTCTGAAATGGCTGATAGTCTGATTTTTCATGATGTCGAAAGCCTCTGCCGATATTCTTGTTTTTAGATCGCCTTCCTATGCGATATTCGCACATAGTAGAAATTCTGCATAATTCTTTGTGGAATCTTAAATTCACTGCTGGAAGGTGCGCTCAGGGCGGCCACCCATGTGCCAATTCGGGCTACCGGCCACAGACACGTCGCGGAGATGATCAGCACACTTAAATCGACATTCAGAGAGAACGTCATGAGTGAAGCCAAACTTGAATCCCTCCACTTCGCGGATGCCCCGCGGATTACCTCCAGCACACTTCCCGGCCCCAAAACCAGCGAGGCCCTGGCGTTGTCGGCGCGTACCGAGTCCATGGCGCGCGGCGGCGGACGCATGCCCGTGGCCATGGACCGTGCCTTCGGCGCTACCTTCAAGGACCCCGATGGCAACACCTACATCGACCTGTCCGCCGGCGTGGGCGTCAGCAGCGTAGGCCGCTGCCACCCGAAAGTGGTGCAGGCGATCCGCGAACAGTCCGAAGTGCTGATGCATGCCCTGGAAGTCAACAGCACCCGGCGCACCGAACTGGCGGCCAAGCTCTCCGAGATCGCGCCCGACGGCTTGCGTGGCGACTGCATCACCTTCTTCACGCAAAGCGGCAGCGATGCGCTTGAAGCAGCCATCAAGTTCGCCAAACGCATTACCGGGCGGCACCAGATCATCGCCTTTCATGGAGGCTACCACGGCGTGTGGAACGCCTCGGGATCCCTGACGACAGGCACGGCCTACCGCAAGGGCTACGGCGCCCAGATGGGCGGGGTCATTCACGCCCCCTACCCTTATGCCTACCGTTTCCCTTTCGACACCACTCACAAAAGCGCCGAGCAGATAGCCGGCGAGTACGTGGACTACCTGTTGAACACCCCCTACACCGCCGCCGATGACGTGGCTGCCGTCATCGTGGAACCGGTGCAGGGCGAAGGCGGCTACGTGCCTCCCTCGCCAGAATTCCTGCAACTGCTGCGCAAGGCATGCGACCGTAGCGGCACGCTGCTGATCGTCGATGAAGTGCAATCCGGTGCAGGGCGCACCGGCAAGATGTGGGCGGTCGAGCACTCGGGCGTGAAGCCAGACATGCTCACGTTCGGCAAAGGCATCGGCAGCGACTTGCCAATGGCGGGCCTGATCATGCGTTCGGACCTGGCGGCCGCGATTCCTGACGGATCGATGCCCAACACCTTTGCCGCCAACTCGTTGTCCGCGGCGGTAGCGCTGACCAACATCAGCATCCTGCAGGACCCGGAGCTCGATCTGATCAACCGCGCGCACACGCTGGGGTTGGAGGCGCAGGAATGTATCCGTGGCTTCAACAGCCCGTTCGTCGCTGAAGTCCGCGGCCGCGGCCTGATGATCGGTATCGAACTGGTCGAAGACCCAGTCACCAAGGCCCCCCTGGCGCCCGAAAAAATCGGCCAGCTCATGGGCTACCTACTGAACCACGGCGTGCTGATGATTCCCTGTGGTCGCTACAGCAACGTGATGCGAGTCATGCCCTCGCTGACGATCTCACGCTCGCTGTTCTTCAAGGCACTGGACATCTTCGGCGACGCCCTGGCCTCCCTCGAGGCGTGACGTGTGCATACCCGACCCCTCCACATCACTCATGGACCCCAAAATGACTGAGCACTTGAATCACTTCATCGAAGGCGCGTCCTTCGAAGCCTCCGACGGCCGTCGCATAAACCTCGTCAACCCCGTGACAGAACAGGTGTACGGCAGCTCCGCACAGGGCACGACTGAGGACGTGGACCGCGCAGTGGCGGCCGCGCATCGCCAACTTGAGGGTGGCGCCTGGAGCCAGCTCGACGGCGCCCAGCGCGGTCAATTGCTATCGAAACTCGCTGACCTGGTTGAGCGCGACACCGAATTGCTGGCCGATATGGATGCCAACGCCATCGGTCGCTCACCCATCGAACCGCGCCGGATGGACTTGCCCAACGCGATCGCCAACCTGCGTGCCGCCGCCGGCTGGGCCAACCAGCTTGAGGGGCGCACCATTCCCACCGGTGGCTACTTCGGCACCAAGACCCTTTCGTACACTGTACGTGAGCCAGTGGGTGTGGTCGGCGCCATCGTTCCCTGGAATTCGCCTTTGATGATCACAGTCTGGAAGCTCGCCGCTTTGCTGGCAGCAGGCTGCACCGTGGTGATCAAACCTTCGGAAGAGACGCCGCAGTCTGCGCTGCACCTGGCGGTGCTGGCTCAGGAAGCGGGCTTCCCTGACGGCGTGATCAACGTGGTCACCGGCTACGGCAACGAGGTGGGTCGCGCCTTGTGCGAACACCCGCACGTTGCCAAGATCAGCTTCACCGGCAGCCCCGAGGCCGGACGCGAAATCCAGCGCACCGCCGGTGTGCTGTTCAAGCGCGTGGCATTGGAGCTGGGCGGCAAGAGTCCACAGATTGTCTTCGACGATGCCTCTTTCGACGACGCGCTGCGCGGGTGTGCGCTCGGCCTGTTCGCCAACCAGGGCCAGGTCTGTGCAGCTGGCTCGCGCATCCTGGTCCACCGCAGCATCGCAGATCGCTTCGGTGCAGCGCTTGCCGATGCCGCGCAGACAGTCAACGTGGGCGACCCTCGCCAGCCCGGTGTACAGATGGGACCGGTGGCCAAGAAAGCGCAATTCGATCGCGTTAACCGATACATCCAACTGGGTATCGACCAAGGCGCCTCGCTACTGGCCGGCGGTGTATCGACGCCTGAACGGGGCTGGTTTGTCCGGCCGACTATCTTCACCAACGCCAACAACACCATGGCGATCGCCCAAGACGAAATCTTCGGGCCCGTCGGCACGCTGATCACGTTCGACAGCGAAGAGGAAGCTATCGCACTGGCCAACGACTCCTCCTACGGCCTGGCGGCCACGGTCTGGACGACCGACCTGGTGCGAGCGCACCGCGTAGCCGCTGCGGTGAAGGCCGGTGCCGTGGGTATCAACTGCTGGAGCCCACTGGACGCCAACCTGCCCTGGGGTGGCGTAAAGACCAGCGGTATCGGCCGTGAAGGCGGGTTTGCCGGCGCGGTGGCCTACACCGAGGAGAAAGTCATCACCGTACTGCTGCCTTCCTGAGCACGATCCCTGTCCTGACCGAATCACCCTCCGGCCCCTGTGCCGCGAGGGTGCCGTTCAAAAGTGCATCCCTGATGCCGTTGATAATCAATGGAGAGACTACGATGAACCCGATAGATCAACAAACAACCGATCGGTATCCGACGTCCCTGCGAATGTTGCACTGGGTACGCGCCGTGCTCATCGCAGGCCTCCTCTGGGCAGGCTGGCATATGACCGGTCTGAATGACGAAGTGGCGAGCAAGTACGAGCTCTATTACCCGTGGCACAAATCCTTTGGGCTGTTGGTGTTTCTGGTTGTCCTGACTCAGATCGCCCTGCGTTTTCGGAGCCCCGGACTTCCGCAGCCGCTGGAAACGCTGGCGAGCTATGAAAGGTTCCTGTCAAGGCTTACGCAGCGTGTCATGTATGCGCTTGTCGTGATCGTGCCGTTGATGGGGTACTCAATGTCGAGCACCTACACGATGAGCGACGGGGTTTTCTTTTTTGGGGTCAACCTGCCGGAGCTCCTTCCGAAAAATGACAATTGGTTCGTCGTCTTCCAATGGCTGCACAAAGTACTCGCCTACACCCTGCTCGGACTGATCCTGTTGCATGTCGTGGGCGCTCTGAAACACCGGTTTTTCGACCGGGACCCTCGAAACGACGTCCTGCGCCGCATGCTGTGACTGGGTAAGGCGTTGACGCAAGACGTCAACGCCTCATGGCTCGGACCGGAGGGGCCGCCAGGCCCCTGATCAAAATACCTGCAGCAGACTCAGTTGTTACGGGGCGAGCGGCGGTTCAGAAAGCCACCCATACGATGAACTGGAAGTAAGTGTTCGTTGATGCGCTCCCGCTCTGCAGGCCACCATCCCCGAGCCACTTTTCGGGCTTGTAGAAGCCGACCAGAGGCGAGAGTGTGACGTTATCCGTCACCATCCAATCCAGAAAAAGGTCGACCTCGCGTGCAGCGAAGTCCTGCTCATGCCGACGGGAGAGCTGGTGGTAGTTGAAGGCCATTGCGTTAAGGGTCAATGTCTCGGTCGGCTTGACTGAGAGGAGCACGTCGTTGATCGCCATGTTCGAGGTCACAGAACCTGCGTAATTGGCGGCGACTTCACCTTGGTATCGCTTGCGAAAACCGCCCTGGAACAGAAAGTCGTAGCCTTCGGAGTAGCGCGAATATCGATAGCTTACCGTCGGTTGCCATTGGGTATCGGCGAAGGTGTAGCCGGCGTCGAAGAACATCGCCCGCTGTGACCCTGAACGTTTTTCCTGACGCACCACTTCGAACGCAAAGTCAGCATTCTCGATCCCGGCATTGCCCTGCCCACGAATGCTGTAGACGTTCATGCCCTTGCGCTCAAGCCGATCACCAAAGGCATATCGCTCGTCAACATCCAGGCCGTGCAGGTACGTCGAACCGATCGAGCCGACGGGCGTCGTGTAGTCGACGGTGGCGGCAGCCACTTCGGTCTTCGACTGCCCGGGGTTATCGGATTTGAGCCATATCAGGCTACCGTGAAGGCCCTCCTTGCCACCCAGTTTCAAGACTGCCGTATTCCCGAACGCCAACCGCGGGCCAAGGTAAAAAGCGCCGCCGCGATTGAACCGGCCATCCGTAACGCCCGGGATAGGATTGAAGCCCTTCCCGGGGGCAAACCCGTCATCGGTGATCAGGAAGCCGTCCACCGTAACGAGCTGCCGGCCAAAGGAGAAATCAACGCCGTCCTTGCCCAGTGCAGGAATCAGATCACCTGACTTCCAGCCCAGGTAGGCGTCTTCCACAGCCGTTTTTCTTTCATCCCCGACGGTGAGTCCACCCGCGTCCCCATCGCCAAATGACCCCGTGCTGATCCAGCTGAGTCCGCCATAGATCGAACCGGCATTGATCTTGTCTGTCGTGCCGTTGAGACCGTACTTGGCGAAGCCTTCTTGCCACCGCATCCTGCCGGGCGCCCTCTCAGGGTCGCCGATGTAGTTTTTCTCGCTGCCGAACCAGCCAAACGCCGCCGACAGGTCGGCGTTCAGGACGGTTCCACCATCGTCTTCGCTGTAGAGCTGGTAGGCGTGTGCCTGCGGCTCAAATGTACAGAGTGCAACCAGCGAAAGTAATGGGGCGTAACTGAGGGTGCGCATGACGTCTCTCCTGTTTTTATATTTATGAGGCGAGCCATGAGTGTTCCGGCTTGGGTCGCGCAAGCGGTAACCCAAATCAGCACTTTCAAGGGGCTGGCCGCTCATCCCTTCGCGCGATACCTCCCCCGCTGCAAAACATCCTCAGTGCCTTGAATGGTTGCCGTTTTGGGCTACGGCCTCTGAGCGCACTCCCCCTATGCTGGGCCCATAAGAACCATAAGAACCGAGGCACCCGTCATGACCCCTTTGTCACCCTCCCCGCTGTTACGTCAGGGGCTTTGTCTTCTGACCCTCTTCGCCTGCAGTGCCCTGGCACCTGTTGCCAGTGCCCACCACTCGTTCGCACTTTTCAACCAGACCCAGACGGTCTCGATCAAGGGTGTCGTCGAGCGTTTCGCCTGGACCAACCCTCACATCACGATTTACGTCGATACACCCGGCCCCCCAACCCAGCGATTCAAGATCGAGACAGGCAGTGTCAACGCGTTACAGCGCACTGGCTGGAACGCCGAGTCGATCAAGGCTGGCGACAACGCAGAGGTGTCCTTCAAGCCGTTGAAAAACGGTGAGCCAGGAGGACTGCTCGTGGAGATCAAGATCGGTGACGTCGTACTCACTGGCGGTGGATAAGCAGTCCCTCCCAGCTTCATGACTACCCAGCCGAACAGACCAGACCAGCAGCACGGAGGCGTTTCAATGAAACCGACACGAACCCTGAACACGGCAATGATCTTCCTGGGCATCGCCCTCGTGACTGTCGCCGGGATATGCAACGGCGCCACACCGTCGAAACCTCTGAACGACAAACACAGCGTGGGCACACGACCCGACATCAGTGGTACTTGGGAAAGAACCCCGGACGACTGGTTCGGTGAGAACCCGGACGATCCGGTGCACCCGGGTGGACCGATGGACCTGAAGGCGCCCTACGCCGACGAATACGTCGAGTTGAAGAAGAAAGAAGCCGTGGCGAACGAGGCCGGAACGCCGTTGGCCACCACGAGCTCGAGATGCCTGCCCGAGGGAATGCCAACGTTGATGGCGGCGCTTTTCCCGATCCAGATCATTCACGACGACAAGCAAGTGATCGTCCTCGGCGAGTATCTCCAGCAGGTGCGCCGGATTCTCTTGAACGAAGCGATGCCACCAAAAGAAAAACTGGATCCTAAATATCAAGGCCATTCACGCGGCCACTGGGAAGGCGACACGCTCGTCGTGGAGACACAGCGCGTACGAACGGATGTGCGCTTCTATGACGTTCCGCACGGTCCGGACATGAAGATTACGGAACGCATCAGGCTGACGGCGCCGGACCACCTGGAAAACAAGGTCGTGATCGAGGACTCACAGGTGCTCAAGGTCCCGTATCGCTTCACGTTCGAGTACAAGCGGTCCAATTACGCCATTCAAGAGTATGTCTGCGAGAACAATCAAATCGTGATCGATAAAGAGGGCAAGGCATCCCTCAGTCTCGAGTGAAGTCGCCATTAATCGCCATCGGAGCTGACCAAATGGAAAGACTGACAACAACCAGCCTCCTGCGACCAACGCTGAAAAGCGTCCTGCTGTCGCTGCTTGTCACGTCGACCGCGTTCGCAGAAGTGCCTCGCATGCCCACGGTGATCGCTGTGCCACCCTCCGGACAGCTGCCGCTTTCGTCGGCGAAACGCCCGGGCACCGAACACATCGACCTCGACAAGTACGGCTACGTCGAGGAGGAGTTTTACCTGCAAGGCGTTGCCCCGGCCATTACCGCCTCCGGCAAAACCCTGCTGGAGGCGCCTTACACCACACGCATTCTGGTACGCAAACCGGCTGACCCCGCGCGCTTCAATGGCACGGTCGTGATCGAGCCGTTCAGCTGGTTCGGCGAGCGCGCCGCGGGATGGATCCTGACCCGCGACTATTTGCTACGTCGCGGCTACGCGTACGTCGGTTACACGCTGAATGTGAACAAGCCGCAAGTCGATCCCAAGTTCATCTCGGACACCCCGGCTGCCGAGGCCGAGCAGATCGCACAGTACGGTCGGATCGTGAACTTCGAGTTCATGCGCCGCTTCGACTTTGCACGCTACGCGCCGCTGGGCACGTATTACGACCCGGAACACTTCACCCGCGGTGCCGCGCCCGATCCGTTCGCCCCACAGTCCCAGGGCATCGGGGCGCAACTGGCGTTGCTGCTGAAAACCAATGCGGCGCAAAGCCCGCTGGCCGGTCTCGACGTACGACGGGTCTATGTCAATAGCTGGGCCGTGACCGCGCAGGTCTGGATGGACTACCTCGACCAGGGTCGGCACCAGCAATGGCGCATGCCCGACGCAAGGCCGCTGATCGATGCCTACATGACCGGCCGCATGGCCTACGGAGAGGTGGGCGGCGACGTCATCCGGCTACCGCGCCATACGCCCGACGGCGTTCCGTTCGTAACCGTCTACAGCCAGTCCGAACTGATGCATGACGTGATCGAAGGCATCGACCTGCCGCCGGACACCGACAGCCCGCAGATTCGCTACTACGAAGTGACCGGCATGCCGCATCTGCGGCTGGCCGACCTCGGTACGGAGCATACCGAACTGTTCGCTGCCGACGTCGGCAAGGGCGACGACCCACGATGCCGGACGCTGTACGACGAACCGGCGGAGCTGATCGTCTCGTCGCTGCTGGATCGCATGGACCAATGGGTGCGCCAAGGCAAACCCATGCCGAATGCTCCGCGGGTCGCCCGCGATGGCAAGACCGCGGCGCGCGACCCCGCTACCGGCAACCTGCAAGGGGGAGTTCGCCCGCCGTGGATCCAGGTGCCCAGTGCAACCTACCTCACGGATCAGGAGACCGGCTGCGGCCTGATCTACGACACCAAGGTGCCTTACTCCAAGGACGTGCTTCGCCAGCGTTATGGAAGCTTCAGCAACTACGAACAGAAATTCGAAGACGCCAAAGCCGTTTCGATCAAGGAAGGGTACCTACTGCCAGAAGATGCGGCGGGCCTGCGTTCGATCGCAACACCTCAAGACTTCTAACCCAATCTGGAAGAACAGCAGATGTCATCATCACTCGTCATTGCCTGGATCTATGCGTCACCTTTGAGCACAGCCATCAGGGACATTCTCTGGATCATACCCACCGTCCAGAGCATTCATATCATGGCCATCACCGTGCTCTTCGGCTCTGCGGTCATCTCCGATCTTCGGCTGGCGGGTGTGCTCGCCACGGACGAGCCCTTGCGTGGTGTCATTCGTCGTTACTACCCGTGGATGCGCTATGCACTCCTCGTCCTGCTGTTCACGGGATTGATCATGATCATCGCCGAGCCTGATCGTGTACTCGTCAACACGACCTTCTGGCTGAAGATGGCGCTGGTCGTGAGTGCGTTCGCATTGACCTCCCTTCTACGGCGCCATCTGCTGCGTCCTGCCGACGATGCACAACGTGGTAACGCGTCCCGTCTCGTCAAGACGTCAGCCTGGCTGTCAATCGGCTTGTGGTGCGTCGTGATCTTCTGCGGTCGCTGGATCGCCTACACGATCTAAGCGTTTTCAACGAAAACTCTGAGGTATTCGCCATGGACATTCAACCAACACTACAAGCGCTCCAGGACACCTCTGTCGCCACTTTCATAAGAGAGTCGGGCTCCGCCTTTCCAGCCCTTGAATCGGTGCATGTGATCGGCATCGCCCTGGTGTTCGGGACCATCGCCGTCGTGGATTTGCGTCTGCTCGGCGTTGCCTCTCATCGCCGCAGCGCGCTACGGCTGATACAAGATTTACTGCCGTTCACCTGGGTCGCTTTCGTGGCTTGCGTGATCACCGGCCTGCTCATGTTCGCCGCCAATGCCACGACCTATGCCGAGAACACCGCATTCCTGTGCAAGATGGGTCTGTTAATGCTGGCGGGTCTCAACATGGGGATATTCCATTTGGGCGTCTTTCGCCGCATTGCCGAATGGGACACAACGCTAACGCCTCCCAGCCAGGCGCGAGTTGCGGGGTTCAGCTCGTTGGCATTATGGGCGGGTGTGGTGCTCCTCGGCCGCTGGATCGCATTTCTCTGATGGCTCGCCTATCGCCGCGTCGCGCATCCAGTGCAGATATGCCCAGCGATCACACAAAGGTGGTGCGCCCGGTATCCGGTCGATGGGAATCGCTGGCACTGTTGCTTGCGGCCCTGGCAGTCATCGCGAGCGTGGCAGGCTATATAACGCTGCGCCCCGAGAAAGTCGGCCCACCGAGAACCTTGAGCTGGCAGGTGCGTTCCTTCGATGGCCTGGGTGCGGTCGATCAGGCGATTCATAGTGCTCTGCTGCCAGCCGGTGAAGAAATCATCTGGTTCAACAACGATACCGGCGGCTGGATCACGCTGGAGCGTGCCCAGATAATTTTTCTACCGCCCTTCTACCGCGACGCCTTCTGGAAGACCAATGGCGAGGTGCACTGGCAATTGATTCTGCCCGGCACCCACCAGCCCCATGCTGCTTCCGGCGACGAGCACGTCGACGCGCCTGTCACCCCGCCGGACCAGACCGCCAACAAGGTGTCGCAAGCCACGCAGGGCCAGGGCGCTACGGTCTACTACGGCTCCGGCGGCCGCGCGCCGGGCCAGAGCGCCTACCTGCTCGTCATCGGTCACGCACATGCCGGTGTCATGTGGGCCAACCAAGCGACGATCTGGGTCCACCGCGACCCGAACGCGCCCTACCCTGGCATCGTCAAGCCCGAGTCGCTGGTCGGCGATGGCTGGCGCCAGGTCATCCCTTACAACGGGGCCAGCGAAGTCGAACGCGTAAAAGGAACTCAGCCATGACCGTCTCTACGAAACACTGCGCACTGTGGCGCCGATGCATCGCGTTATTGCTTCTGATACCCACCATCGCACTTGCCAGTCCGGCCCCCTCTTCGGGCAAGAAGCTAAAAATCGGCATCACACTGCATCCCTACTACAGCTTCGTGGCAAACATCGTCGGTGATCGGGCAGAGGTCGTTGCGCTCATCCCGGCGGAGGCGAATCCGCACAACTACCAGCCGCAGCCCGATGACATCACCCGCGCGATGAATATCGATGTTCTGGTCGTCAACGGCATCGGACACGATGAATGGGCCTTCCAGATCATCAAGGCCGCTGGCCGCGGGGCGACCCTGCCGATCATCCAGGTCAATGCCTCGGTTGCACTCATTCCAATCGGCGGCGGCCAGGACGGCGCCAAGGTGGTCAATCCGCATACCTTCGTATCCACCACGGCAGCGATACAACAGGTCTTCGAGATCACTCGCCGGTTGGGGGAACTGGACCCGGACAACGCTGCGGTGTATCGACAAAACGCCCTGGCGTATGCCGCACGTATCCGGGAGCTACGGGCCGGCTTCATGACCCGTTTCGCCGCGCTGGATTTGTCTTCGTTCCGGTGCGCGACAACGCACGCGGGCTACGACTACATGATGCAGGAGTTCGGCCTGTTCGTGAGTGCAGTGATTGAGCCGCGTCACGGCGTCGCGCCGACTGCACGCCAGTTGGCCACCACCATCGACGCTATCAAGAAGGCCAATGTGCGTGTGCTTTTCGCCGAGAAGAATTTCTCCCTCGACCTCGCTAAGCCTATCGAGGCAGCCACCGGAGTGAAGGTGTTCGCGCTGTCTCACATCACCGGCAATACCTACAGCCCGGACGAATTCGAGGTGGCAATGCGCGAAAACCTTGAGACCTTGGCCGAAGCCGTTGAGTTTACGCAGCGATGAACGAGGAACAAGCGATGCGCGGCCCCGCCATAGTGTTCGATAACGTCTCCCTGCAACTGGGAGGTACGCAAGTGCTCGACAAAGTGAGCTTCCGGGTAGAAGCCGGTGCGCTGCACTGCCTGGTAGGCCCGAACGGCGGCGGCAAGACTTCACTGGTGCGTGCGCTGCTAGGCCAGATGCCGCATTCGGGGACGGTCCGGTTCGAAGGCGAGGTAACGACACCCATGGGGTACGTCCCGCAATTGCCGGACTTCGACCGCAACGTGCCGATGACGGTCAACGACATCATGGCCCTTCTCGGTCAACGCAGGCCGGCCTTCTTTGGCTCAAGCCGATCTGCCAAGGCGGCCAATGCCCAAGCGCTGGAGTGCACCGGCGTGGCCGGAATGGGCGCAAAACCTTTTGGCAGCCTGTCCGGTGGCCAGCGTCAGCGAGTGCTGCTGGCGCAGGCGATCAGCCCGGCGCCCTGGCTACTGATCCTTGACGAACCGACCGCCGGCATCGACGAACCGGGTGTGCGTCTGGTGGAGGCGCTGGTGGCCGAGCTGAACGGCCGCGGCGTCACCATCCTCTGGATCAACCATGACCTGGAACAGGTCAGGCGTATCGCGCAATCGGTGACCGTTATCAACCGGAGGGTGCTGTTCCATGGTTCGCCCGACCAGGTCGCCTACCCTCTGGAGGCTACCCAATGAGCGCCCTGTACGAATTGATTCGCAACCAGCTCCAGGCGCTCGCCGCGAGTGGCATCCTGCCGCAACCGTTCGAGTACGAGTTCGTGATCAATGCGCTGCTCTGTGCAGTGCTCATCGGACCGCTGCTGGGCGTGCTGGGCTCGATGGTGATGATCAAGCGCATGGCGTTCTTCAGTCAGGCCGTCGGTAATGCGGCGATGACCGGCGTTGCCATTGGCGTGCTGATCGGTGAATCCTACACCTCACCCTACTTCTCAATGTTCGGCTTCTGCCTGCTGTTTGCCCTGACGCTGAAGTACACGCAGCACCGCACCACGCTGGCCAATGACACGCTGATCGGCGTGTTTTTGTCCATCTCGCTGGCGGTCGGGGCCTCGTTGCTGCTGTTCGTGTCGGCGAAGATCAACACGCACGTGATGGAAAGCGTGCTGTTCGGTTCCATCCTGGCGGTCGACTACACCGACATGAACGTGCTGCTGGTGGTAACGGTGACGTGTGCTCTGCTCGGACTGCCGATGTACAACGGCATGCTGTTGGCCAGCCTCAATCCGAGCCTGGCGCATGCTCGCGGCGTGCGAGTGCGAAGCGTCGAGTACCTGTTTGTCGTACTGGTCACTCTAGTGACGGTAGCCTGCCTGAAAATCATCGGCGCAGTGCTCGTCGAAGCCCTTCTGCTCATACCGGCCGCGGCAGCACGCAACATCAGCCATTCGCTCCCGGGGCTGGTCGTGCGCGCCATCCTGATCGCGACCTTTTCCTGCGTGGTCGGCATCCTGGCACCCATGCAATTCCACATCCCCGTACCGACAGGCGGCGCAATCGTGATCGTCGCCGCCCTGGTGTTCGTCGTCACCACCGTCATCCGCGCTACCGCGTCCCGGTTCAGAGGTGCCAGCGTATGAAATGGCTTTGGATGTCACGTCGACACTGGCTACCGATGCTGGTACTGGTGCTGGGCAATCCGCTTTCTGCCTTCGCGGATACTGGCAGGCAGCAGGTGCTTGTTGCACTGCCAGCGGTGTATGCGCTCACCTCGACGCTCAGCGACGGCACGACCCTCAAGGTCGTCCGCCTTCCGACAGACGCTGCCGTGCCCATGGAAAGCCAGGCCAACGCGCTGTCGCGCCTGGAGCCCGCCGTGTTCCAGCAGGCCACCGCCGTGGTTACCCTGGGCAGCCTCTGGCGCGCGGATCCGCTTTACACCACTGCACGTCGCCACAATCTGCGAATCGTCGAGATCGATGCCTCGCACTCATGGGACACCGTCAAGCCCGGTGTGGCCGTGGCCCGCGTGCCATCGAACGACGTTCCCTGGGCAACCGAACGCGACGTCGATGGCGGACTGTCGCCGTACGCCTGGCTCGGCCCCGTCAACGCCATGCGCATGTCGGCGATTATCGCTACCGACCTGGCACGCCTGTCCCCCTTCGATGCGCCTCGGATAGAGCGCAACCTCACCGCAATCGAAGGCCGATTGCGCCAGCTCAAGGCCAACTACGGTGCCCGGCTGATGGCTGTGCCGGATCTGCGCGTACTGTCGCTGGCCAATGAGTTCATCTACCTGTTTGGCGAGTTCGGCGTCTTTGTCGACGGCTGGTTCGTGCGACAGGACATCGACTGGAGCGATACCGACCGCGCCGCACTGACCCAGTACCTGCGCGAGAACGACATTCGCGTGGTGGTCCACAAGTGGGCGCCGGATGAAAAGATCGCCAAGGCCATTCACGACGGGGGCGCACGCTTGCTGATCCTGGACACGGGCAACCCGGGAATACTCGCCGACCCGGCCACCGGGTACGACGCACTGCTGCGTTCAAACCTGGATGCCTTGCTGACGGCTTTCCCCGCGCCTGATAAAGCAAAGACAGGCAATACCAATACGAGCGGCGATGTTCATTCGCCTCGTCAATGATCACCTCGACAGTAGAGGCTTCAGTCCTTATGAAACCCATAGGTTCCGCACACCGGATACTGATAGCAGGCGCCCTTTTGTTCTGCCAGGCAGCCTTCGCCCATGGCCCCGTTTTCGACTGCTACATCGAGCACGATGACTGGGTGAAGTGCGAGGCCGGTTTCACCGACGGCAGCTCGGCCGCCGGCCGAAAAATCCATGTTCGCGACATGAGCAACAAGGTGTTGCTCGAAGGCGACGTCGGCAAGGACAGCACCTATTCGTTCCAGGCCCCGGCAGGCAACTACTCCGTGATTTTCCTCGGCGGAGAGGGTCACGAAACCACAATTCAATCCTCCGACATTTCAAAGTGAAAGCGACCATGACAATCAAAAGACAACTGCTCCAAGGTCTTGCCGCGGCGATGCTCACCTGCCTGGCCGGCGCTGCGCAGGCCCACTTCCAGATGCTCTACGTCGAGGAAACGGCGCTGCCGCGCGCGGATAAACTGGAGTTCGCACTAGTGTTCACGCATCCCTTCTCCGGCGGCCCCACCATGAACATGGATGAACCTCGCGCCTTCAGCCACACCAGCTCGCACGGCGGGGAAAAAATCGATCTGCGCAAATACTTACGCCCTGTCCAGTGGCAAAGTCGTGATAACCGAACGACTGCCTATCGTGCGTCGATTCCACGGGAGTTGGTGCGCTCACTGGGTGACCATATCTTCGTACTCGAACCCGAGCCCTACCTGGAAACCGAGGAAGATGTCTACATCCAACAGTTCACCAAGCTGATCGTGAACGTGGGCGGATTACCCGGCAACTGGGCTGAACCACAAGGCTTGCCGGTTGAGATCCAGCCACTCAGCAAGCCTTATGCAAACTGGACGGGCGGAGTGTTCCGCGCCTTGGTGCTGGCCGACGGCAAGCCCGTTCCGTTTGCCGAGATCGAAATCGAATACGTCAACCATTCCGTCGATATCGAGAAGAACGCTTTCGGCCAGCAAGACTATGTAACGGCACCTCAAGCTTCATTCAAAGCCCTGAGCACGTACACCGACTCTCAGGGCATCGTGACCATCGGACTGCCCCGGGCCGGCTGGTGGGGCATTGCAGCGCTCGACATCGGCACAACAAAAACCCATAAGGGCAAACCCCTGTCGCAAGACGCAGTGCTGTGGGTGCAGGCCAGAGACATGAAATGACAGAAGCCATCGGGGGGGCGGTGCTTGGTCCACGGCAACCCTTCCCCTCAATCGGGCCAGCATTCATGCAGAGACGCAGATCACGATCTCGTCATGCTGCGTGCTTCGGTGCTGGCCATCGCTCTATATTCGAACGCTGGCAAAAGTTGATTCGTTGCGAGCCTGGCCGAGCGCTGACAACGGGCCGGACAATGAGGACAGCACCAGCGCTTGCGGCAGCGTCATCATTGCCACTTGTTCCGTCGTGTTGGAACCGACACGCTCGTCGCGGGGCGGAATGCCGTAGTACTCGCGGTAGCACTTGGAGAAGTGCGGCGTGGAGACGAAGCCACACACCGACGCAACTTCGATGATCGACATCGGCGTTTGCTTGAGCAGTTGCCGCGCGCGGATCAGGCGCAGTTTCAAGTAATAGCGGGACGGTGAGCAGTGCAGGTATTTCTGAAACAACCGCTCCAGCTGACGCCGCGACACGGTGACAAAAACTGCCAGTTCGTCGAGGTCGATCGGTTCTTCGAGGTTGGCGTCCATCAGCGCCACGATTTCCTGCAACTTTGGCTGGTTGGTTCCAAGCATGTGCTTGAGCGGAACACGCTGGTGATCCTGCTCGTTGCGGATGCGCTCGTAGACGAACATCTCCGAAATCGCCGCCGACAGTTCACGGCCGTGATCGCGGCTGATCAAGTGCAGCATCATGTCCAGCGGCGCGGTGCCACCGGAGCTGGTGAAACGGTTCCGGTCCAGGGTGAACAGTCGCGTACTTACAACCACTCGCGGGAAGGCTTCCTGCATGGACGCCAGAAACTCCCAGTGAACACTGCAATCATAACCATCCAGCAGACCGGCGCACGCCAGCGCCCAGCTGCCGGTGCACACCGCGCCCAGGCGCTTGGACTGACGCGCCTGACTCTGTAGCCACGATACATGCGCGCGGGTTACGGAGCGTTGAATACCGACACCGCCGCAGACAAAGATGGTGTCCATGGCAGGCGCGTTCTGCATCGAGGTGTCAGGGGTGATCTGCAAGCCGTCGCTGGCCAGGACTTTGCTTCCGTCGGCAGTGAGGGTCGTCCAGCGATACAGCTCGCGACCGGACAATTGGTTAGCCATGCGCAAAGGCTCCACCGCGGAAGCCAGAGAAATCAGTGTGAAATTGTCCAACAGTAAAAAGCCGATGGATTGAGGCGCACGGTTCTGGGGCTTTGCCCCGGAGTTGAAGGTCGTCATTACAGTAACTCCTCACCCCAAACAGGTAATGGCCTCAGGCGCAGGCTCTTTTTATTGCCCGTCCAAAATAGGCCGGACTACTTATAATTTTAAGGCAAAAATCACGCCGCAGTTGAATAGACTTCCAATCAATTCAAAAAACGACATGTCGATGCTTCTATATGGAGGGTCGTAAGGGCGAAGGTCAAAAGCAAAAATGGCCATTCTGGTGCGCTTGCTAATCACAAGCGAGCAATTTGGTAGCAGTCATGGAGGACACCTGGAAACGAGAACTTGCTTGTTACCGATAGGCACAGCCGTTTTTTTGAACATTGCAACGCCGGTTACAACAAAACGTCATAACAATGGAAACTTTGGAAACAGACATGTTTATGGGGTTTTTTCGCTGATTATTTGGAGTGATGAATTGATCACCCGGATTGTTCAGGGCTTCAAAAGTTTGATACTTGCGAATGTTGACTCATCACGTGCCTGATCCAGCAAACTCATCGGCCTTGCCAATGGCAACGCCTGTGCAATCGATCTTGCTGTCACTTGCGGTTGCGTTAGCGTTTGCGCCGCCAAGCGCTCGTCGCTGGGTGGGATGCCGAAATACTCGCGATAGCACTTTGAGAAATGGGGGGTGGACACAAAGCCACACACCACCGACAACTCTACAATCGAAATCGGCGTTTGCTTGAGCAACTGACGCGCGCGGATCAGGCGCAGCTTGAGGTAGTAGCGCGATGGTGAGGAATGCAGGTATTTCTGGAATAACCGTTCCAGCTGTCGACGGGACAAACCAACATAATTCGCCAGTTCGTCGAGGTCGATCGGTTCTTCAAGATTGGCCTCCATCAAGGCGATGATTTCCTGCAACTTCGGTTGGTTGGTACCGAGCATGTGCTTGAGGGGCACTCGTTGATGATCCTGCTCGTTGCGGATTCGCTCGTAGACGAACATATCGGAGATGGCCGCTGACAGTTCATGACCATGATCGCGACTGATCAGGTGCAGCATCATGTCCATTGGCGCGGTTCCACCCGAGCTGGTGAAGCGGTCTCGGTCATGGTTGGCGCGGCAGGCGGCCCGATTGGTGCGTTAGTCGGCGCAACTGGCGGTTTTTTCGCCGGCAGTGCGGTGCAAGCAGGCATTGGCTAGTCTGAAACCGCTTATGAAGTAAAAAACGCGCAAGGCGAGATTAGTACGGTGCGCTCACCCAATGCGAGTTTTGAAGTCGGGCAGCAGGTCACGCGTAAAGGTGTGCGACTGGTGGCATCTGAGGAGTAAGAAGCTGAAACAGTTTCATGTGACTAATAGAACTGCTTTTTAGGCCCGCTTGCGGGTCTTTTTTTCCGGATTTCAAAAACATCTCCGACTTTCGCAAAGACAACGGCAAAGCCATTCGCAGCGTCTGCCGACAATTCGTGGTGCTATGCCGTAACCTTAATCTCTTCTCTCAATCAATCATCGCCATCGACGACAGCAAATTCAAAGCCGTCAATAATCGCGACCGCAACTTCACTCAGGGCAAGGTGAAGGCACGCATGCAGCAGATCGAGCAGAGCATTGATCGATATCTGGCGGCGTTGGATTCGGCGGATCGGGCAAGGCCCGAAGTGGCCGAGGCCAAAGCAGAGCGGCTTATGCGTAATTGCATCGCACATGACCAACAAATTGCATTGCTACTGAACAGGCAGTTGCGTTCGTGGTGACCACCGTTTGCATCCGGTTGACCAATACACGCACAGAACGAGCGGCAGAGAGCGGCCAATTTCAGCCTTTGCTGACCGGCAGCTATGGGTGTTGCCTCCAGTGCGCTTTGCGCTAACGCCTGGTGCACATCAGCTGACGGCGCAACGTCGGGGCAACCAGGCATCCAACGCCAACGAATCCCTGGGACAATCTGACGGCCACTGACGATCCACCAGAATCCGCCGCCCGTCTTCAGGCGTGGCAGGTTCGCCTACACTTTTGCACTGGATCATCACATCTCACCCCCTCCACTCTCGCGGGCTGACTCCGGTCTTGCGGCGGAACGCCCGGGCCAGTGCCGACGGGCTTTCGTAGCCGACTTCTTCGGCGATCAGGGCGATCGGTTTGCCTTCGCGCAGGCGTTTCTGCGCCAGGCTGATTCGCCAGCTCACCAGATAATCCACTGGCGCCTGGCCGACCACGCGTTTGAAGTGTTCGGCGAAGCTGGCCCGCGACATGTTGGCCAGTGTCGACAGTTCGGCCACGCTCCAGGGCTTGCCGGGGGCTTCGTGCATCAGGCTCAAGGGCCGTGCCAGGCGCGGATCGGCGAGGCCGGCCATCATGCCCGGTTGCTGATTGCGTGTGCTGAGGATGTGCCGTAGCAACAGAATCACCACCAGTTCGAACAGCCGGTCCATCACCGCTTCACGACCACAAGTGCCCTGGAAGGCTTCGTCGAACAACCATTGCAGGGTGCTGGCCAGGGTCGGGATTTCATCGAGCTTGAGCACCAGAAATTCCGGCAGCGCTGCTGCCAGGGCGTTGCCCGAGCCGCCATCGAAACTCAGGGATGCACATACCAGTTGAGTGGCGGAGGCTTGCGAGGCGCTCAGGCGATGGCGGTACGGCCTGGGGAAAAAGATCAGCGTCGGCTCGCGGAGGCGCTGCTCTGGCTGATCGGCCAGTTTCAGCACGACTTCGCCGGCTTGCAGCAAGTGCACATGACCGCAGGCCTGGCTGCCGTCGAAGGCCGTAGAGCCGCAAAACGTGCCGCTGTGAAAGGTGCCAGCGTTGACGCCAAAATGGGTGAGCAAGGTGGATAGGCGATCCATAGGGAAACTCCCGGGAGCAGTTCTGGACGATCTGTCGCATATCGTCGACGATTTGCATCCAATTAACCAGCTCGAATCCATAGCATGAACTCCGTACCCAGCGCCTGCCGCGCTCAACCACGGAGCATCACCATGACTCGCATCATCCCTGTCAGCCTCGAACACGCCACCGACGCCACCCGCCCATTGCTGGAAGGCGTACAGAAGAAAATCGGTTTCCTGCCCAACGTTTTCCGGGTACTGGCCCACGCCCCCGCCGTGCTGGCTTCGTACCTGCAAAACTCGGCGGCCCTGGGCAAGACATCCCTGAGCGCCACGCAGAAGGAAGCGATCTTCCTCGCCACCTCACAGGTCAACGGCTGCGATTACTGCCTGGCGGCACACACGCTGTTTGCCAGCAAGGCCGGGCTCTCCGGCCAAGAGATCCGCAGCGCCCGGGTCGGCCAGCTCGACGCCTATGCCCTGCTCGCCCGGCAGATCACCGAAAGCCGTGGTCACTTGAGCGGCGAGCAGATCGCCGCGGCCCGCGCCGCCGGTATCGATGACGCGAAGATCATCGAAGTGATTGCCCACGTGGCCTCGCAGACTCTGACCAACTACTTGAACAACGTCGCCCTGACCGATATCGACTTCCCGACCATCGACGCCTGATACCCACCCGCTGCGGAGAATACGAGCATGAACACTGTGACCCTTTACACCACCGACACCTGCCCTTACTGCCGCAGCGCCAAATCACTGCTGGCCAGCAAAGGCGTGACAATGCAGGAGATCAACATTCAGCGCGAACCCGACAAGCTTGAGGAAATGCTCAACCGCAGCGGCCGACGCAGTTTGCCGCAGATTTTCATCGGCGACATGCATATTGGCGGCTTCGATGACCTGGCCAAGCTGGATCGTCAGGGAGGGTTGATGTCGATGCTGGCTTGAGCGCAATGCCACTGTGGGAGTGTGTCTGCTTGCGAAATGGTACATCAACTACCCCTATGCTGAATGTGCCGACGCCTTCGCGGGCAAGCCCGCTCCCACAGGGATTGGGTTTGACTGACAGATATTTGCAGCGCTCAGTCGTCTTCGTGCAACTTGATGCCACGCTTGTGCAGCTGGTACGGCACCACCAGCACCAATAATGTCAGGGCCATGAAAAACACCGCGATCGGTTGCGTCAAAAATATCGTCCAGTCGCCTTCGCTGATGGATAAGGCGTTGCGCAATTGCTTCTCGGCCATCGGCCCAGCAGCATGCCGACGATCACCGGCGCCACCGGGAAAATCGAAACGGCGCATCAACATCCCGCCCCAGACAGGTGGCTTTTGCCCGGTTCAGCGCAGCTTATCGCCTGGAACTGATCGCTCGACCGGAACATTGGTGGGCGCTTTTAGGGTACGCGCAACGGGGACCCTCACCCTGATCTTCGCCGTTTTTGAAAGCGCCGACGCCATGCAGTGACCGGTGAGAACATCCGTGGTGCCCTGAAGGCCATTGGCAAAAACGAGGGGTACATCCGCCAGGGCCTGGCCAAGCTGGTGCTTCAGCACCGCGGCGACGATTGAGAATCCTAATTCCATCATCAGCAGGACGCCTCATGATAGAAACTGATATCCCGGACGACATCGTAGTCAGAAGATATTTAACTCCCCCTCAAATTCGAGTACCTCATAAAAAATAAGTCTCTTTACATGGCCAGTTACTCCGGCTTTTCAGACCAGCTCGAAGGAGGAATAACCGCTGCGGATTATATTCGTAATTCAAACGAGCCAGACCTGTTAAGTCCGGCAGACGGTGTCTACTGCGCAATAAAAAATCCGACTAAATGGCAGCGTATCGCAATCATCAGCCCTTAGAAATCAGATGCTAACCATCATTTTGCAAGTGTCTCCCAGTACTTCAAGCGGCTCCTGAACTTCAGATATCCAGCGGCTTATCGAAGAAAAATGAACGCTCATTAGAAACACTCAAGCATGGTGGTGCGTCCGTAGTCACTGCTCGAAGTTAACATCTCAGTGCTGAGCCCCGGAGCACGGCACACGAGGGAGCAGCAAAACTTTCCAGATTGAGGGCGAACAATCTTTAGCCCCCCCTATGAAGCATTCGCGGCACGCCTACTTCATCGCACCACGTTTGACGTTTAATCGTGTGGCATTCCGGCCGGCCTGATTCCCAAATTCATGAGGCGTGACATGCTCACGAAGATTCGCCGTAAGGTACCGGCTCCACCAGTTCATGATCAACCGACGCTCTTCAATAAACTCTGCTTTGTGAATGTAGGCGGCTCTAACACTGTTGCGCTCTCTATGACTCATTTGCCTTTCGATGGCCGTCTCAGACCACAGACCTGACTCGATCAGTGCGCTACAGGCCATTGAGCGGAATCCGTGACCACAAATATCTGTCTTCGTGTCGTACCCCATGGTGCGCAACGCTTTGTTCACGGTGTTTTCTGACATCGGCTTCCAGGCCCTAGCATCACCGGCAAATACCAGATCGAATGTGCCAGTGAGGGTGTGGATCTGTTCAAGCACGGCCACAACTTGCGGCGATAAAGGCACAAGATGAACATCGCCCGCCATTTTCGTCCCCCGTGTTGAATGGCGTACGTCCTCCAGCTCCGGCCGAGTATCCGGGATCTCCCATACGCAACGCTTGAGGTCGAACTCACACCAACGAGCGAAACGTAACTCACTCGAGCGAACAAACACGTGCAGCGAGAGCATGAGCGTTAGCCGGGTCAGCTCTCGGCCCTTGTAAGCATTGATTCGTGCCAGCAATTCAGGCAGGCGTGACAGGGGCAATGCAGGCCGATGGGAGACTCGCGGCGCTTTGATCAAACCCTGAAGATCGTACGCAGGGTTTATCGGAATAAGACGAAGGCGTTTTGCCTCACGCATAATACTTTGCAGATATCTTTGTACCCTTAAGGCGACGTCAATCGTTCCTCGTTTTCTGATCGCCTCCAAAGGTTGCATCAGATCATAAGTATCGAGATCAGCAATCGCGCGAGCACCGATAAACGGGAAAACATAGTTATTCAGACGGTTCAACACATTCTTGGAATGGTCGGGTGTCCATCTGGCCGACATGTTCTTGTGCCAGTCCAACGCAACGCTTTCAAAGGTACGGCCGTTGACAGCATTTTCCGTTTTGGCTTTACGCTTGTTCTCAACGGGATCAATACCGTCTGCGAGCATCCGCTTCGCATCTAAACGCTTCTGGCGCGCATCGGCAAGGCCAATCACAGGATAGCTGCCGAGGGAGGTCAACCCCTCCCGGCCGTCAGGCTTTACGTACCTGAGACGCCAGCCTTTACGGCCATTGGGTTGGATTAGGAGATAGAGACCGTCGCCGTCGAAAAGCTTGTAGGGACGGTCTGTTGGCTTGGCTAAACGGCAAGCAGCGTCGGTAAGCGGAGCAGTTGTGCGCGACATAAGGGTACTATCCTTAATCGAACCAAAGACTACCCCTAACTTTACCCTCTAAATGACTGGATTCCAGAAGAATGGGCAAGATTCCGACGGAATGCTAAAACGAAAAAACCCGCCAGAAGGCAGGTTTTTCAAGGCTTCCAAAGAACTCAAAAGCGCTCAGTGGAATGCAAGATGGTGCCCGAAGCCGGAATCGAACCGGCACGCCCTTACGAGCGGGGGATTTTAAGTCCCATGCGTCTACCAGTTTCGCCATTCGGGCGGTAGCGCGGTGAAGCAGTCTGAAGACTGTCAAATAACGATCTGGCAGTTCTGACGCCTGTGCAGCAGAGGGGGAAATATATACATCCCGCTCTGGTGAAGCAAGTTCGCGACTGACCTTTTCAAGACAAAATCTTGCAGGACAGTGCAAATAAAAAAGCTCCGTAAATCATAGATCTACGGAGCTCGTTTAAAGTGGAGGCCGAGGTCGGAATCGAACCGGCGTAGGTGGATTTGCAATCCACTGCATAACCATTTTGCTACTCGGCCTCAAGCATCGGATGTCATGTAGCACAACATCAAACGCGTACAAACTTGGAATCAGATACGTGATCTAACTCCTTGAAAACATTGAGCTTTTTCAGCGGTCAGTGCTTTCGATGGCGTGAATTATGTACTGATTTCCCGAGGCTGGCAACCCCTTGATTTCAAAAAAAATTCCGTCAGGTGGTTTCCATGTTTCAAGGGGGTTATTCAACCCTTCAGGCCGGGATCGTCCGTTACGTCTTCTACTGCGATCAACGGTTCAATGCCCCAGTCGCCATGCAAATACCAATCGTCTCCGATCATTTCGGCTGGATGCATTGTCCTGTCGGAGCCATTGCCGCACGCCAGGGAATTGGCTGGACAGTATCTGTCGCAGCCCCAGCAAATGCGCTCGGGATGTTTGGGGCTGATGGGAAAGTTCTTGGCCATGTCGATCCCCGGTTTGCCTCTAGGATGTGCCTCCAACCTACATCGCTCGCGTAAAGGTGACCTTGATACGGATCAAGGTGCGGCTAAGCTTGTCCTGCCGGGAACTCGGCTACGGCATAGCGTTTTCCGGTCCTTGGGCAGCCACCTAAAAACACCTGGAGAAGCTTCTTATGCCTGGTAAAAAAACACCTGCCGGAGACCAAAGCCCTGTCCGATTGTCGACCTGGGATGATGAGGGCGCGGAAAAATCACTCCACGCTGAAGCATTTTCCTCTCCCCCCGAATTGACCAATGCAGAACTGGTCCACCTTCGTGTCCGGGTGATTGCCCTGGAAAACCTGGTCATCGCGTTACTGACGCAAGGTTCGGATCAGCAGTTAGCCGTCGCCCGCGAAATGGCCGCCTACATTTCACCCCGGCCCGGCTTCACCCAGCATCCTCTGACGATTCACGCGGCTGCGCAGATGAGCGACAGCGTCGACCGCGCCGAGCGGTTTCGAAAGCGTTCCCAGCCATAGGCTTAATCGCTGGAAACTTGATAACAATCATTATTGTTCGCAGGAAAGCTTCCTACACTCGAGCTCTTACTCGTTAGTGCCCAGGAAGACATCATGCGTACGACCTTTTCGCTGTCACTCGCCCTGCTCTTGCTCACACCGTTGGCTCAGGCCAAGGAATACCCGATCGGGGAACCCCAGTTGTGTCCGGGGCTGGAAGTCGGGGCGGTGTATTTGCAGCCGATCGAGATGGCGCCTGCCGGAATGATGCGGGCCACCGCGGATTCCGATGTGCATCTGGAAGCCGACATTCGTGCCACGGCGGACAATCGACAGGGCTTTCAGGAAGGCAGTTTCGTGCCTTACCTCAATGTCTCGTTCAACCTGAAAAAACAGGGCAACGAGAACGAACTCAAAGGCGATTTCCACGCCATGGTCGCCAATGACGGTCCGCACTATGGCGACAACGTAAAGCTGCTCGGTCCAGGCAAATATCAGCTGACCTTCACCGTCCTGCCACCCGGCGGTCATGGATCCCTCGGCCGCCATACCGATAAGGAAACCGGCGTAGCCCCCTGGTTTGAACGCTGCGAATTGCACTACGAGTTCATCTACGCCGGCATCGGTAAAAAAGGCGGCTATTAAATGAAGCGCCTGCAGATTGCCTGGCTGATGTTTGCCGGAGCGGTGCTGCCATTGACGGCGTATGCCGAGTTACCCAGCTACGAGCTGAGCCTGCGCGATGGCCACTTCTCCCCCGCCTTGCTGGAGGTTCCGGCCGGACAGCGCTTCAAGATCATCCTGAAAAATATCGGCCAAGGGCCCGCAGAGTTCGAGAGCACACCGTTGCGGGTTGAAAAAGTACTGTCGCCGGGCGTGACGACTTTCGTAGTGATTCATCCCCTCAGGCCCGGTCACTACCCCTTCTTCGACGAGTTCAATCCGCAATTGCCCGAGGGCGGCATCCTCGCGAAATAACCCGTTCAAACACGGAGTTTTCATGAATCAATCAATGTTCATTGTCTGGCGCGAAAGCGTCGAGGCGCTGCTGGTGATCGGCATTCTTCAGGCCTGGGTCAGCCAGCAGCATCAGGGCGATCGACTGGCGAAATACTTGTGGGCAGGCGTCGTGCTGGGGTTGATGCTTTCGGGCCTGCTGGCGGTGTTGATTCTGTTTGCCGGTGAGGCCATGAGCGGCTCCGCCAGTGAATGGTTCCAGGCCGCACTCGCGCTGGTGGCCAGCCTGCTCATTGTGCAAATGGTCGGCTGGATGCACCGCCACGGGCGTACGCTCAAGCACGATTTGCAACGACACGCCGATAGCCACCTGGCCCGGCAAGGTGGCGCAGGCCTGTTACTGCTGGCCATGCTCGCCGTCAGCCGCGAAGGCAGTGAAACGGTGGTCTTTCTCTATGGCGCCGGTGCCCAGTTGCGAGGTCCGCAGCTCGGTTTGTTTGCCATCGGCGGCGCAATGGGGCTGGTGCTGTCGGCGCTGACCATTGCCCTGCTGCACAGCAGTCGCCGGTTCATTTCTTGGCAGCGATTCTTTGCCATCAGCGAAGCGATTTTGCTGGTACTCGGCGCGGCATTGCTGGTCAGCGGCACCGAGCGAATTGGCGGTCAATTACTCGCGATGGATTTACCGGAAGTGATGTACCGCCTCGCGGGTGATGCGCTTTGGGACAGCAGCGCCTTACTCAGCGACAGCCATGGGTTGGGTGGTTTTCTCGCGGGTTTTGCTGGTTATCGCGCGACACCCAGTGGCATGACGTTACTGGTGCTGGCAGGTTATTGGCTGGCCGTCGGCGGTTGGCTGCGTCAACGTGCTACGGAAAAAGTCCCATGCCTGAGCTGAGTCGCCTCAATCGATGGCTGCAGTCCCTGGGCAATGGCATGCGTCGCCATGCTCCCGTCATTCGTGCCGTGCAGTGGGTCGTCGTATTGTTCTACGCGTTGCTGTTGGTGATCCCGGCGGTATTGCCGCTGCCGGACAGCCAGGCACGGATGCTCGATAACCTGACCCTGTTCGCGCAGTTTCTGTTCTGGGGCGTTTGGTGGCCGTTCGTGCTGCTGTCGATCGTGCTGTTCGGACGACTCTGGTGTGGCGTTCTCTGTCCGGAAGGCTCACTCAGCGAATGGGCCAGCCATTACGGCAAAGGGTTGGGTGTGCCGCGCTGGTTGCGCTGGGGCGGCTGGCCAACGCTGGCGTTCTGCCTGACGACCCTCTACGGCCAGTTGATCAGCGTTTATGACTACGCCCAGGCGGCGCTGTTGATTCTGGGCGGTTCGACTGTCGCCGCAGTCGTCGTCGGGCTGCTGTTCGCCCGGGGCAAGCGCGTCTGGTGCCGTTACCTGTGCCCGGTCAGCGGCGTCTTCGCCCTGCTCGCCCGCCTGGCGCCCGTGCATTTCCAGGTCGACGAACAACGCTGGATGGATAACTCCGCACCACGCCTGCCGCCGCCCAACTGCGCTCCCTTGCTCGATATCCGTCGCATGCAAGGCGCCAGTGACTGCCATGCCTGCGGACGTTGCAGCGGCCAACGCGGCGCTGTTCAGCTGATCGCTCGCTCCAGCAATCAAGAGATTCTTCACGCGACGGTGCCGACGCTGTCACCGTGGGACGCGCGCCTATTGCTGTTCGGCGTGATCGGCCTGGCCATGGGCGCGTTTCAGTGGACAGTCAGCCCATGGTTCGTCGCCCTCAAACAAACCCTCGCCCAATGGCTGGTCGAGCACGACCAACTCTGGGCATTGCAGGACAACGCGCCCTGGTGGCTGCTGACCCATTACCCGCAGCTCAACGACAGCTTCAGTTGGCTCGACGGTTTCAGCATCGTCGTTTATCTGGGTTTGAGCTCGATGGTGTTGGGCACGGCGTTGATGATCCTTCTGCGCCTGACGGCTCGACTGGCGCAAGATCCTGCACTGTATTGGCCCCTGGCGCTGACACTCACGCCCTTGGGTGGTGCGGGATTGTTTCTCGGGCTGTCGGCCACAACGGTGAAATTGCTGCGCTATGAAGGTCTGCTGCTGGAATGGGTACAACCGGTCAGGGCTTGTCTGTTATTGGCCGCGATGGGCTGGAGCCTGCTGCTGGGTTGGAAGCGGCTTGACCGCGAAGGCCTTTCCCTGGCGCGGCACGGGTTGGGCAGCGCTTGCCTGTTACTGGCCATCGGGACGGTTGGATGTGGCTGGTGGTTGCAATTCTGGGGCTGGGCCTGAGCCCCCGACACAACCACCCACCGGATCAACTAGACCTTAAAACGCGCCACCGTCTGGTGCAGCGCCCCGGCCATCTGCGCCAAATCGTGACCCGCAGTGTGAGTATGTTGGGCCCCCAGCAAGACCTGCTCGGACAAATTGCGAATCCCCATCAGATTGCGATCCACCTCCCGCGCCACCAATGCCTGCTCCTCCGTGGCACTGGCAATCATCAGGTTGCGCTCGTTGATCTGTGAGATCGACCGCGTGATTTCGTCCAATGCATCGCCCGAGCGTTGCGCCACTTCAAGGGTGGCCCGCACCAGGTTGCTGCTGCTTTGCATGGCCGTCACCGCATGGCCGGTATCGAGACGAATGTTGCCAATCATCTGCTCGATTTCCTGGGTGGACTCCTGAGTGCGATGCGCCAGGGCGCGCACTTCATCGGCGACCACCGCAAAACCGCGTCCGGCGTCCCCGGCTCGGGCCGCTTCAATGGCCGCGTTGAGGGCCAGCAAATTGGTCTGCTCGGCGATGCTGCGAATCACGTCCAGCACCTTGCTGATGTCCTGCACCCGGCCCGCCAGTTGCTCGATGCGCTGTGAGGTGTCGGTGACGCCATCCGCCAGTGCGCCGATTGAAACCACGGTTTCCTGAACCTGTTCACGCCCGCGCTGTGCGGTTTGCTCGGATTGCTTGGAGGCCTCGGAGGTGCTCACCGCATTGCGCGCCACTTCATCGACCGCCGCGGTCATCTGGTTCACAGCGGTGGCCGCCTGCTCGATCTCCAGCCCCTGCAATTGCAGGTTGCTGCTGGTCTGGCTGCTGACCGCACTGAGCTCTTCGGAGGAACTGGCCACCTGGTCCACCGACGTTGCGATGTGCTTGACCATGGCATTCAGACTTTGCTGCATCTGATGCATGTTCATCATCACGCTGCCGCCGACACTTGAGTTCACGGGCACCTGAATCGTCAGGTCGCCTTGAGCGATCTGACTTAAAAACCGTGCAGCATCATCCGGCTCGCCGCCCAATGGACGGGTCACACTGCGCGTGACGATCACCGCCGCGGCGATGACCAACGCCACACAGAACACAAACAATCCGAGCATATTGCGCCGGGCATCGCTGTACAGTTCCTGCGCCGCCTGTTCACGGTCGGCGAATATTTTGCCTTGCAGCACCATCAACTGATCCAGGCTGCTGTAAACCTCGTGTTCAGCCGGCACGACCTTTAGTTTCAGCTGTGCCATGGCGTCATCGAAGGCCCCTTGCCGGATCAACACCTGCACTTGAGTGAACGCCGCCACGTAGGCTTCGCGATTCTTCTTCAGCGCGGCATAAGCGGTTTTGCCCTCGGGCAAATAGAACAACGGCTCAAGCGTTTCGAGCGCCTGAGTAATCCGTTTCTTGGTGGTGTCGATCGACTGCTGCACTTGCTGATTGTCTTTATCGATCAGTAGATCCCGGGTGTTCCTGGCGTTATCGCGCACGCCGGTGGCAATGACCATGATCGGATCGATCTTCGGCCAGTCCTGCTTGACGATGACTACCGCCTGCTCCTTGAGCGTTGCCAGATCGTGCAACGCGTAAAACGCCATGCCCATCAATGCCAACGGCGCGATGGCAAAGCCGATGACGATACGTTGTGCTGTCGTTAATTTGGCCATATCAAATGCTTCCCGTTTGATACCTGCCGATTGGCAGCGCATTTGAAAACCTAATGTTGGATGTCCCTGCTAAACGTAAAACCTCAGCCTCGGTTACCCCCGTAACACGAAGGCTGGAAACAACTCGCGCATGGCCTCCCACAGCTCAGGTAGCAAGGCTTGTGCCGAAACACTCGGCAGCAGCGGATCGAACATTCGCTCGGTGCGCACCAGTTGCACGGCGAAGCGTTTGACGCCGAGTTCGCTCAAGCGCTTGGCGAGGATCAGCAGACGCGCCGGCTCGAACAGATGCCAATGCACGGTGGTGCGACACTCGTAGTCGACACCGCTGGCCAGCAGATGCTCAAGGCTGCGCCAGTTGGCCGTTCCGCTGCCCTCGACCCGGGTGATCGCCTGGCAATCCTCAGGCAACGCCTTGACATCGAAACCGACCCAATCGGCCCCGGTCAGTGCCTTGGCGAACGCCAAGGGTTTGATGCCGGCGCTGTGCAAACCGATGCGAAATCCCATCGCCCGCACCTCATCCATGGCACCGAGCAAACCGTCCTGCAAGGTCGGCTCTCCGCCACTGAACACCACCGCATCGAGCAGGTCCTGACGCCGTTGCAGAAACGCCAACACCCGCCGCCAATCCACCTCGTCTGTGCCACGAGGCGGGATCAACTGCGGGTTATGGCAGTAACGACAACGCCAGGCGCAACCCTGGCAAAACAGCACACAGGCGAGCTGTCCCGGATAGTCGATAGTGGTCAGGGGCACCATGCCCCCGACCCGAAGCGTTCGACTCATTGGCGCCCGGCCAATGCCGCGCCTTCAGTGAAGTGCACCCGCTCGCGGTGCTCCGACTGTTTACCCGGATTGAACGCCGACACAGGGCGGTGATAGCCCATTACCCGGGTCCAGACTTCGCAGCGTTGACGTTGAGCCTGGGGTAATGTTTGCGATGCAGTCATGGTGAAGCTCCTTGCAGTTGAGTGGATCGAAATCAATGAACGGTGCCGAGCTTCTGTTCTTGCAGCAGCAGTGCTTCGTCGCACTTGGGGCAGAACTCGTGCTCGCCATCGAGGTAGCCGTGCACCGGGCAGATGGAGAACGTCGGGGTCACGGTCAGGTATGGCAGGCGGAAGCGGCCAAGGGCTTTGCGCACCAGTTGCTTGCAGGCCTCGGTCGAGGAAATCCGCTCGGCCATGTACAGGTGCAAGACGGTGCCGCCGGTGTATTTGCATTGCAGTTCGTCTTGAAGTTCGAGGGCCTCGAAGGGGTCTTCGGTGTAGCCCACGGGCAGTTGCGAGGAGTTGGTGTAATACGGCGCTTGCACGCTGCCAGCCTGGAGAATCTCGGGGTAGCGCTTGAGGTCTTCCTTGGCGAAGCGGTAGGTCGTGCCCTCGGCGGGCGTCGCTTCCAGGTTGTACATGTGGCCGGTTTCTTCCTGGAAACGCAGCAACGTGGCACGCACATGATCGAGCATCTTCAAGGCAAACTGGCGGCCCTGCTCGGTGTGCATGCCCTCCTCGTCGCCGGTGAAATTGCGCAGCATTTCATGCATGCCGTTGAGGCCGATGGTCGAAAAGTGGTTACGCAGGGTGCCGAGGTATCGCTTGGTGTACGGGTACAAACCGGCATCCATGTGGTGCTGAATCACCTTGCGCTTGACCTCCAGGCTTTCCATCGCCAATTCCATCAACGTGTCCAGGCGCTGCAGCAAACCGCTGGTATCACCCTTGAACACATAGCCCAGCCGCGCGCAGTTGATGGTGACGACGCCGAGCGATCCGGTCTGCTCCGCCGAGCCGAACAAGCCGCCGCCCCGCTTGAGCAACTCGCGCACATCTAGTTGCAAGCGGCAGCACATCGAGCGCACCTGATTGGGCTGCAGGTCCGAATTGAGGAAATTCTGGAAATACGGCAGGCCGTAACGCGCAGTCATCTCGAACAGCCGGTCGGCGTTTTCACTGTCCCATGGAAAGTCATGGGTGATGTTGTAGGTCGGGATCGGAAAGGTGAACACCCGCCCTTTCGCATCACCGGCCTGCATCACCTCGATGTAAGCGCGGTTGAGCAGCTCCATTTCGACTTGCAGGTCGCCATAGGCAAACGGCATTTCCTCACCGCCGATGACGGGTATCTGCTCACGCAAATCCTGCGGGCACACCCAGTCGAAAGTCAGGTTGGTGAACGGCGTCTGGGTGCCCCAGCGCGAGGGCACGTTGAGGTTGTAGATGAACTCCTGGATCGCCTGGCGCACCTCCTGAAAGCTCAGCTGATCCTTGCGCACATAGGGCGCCAGGTAGGTGTCGAACGAGCTGAACGCCTGGGCGCCGGCCCATTCGTTTTGCAGGGTGCCGAGAAAATTCACCATCTGCCCCAGGGCACTGCTCAAGTGCTTCGGCGGACCGGCTTCGACACGCCCCGGCACGCCATTGAGCCCTTCGTGCAACAGGGTGCGCAGCGACCAGCCGGCGCAGTAACCGGCGAGCATGTCGAGGTCGTGCACATGCAAATCCGCTTCGCGGTGAGCCTGGCCGATGGCCTCGCTGTACACCTCGTCCAGCCAGTAGTTGGCGGTGACCTTGCCCGACACGTTCAACACCAGGCCGCCCAGGGAGTAACCCTGATTGGCGTTGGCCTGGACCCGCCAGTCTTCACGGTCCAGGTACTCGTTCATCGAGGTCGCCACTTCGACCATGGTCCGACGGTCGCGGCGCAAGCGCCCGTGCTGTTCGCGGTAGACGATGTAGGCGCGCATGGCGAGGAAATATCCGGCGTCCATCAACACCCGTTCAACACGGTCCTGGATTTGCTCGACATGCAACCTCGGCAATCCTTCGAGCCTGGCCAATACCGCCTGAAGCAAGCCTTCAACCTCAACCTCGCCGTACTCCCCCGTCGCCTTGCCGGCGGCGATCAATGCCTGACGGATTTTGTCGGCATCGAAGGCGACCTGACTGCCATCGCGTTTGTGCAAGCGGTTACATCCTACTGCGATCAGCGTGCTCTGCATTTGGCCTCCAGACACTACATATAGACTTAAACAAACTTAAAACCACAACATGCAGTGAAGGCTACGGACAAAGTGCTGATCTGCAATTGATCGATATCAAGATTTGCCGGCAAAAAAAATGCTGGATTTCGGCGAAGATCTAATGTGGGAGCGGGCTTGCTCGCGAAGGCGGTTTACCAGTCAACATTGATGTCGACTGACACTCCGCCTTCGCGAGCAAGCCCGCTCCCACATTGGATTTGCTGTGTTTTATAGTTCAGTTCAACCGCCGCTCATGTTCATGAACCGCACAATCTGTACCTCCCCGTCGGGGCTGAAATCATGGCGCAGTGGCTTACCGCGCAAGGCCTTCTGCACCGCGTTGATCACCGGTTGGTCATCCAGCGGATACCGCCTCAACAATCCACGTAAATCCAGAGCATCGTCCTGGCCCAGACACAGCAACAGCTTCCCTTCAACCGTCATCCGCACCCGATTACAGCTGCCACAAAAGTTGTGACTATTGGGCGAAATGAAACCAATCCGGGTATCAGGATGGCGTTCCAGACGCACATAGCGCGCCGGGCCGCCGCTGTTTTCAGTGCTGTCGAGCAACCGGTGCTGGCTGGCGATCAGCGTGCGCACTTCGTCGCTGGAACAGTACGATTCGCCCCGGGAACGTCCGACGTCGCCCAAGGGCATTTCCTCGATGAAACTGATGTCGATGCGTTGGTCGATGGCGTATTGCACCAACGCAGGGACTTCATCGAAGTTGCGTCCTTTCATCACCACGCAGTTGAGCTTGATCCGCTCGAACCCTGCGTCCCGCGCCGCTTCAATGCCGTTGAGCACTTGATCAAGATCGCCGATGCGGGTGATCGCCCGAAACTTCTGCCCGTCCAGGCTATCGAGGCTGATGTTCATCCGCTTGACTCCGGCATCGACCAACGGCCGGGCCAGACGGCCCAGCTGCGAGCCGTTGCTGGTCATCACCAGTTCGCGCAAACCGGGCAAGGCGGCGATGTTGCGGCACAGTTCGACAATGCCGGGACGGATCAGCGGCTCGCCGCCAGTCAGACGGATTTTGCGTACACCCAGGCCAACGAACAGCGTCGCCAAACGCTGCAATTCCTCCAGCGTGAGCACCTGCTGACGTGGCAGGAACGTCATGTTTTTCGCCATGCAATACACACAGCGAAAATCACAGCGGTCCGTCACCGACATCCGCAGATAATCGATCTGCCGTCCAAAACCATCCTGCATCACAGCGTTCATCACTTCTCCCGGTTTGCCTCGATGCTCACTGCACCAGCGGTGAGTCGGCGCCCTGCAAGTGGATGCCACGAATATCGGCCGCACCGATCAGGGTTTGCAGGTATTGCACCAGCGCTTTCTGCCACACGCCTTGCTGCAATTGCGTGCGGATCGCCGTCGACACCACTTCATAGGGCAACGGCATGCCTTCGATTCGCTGATCGACACTGATCACATGCCAGCCGTAGCGACTTTCCAGCGGTTTGCTGGCCAGGCCCGGTGCCAGGGTGAACAGCTGACGCTCCAGTTCGGGCACGGTCTGGCCCTTGCTGATTTGTCCCAAAGAACCACCCTGAGCCTTCGACGGGCAGGCCGAATATTTCACGGCCAGCTCGGCGAAACTGCCGGGGAATTCTTCCAGTCGTTGCAGCAGAACTTCCGCCTGATCATGCGCAACGGCGCGCGCCTCGACATCATCCGGCGCGCATTCGAGCAGGATGTGCCGAACCGCCAGCAACGGCGCACTGTGGAAGCGTCCGCGATTGTTTTCGTAGTAACGAAGACTCGACTCCTCGTCGCACTGCGGCACTTTCACCTCACGTTCGAGCAGCAAGCGCGTGGCCGCTTCTTCTTCGTTCTCACCGGCGCCGATCTCCAGCGACACACCGAGTTCGGTGATGCGCTGCTGCAACAACTCGCGGATAACCAGCGCCCGGGCGGCCAGGTAGACCGCCTCCTCGCGGCTTTCGGCCGGGTGATATTGCAGCTCCTGGGCCATCGCCTCCGGGGTGATCGACACCTCGTTGACGCTGATGATCGGCCACTCCTGCTCACTGCTGGCGATCAACTGCGCCGGGGCGTCATCGGCCCCTGCGGGCTCAACCGGCAGGGCTTCAAACTGCGCCTCTGCGACCGACGCGATGTCGAGAACGGCCTCCGCTTTTTTTGAAGAACCGCAGCCACCGCTGCCCCCATTACCGCCACCACATCCGCATCCACCTGACATGATTGTCTCCTCAGTACTTCTGACGAACGATTTGATAACGACGCCCCAGGTACCAGATCGGTGCGCTGATCATGTGTACGAGACGAGTGAAGGGGAACAGCACAAACAGGGTCAAACCGAGAAACACATGCAACTTGTAGGTCAGCCCGACCGGCGCGATGGACGCCGCCGCTTCCACCGGACGCAACAGCACGGTGTTCTGCGCCCAATCGGCGAGCATCACCATGACCGAGCCGTCCATATGCGCGGTGGACGCGACGATGGTCAGCAGACCGAGCAGCAATTGCGCCAGCAGCACCAGCAGAATCAGGATGTCCGAAGGACTGGAGGTGGCACGGACCCGAGGATCGCTGAGCCGCCGGTTAACCAGCATCAGCAGGCCAATCAGGCACAACAGACCGAAGAACCCGCCCGAGACCATTGCCAGCAACTGCTTGTTCTCTGTGCTGATCACATGGTGATAAATCGACGCCGGGGTCAGCAGGCCGACAAAGTGTCCGGCCAGTACGAACAACACACCGATGTGGAAGAAGTTGCTCGCCACGCGCATGCCACGCTGATTGAGCATCTGGCTGGAGCCTGCTTTCCAGGTGTATTGCGACAGGTCGAAGCGGGCCCAACTTCCGATCAGGCAAATCGCCAGGGCTACGTAGGGATAGACCCCGAACAACAACAGGTTCCATTTAGACATTGCCTACCTCCTTGGCTGGCACGGCGGCCAGCCCTTCATGCTGAAAATCCACCCAGTGCAACGGCACCGCGCTTTCTTCCCGGGCCTTGCCCGGAGCGCTAGGCAGCGAACTGCAACGGTCCTGCTGTTCGGCCTGGAGGAAGTCCACGGCCTCCTCTTCCCAGATCTTGTCGAGGGCTTCGAGGGAGTCGTCGCGAGGTTCCGCCGCGACCTGCGCCCGCAGGTCGGCGACCGCTTGATGCGGCTCGGCCCCAGCAATTTGCAGCAGCGCCCGGAAGCAGCTGGCATAGGCGCTTTCGCGCTCTTCCAGACGTGCCGCGAGCAAGGCCAGCAAGTGCGAAACATCCGCCAGGCCCTCGCGGGCCTCGATGTCTTCGCGGGTGGAGAGGAACTCCAGGTACAGCGGGATGTAATCGGGCAGCTCTTTGACGCCGATGGCAAAACCGGCTTCTTCGTATTGCGCCATCATGTCGACCATGGCCTGGCCACGGTCGCGGGATTCACCGTGCACATGCTCAAACAACAGCAGCGACAGCGAGCGCCCCCGACCGAACAGCGCACCGTAGTGCTCCTGCCCGTCCATCAGGTCATTGGCGCAGATCAGCTCGAGCAATTCGAACAACGCACCGCGTTGCGTCGGGCTGATTTCCCGTGACTGGATGATCGCTTGCTCCAGTTCGTCGCGACCGCCAATCAGCGTCTCGGTCGGGTAGTCGAGCAGCAGCGAAATCACTTTGAGAATTTGCATGCTCATTCCTCCCACAACTGGACGGTTTTCAGGATGTCGCGGCGGTTGGCTTTCTTGGCGCCGAACATGTTGGTGTCGGAACTGCCGCTGCACCCGCTGCCGAAACTGAAGCCGCACCCGGAACGCTCGGCGAAGGCATCACTCATGGCGTCTTCACGGTGGGCACTCGGTACAACAAAGCGGTCTTCGTAGTTGGCGATCGCCAGGTAGCGATACATCTCCTCGACCTGGGCCACGCTCAAGCCAACATCCGCCAGCACTTGCAGGTCCTGAACCCCGTCGACTTGCTCGGAACGTTTGTAGGCGCGCATCGCCAGCAAGCGTTTAAGCGCACGCTTGACCGGTTTTTCATCGCCCGCCGTCAGCAGGTTGGCCAGGTACTTCAGTGGAATACGCAGGCTGTCGACATCCGGGATCACCCCGTTCATACCTACGGTGCCGGCAGTGGCGGCGTTCTGGATCGGCGACAGTGGCGGTACGTACCAAACCATCGGCAAGGTGCGGTATTCCGGGTGCAGCGGCAGCGCCAGCTTCCAGTCCACGGCCATTTTGTAGACCGGCGAACGCTGGGCCGAGTCGATCACCGACTGCGGCACGCCATCGGCCAAGGCCTGACGAATCACCGCCGGGTCATTTGGATCGAGGAAGATCTCCAGTTGTTTTTCGTACAGGTCCTGCTCATTGGCGGTGCTCGCCACTTCGCTGATGCGGTCGGCGTCATACAGCAGCACACCGAGGTAACGGATGCGCCCGACGCAGGTTTCCGCGCAAACGGTCGGCATCCCGGCTTCGATACGCGGGTAGCAGAAGATGCATTTCTCGGACTTGCCGCTTTTCCAGTTGAAATAGATCTTTTTGTACGGGCAACCGCTGATGCACATCCGCCAGCCACGGCATTTCTCCTGGTCGATCAGGACGATGCCGTCTTCTTCACGCTTGTAGATCGCCCCGCTCGGGCAAGCCGCTGCGCACGTCGGGTTGAGGCAGTGCTCGCACAGGCGCGGCAAATACATCATGAAAGTGTTTTCGTACTCGCCGTAAATGTCCGCCTGGATCTTGTCGAAGTTCTTGTCCTTGCGACGCTTGGCGAATTCGGTGCCGAGGATTTCCTCCCAGTTCGGGCCCCACTCGATTTTTTCCATGCGCTTGCCGGAGATCAGCGAGCGCGGACGTGCAGTGGGCTGATGCTCGCCCAGTGGTGCGGTATGCAGGTGCTGGTAATCGAAGTCGAACGGTTCGTAATAGTCGTCGAGGCTCGGCAGGTCCGGGTTGGCGAAAATGTTCGCCAACACGCGGAATTTACCGCCGATGCGCGGGTTGATCGTGCCGTTGGCGTTGCGGATCCAGCCGCCCTTCCACTTGTCCTGGTTTTCCCATTCTTTCGGGTAGCCGATCCCGGGTTTCGATTCGACGTTGTTGAACCACGCGTATTCCATGCCTTCGCGGCTGGTCCAGACGTTTTTGCAGGTGATCGAACAGGTGTGGCAACCGATGCACTTGTCCAGGTTCAGAACCATGCCGATTTGTGAGCGAATCTTCATCTCAGTTCTCCTCGATATCGGTCGGCAGTGGACGCGGCAGGTCATCGCCACTTGAACCATCGAGCCAGTCGACTTTGGACATTTTGCGCACCACGACGAATTCGTCGCGGTTGCAACCGACCGTGCCGTAATAGTTGAAACCGTAGGCTTGCTGGGCATAGCCGCCGATCATGTGAGTCGGTTTGAGCACGACGCGGGTGACCGAGTTGTGGTGGCCGCCACGGGTCTTGGTGGTTTCCGAACCGGGCACGTTCACGATCCGTTCCTGGGCGTGGTACATCATCACCATGCCGTCCTTGACCCGTTGGCTGACCACCGCACGGGCGGTCAATGCACCGTTGATGTTGAAGCACTCGATCCAGTCGTTGTCCTCGATGCCGGCGCTTTTCGCGTCGTTCTCCGAGAGCCAGACAATCGGCCCGCCACGGCTGAGGGTGAGCATCAGCAGGTTGTCGCTGTAGGTGCTGTGGATGCCCCACTTCTGGTGCGGGGTGATCCAGTTCAGGACGATTTCCTTGTGGCCGTTACTGCGCTTGCCTTTCACCCCTTCGATGGTGCGGGTGTTGACCGGCGGCCGATAACTCATCAGTTGCTCGCCGAACGCCTGCATCCACGGGTGATCCTGGTAGAACTGCTGGCGGCCGGTGATGGTGCGCCATGGGATCCCTTCGTGAACGTTGGTGTAACCGGCGTTGTAGCTGACGTGATCGTCTTCGAGACCCGACCAGGTCGGGCTGGAAATGATCTTGCGCGGCTGTGCCTGAATGTCGCGGAAACGAATCGCCTCGTGGGCCTTGGACAGCGCCAGGTGGCTGTGGTCGATGCCGGTGAATTCCGACAGTGCGGCCCAGGCCTTGACGGCGACTTGCCCATTGGTTTCCGGCGCCAGGGACAGAATCACTTCTGCGGCATCGATGGCCGTGTCGATTTTTGGCCGACCCTGGCTGATACCGACATCGCCTTCTTTGTGATTGAGTTCACCGAGGAATTTCACTTCGTCGTCGGTGTTCCAGTTGATGCCTTTGCCGCCGTTGCCGTGTTTTTCCAGCAATGGCCCGAGGGACGAGAACTGTTTGTAGATGTTCGGGTAGTCACGCTCCACCACATGCAGGTTCGGCGCGTTCTTGCCCGGCACCGGTGCCACGCCGTCGCTTTTCCAGTCGGTGCCGCCAAACGGTTGGGCCAGTTCGCCGACGCTGTCGTGCATCAACGGGATGGTCACCAGATCCTTCTCAACGCCCAGATGCCCTTCGGACATGCTGGAAAACGCCTTGGCGATGCCTTTGTAGATCTCCCAGTCGGAACGCGATTCCCACGCCGGGTCGATAGCCGCCGACAACGGGTGAATGAACGGATGCATGTCCGAGGTGTTCATGTCGTCTTTTTCGTACCAGGTTGCGGTCGGCAACACGATGTCGGAATAGACGCAGGTCGAGGACATGCGGAAGTCCAGCGTGGTGACCAGATCGAGCTTGCCGATGGCGCCCTCGTCCACCCATTCGGCTTCTTCGGGTTTGCAGTCGCCGACCTGACCGATATCTTCGTTCATCACCCCGTTTTTGGTGCCCAGCAGGTACTTGAGCATGTACTCGTGGCCCTTGCCCGAGGAGCCCAGCAGGTTGGAACGCCAGATGAACATGTTGCGCGGGAAGTTGACCGGGCTGTCCGGCTGTTCGCAGGAGAAGCGCAGCGAACCGTCCTGCAGCGACTTGACCACATAGTCTTTCGGGTCCATGCCGGCCGCAGCCGCGTCGCGGCAAATGTGCAAAGGGTTAGTGTTGAGTTGCGGTGCGCTGGGTAACCAGCCGGCGCGTTCGGCGCGGATGTTGTAGTCCAGGGCATGCTCGGGGAATTGTGACTTATCGGCCAGCGGCGAGAGCACGTCGTGCATGCTCATCTTCTCGTGGCGCCACTGCGAACTGTGGGCGTAGAAGAAGCTGGTGCCGTTCATTTGGCGAGGCGGACGGTTCCAGTCCAGGCCGAACGCCAATGGCAGCCAGCCGCATTGCGGACGGAGTTTTTCCTGGCCAACGTAGTGCGCCCAACCGCCACCGGTCTGACCGACACACCCGCAGAGCATGAGCATGTTGATCAGCCCGCGGTAGTTCATGTCCATGTGGTACCAGTGGTTCATCGCCGCGCCGACGATGATCATCGAGCGGCCCTTGGTCTTGTCGGCGTTGTCGGCGAACTCACGGGCAATCTGGATGGCTTTCTCGCGGCTGACGCCGGTGATCTGCTCCTGCCACGCCGGGGTGCCAGGCACGGAAGCGTCGTCGTAATCCTTGGCCACGTTTTCGCCGCCGAGGCCGCGATCGATGGCCAGGTTGGCGGCCGACAGGTCGAACACGGTGGCGACTTTGGCCACGCTGCCGTCCGCCAGCACCACGTTATGCACCGGCACGCGGCGATATTGCACGGCATCGCCGGCCACGTGCTGGAAGTGCTCGTGGGACTCGCCGGCAAAATACGGGAACGCCACTTCGGCAACGTCATCGCCGATCAGGCTCAGTTTCAGATCGATCTCACGGCCTTCGCCGCCTTCACGAGGCAGGATGTTCCACTTGCCCTTCTCGCCCCAGCGATAACCGATGGAACCCTGAGGGGACACCAGTTCGCCGCTGACATCGAGGGCGATGGTTTTCCATTCCGGGTTGTTTTCCTGGCCGAGGTTGTCGGTCAGGTCGCTGGCGCGCAGGAAGCGGTCCGGCTGGTAACCGGCGCCCGGTGCCTTGTCGACCATTTGCTTGAGCAGTACCAGCACCGGCAAATCGGTAAAGCGCTTGGCGTAGTCGGTGAAATAGGCGCTCGGTTTGTCCAGGTGGAATTCTTTGAAGATCACATGGTTGAACGCCTGGGCCAGCGCCGCATCGGTGCCTTGTTTAGGGTTCAGCCACAGGTCGGTGAGCTTGGCGACTTCCGAGTAGTCCGGGGTGATCGCGACGGTCTTGGTGCCCTTGTAGCGGACTTCGGTAAAGAAGTGCGCGTCGGGGGTCCGGGTCTGCGGGACGTTGGAGCCCCAGGCAATGATGTAGTTGGAGTTGTACCAGTCGGCCGATTCCGGCACGTCGGTCTGCTCGCCCCAGACCATCGGCGAGGCCGGTGGCAGGTCGCAGTACCAGTCGTAGAAGCTCAGGCAGGCGCCGCCGATCAGCGACAGGTAACGCGAACCTGCGGCATAGCTGACCATCGACATGGCCGGGATCGGCGAGAAACCGACGATCCGGTCAGGGCCGTATTGCTTGATCGTATAGACGTTGGCGGCAGCGATGATCTCGTTGACTTCCTCCCAGTTGGAGCGAATGAAGCCACCCATGCCGCGCTTGCTTTTATAGGAGTCGGCCTTGGCCTTGTCCTCGACGATGCTGGCCCAGGCTTCCACCGGCGCCATGGTTTGCCGCGCATCGCGCCAGAGTTTGAGCAACGGCTTGCGGATTTTCGGGTACTTGAGCCGGTTGGCGCTGTAGATGTACCAGCTGTAACTGGCACCACGCGGGCAGCCACGGGGCTCATGGTTCGGCAGATCGTTACGGGTACGCGGGTAGTCGGTCTGCTGGGTTTCCCAGGTGATCAGGCCGTTCTTGACGTAGATCTTCCACGAGCAAGAGCCGGTGCAGTTCACCCCGTGGGTGGAACGCACGATCTTGTCGTACTGCCAGCGCGAACGGTAGACGTTCTCCCAGTCGCGAGACTCTTTGCGGGTCTCGCCATGACCGTCGGAAAACTCGTTTTGCTTGCGGTTGAAAAACCGCAATTGATCCAGTAAATGACTCACGGTGTAGTCCTCTCAGGCTTTGTCGCGGAGTCTGTGCCCCGCCCACGCAATGGTTGGATTCGGGTCGTCTCAGCAGGGTGTCGCGGCGCCTTTGCGCGCGTACCACCACCAGGTCACGACGATGCAGCTCAGGTAAAAGCCGACGAACATGTAGAAGGCCATCTCCGGGCCGCCGGTCAGGGCCATCGAAGAACCGAAGGATTTGGGAATGAAGAACGCACCGAAGGCGCCCATGGCCGAACTGAAGCCCAGGACCGCGGCTGACTCTTTGCCGGCATTCTTCAGCGCTTGTTCGCGCACGGCGGGTGGTTTGCCGGCCGAGGCTTTTTCGTGCTGGGTGCGGAAGATCACCGGGATCATGCGGAAGGTGGAGCCGTTGCCGACACCGGTGGTAATGAACAGCAGCATGAACATGCCGAGGAAGCCGTAGAAGTTGCCGCCCGAACCGTTCTGCGGCAGGAAGTGCAACACGCCGAAGACCATCACGATCATCGCCACGAAGTTCCACAAGGTCACTTTCGCGCCGCCGAGCTTGTCCGCCAGCCAGCCGCCCAATGGGCGTACCAGTGCGCCGACCAACGGGCCGAGGAAAGCGAACTTCAAGGCGATGACATCAGGGAACGAGGTTTTGATCAGCAGCGGAAACGCGGCGGAAAAACCGATGAACGAACCGAAGGTCGCCAGGTACAACCAGCACATCAGCCAGTTGTGTTTGCGTTTGAAGATGACGGCCTGCTCGCTGAAGGAAGCGCGGGCACTGGACAGGTCATTCATGCCGAACCAGGCCAGCACCGTCACCAGGACAATGAACGGCACCCAGATGAAGCCGGCGTTCTGCAACCACAACTGACCGCCGTCCGGCAACGCTTGCGGCGAGCCGCCCATGAAGCCGAACACACCGAAGGTAATCACCAGCGGCACACAGAACTGCATCACCGAGACGCCCAGGTTACCCAACCCGGCGTTGAGGCCAAGGGCCGTGCCCTGCTGCGACTTGGGGTAGAAGAAGCTGATGTTGGACATGCTCGAGGCGAAGTTGCCGCCACCGAAACCGCAGAGCAAGGCAATCAACACGAACACGCTGTAGGAGGTGCTCGGGTCCTGCACGGCGAAGCCCATCCAGATCGAGGGCAGCAACAGCGATGCGGTGCTCAGGGCGGTCCAGCGACGGCCGCCGAAGATCGGCACCATAAAGGAATAGAAGACGCGCAAGGTCGCCCCGGACAGCCCCGGCAACGCCGCCAGCCAGAACAGCTGGTCGGTGGTGAAGGTGAAACCGATGGCGTTCAGACGCACGATCACCGTGCTCCAGACCATCCACACCGCAAAGGCCAACAGCAGCGCAGGAATGGAAATCCACAAGTTGCGCGTGGCGGTCTGCTTGCCGCTACTTCCCCAGAATGCTGGGTCCTCGGGGCGCCAGTCATGAATGACTGGGCCTTTGTCAGGCTTTTGCAGAACGGACATGTTCTTCTCCTAGGGCAATGCTGGAAATCGGGGACGGGGTCAGCAGCGGCGTTTTACCCAGCACCGCGCTTTTGCGTATCTCGCTGAAGTACATCCAGGTGAGGGAGACCCAGACCACGCCGTACATCAACATGAAGCAGGAAGAGCGCACGCCGGTGAGGTCCACCAGGGCGCCGAACAGGATCGGCAGCACGAAACCGCCCAGGCCACCGGCGAGGCCGACGATGCCGGACACCGCGCCCATGTTTTTCGGGTAGTCGTTGGCGATGTACTTGAAGACCGAGGCCTTGCCGAACGCGAAGGCGATGCCCATGACGAACAGCAGCACGGTGAACAGCGCAGGATTGAGGCCGATGTGGAAATCCACCGGGCCGTTGATCGTTTGCACTTGCAGTTGGGTCTGGGGATACGAGAGCAGGAACAGGCAGATCCAGCTGACCCACAACACCCACCAGGTCACGCTTTGCGCCCCCCAGCGATCCGACAACCAGCCGCCGACGGCACGCAGCACGCCGCCGGGCAGGGAAAAACAGGCCGCCAGCAGCGCCGCGCTTTGCAGGCTGAAACCGTATTCCTGCACGTAGTACTTGGTCATCCACAGCGCGAGGGCGACATAACCACCGAAGACGATCGAGTAGTACTGGCAGTAGCGCCACACCGCAGGGTCCTTCAGCGAGCTGAGTTGCTCACGCAAAGTGGCGCCGGTGGCAATGCGGTGGTCCTTGTTTTCGGCGCTGAGGAACCAGAACAACAACGCGGTAATAAAGAGGATCGCGCTGAAGACTTTCGGTACCAGCTGCCAGCTGCCGGCAGCGATCAGCGCCGGGGCGAGAAACTTGGTCACCGCAGCCCCGGCGTTACCGGCGCCGAAGATGCCCATCGCGAAGCCCTGATTCTCTTTGTCGAACCATTTGGCGACGTAGGCAATCCCGACGGAGAACGAGCCGCCGGCCAGGCCGACGAACAAGCCCAGCACCAGGAACTGCCAGTAGGCGGTGGCGTGACTGATCAGGTACAGCGGCGCCACGCAGGCCAGCATCAGCAGGAAGAACACGCTGCGCCCGCCAAAACGGTCGGTCAGCAGGCCCAGCGGCAACCGCACCAGCGAGCCGGTCAGGACCGGGGTCGCGGCCAGCAGGCCGAATTGGGTTTCGTTGAGCTGGAGAAGGTCCTTGATCGGCACCCCGAGCACGGCAAACATCATCCAGACCATGAAACAGACAGTGAAGGCCAGCGTGCTCATGCCCAGCACCAAGCCTTGTCGTACACGCGGTGGGTTCACAAATGCTCTCCAGTCAGTTAGCCATGGCGGCAGACTAGAGAGGCCAACCCCGCAAAAACTTGATCCATGTCAACGAAGCCCTAGGGGGCATAGGCCTATGCTTGTGCGGTCTACCTCTAAGGAGGTAGTACAGAAAAACCCTAAAACCGTTGGTTTATCAGCGTCTTAAGGTTTTCCACCAAGGTTTTTGCTGACAAGGATCAGTCGACAACTCTTTAGAGGTAGCGCGCCCGGGATCGGCGGCAAAACCCATCCTGGAGCTGCACATGCTCGGTTTTCCTGATTTTTTCCCGGACCTGCGCTAATGGTGCGCTGGTTGCGCAGTTCCCTGCCCGCTCGCGCCGGGCTGGCGGTGATCCTGATCGCCGTGCTCGCCCTCGCCAGTTCGTTGAGCGCCGGACTGATCGCCTGGTTCAGCCAGGGTGATGCGGCCGCCATCAACACCGCAGGCTCGGTGCGCATGGAGACTTACCACCTGAGCTGGAAACTGGCCGCGGGTGCAACCGGCGAAGAAATCATCGCCATCAGCGACAGCCTGCAAACCCGCCTCAACAGCCAGTCACTCAAGGCAGTGCTGGAAGATGGCCCGACCGCCGCGCTGCAAATCAGCTACGGGCAAATCCAGCAACACTGGAACGAGGATTTGCGCCCTGCACTGGAGCGTGGCGATGCCGCCTATTTTCAAGTCCAGGCCCTGCCCTTCATTGAACAACTGAACCAGTTCGTCAACCTGTTGCAGCGCCAAAGCGAACAGAAGCAAGGCTGGCAACAGGTGATCCAGGGCCTGGCCCTATTCACCACCCTGTTCGTCCTGCTGATTGGGCTCTACGAATTGCAGTACGGGGTCGTCATGCCCTTGAAAGAGTTGGTGGACGCGACCCAGCGCTTTCGTCGCGGTGATTTCAAGGTGCGGGTCAACCATCAGTCCCAGGACGAGCTGGGCCAGTTGGCCATGAGTTTCAACGCCATGGCCGAGACAATCGAAGACTCGCATCGCACCCTTGAGAGTCAGGTCCAGCAAAAAACCCTGAACCTGCAACAAGCCAACGCCGCCCTCGAGTTGCTGTACCAAAGCAGCCGAAGCCTGGCCACACGCCTGGCCAATGCCGAAGGGCTGGATGAGTTGATCCGGCGCTTCCAGCAACGCCTGCCCGGCTTGCGCCTGTCGCTGTGTCTGCAAGGACAAATGCAGGCACCGGCCCAGCAGTTGCTCGCCCTCCACGGCGCAAACATCCGCGAAGTCTGCGCCAGCAGCGATTGCGCCACGTGTCAGAAGCACCATAAAGCCAGTCCCCAAACGTTCAGCATCAGCAATCAGGGCAGCGAACTGGGCGAACTCAAGGCGCATTTTGTCGACGGACATCCAACCCAAGCCTGGGAAACCCAACTGATCCAGGCCCTGGCCAACCTGATCGGCACCTCGCTCTCGCTCAAGCGTCAACGGGAACAGGATCATCGCCTGCTGCTGCTCGACGAACGCACGATCATCGCCCGCGAGCTGCACGATTCACTGGCCCAAGCCCTGTCCTATATGAAGCTGCAAGTCAGCCGCCTGCAGACCCTGATGCGCCGTGGCGAACCGGTCGAAACCCTGGAAAACGTCACCGCTGAACTGCGCGAAGGGCTGAACAATGCCTACCGCCAGTTACGCGAGTTGCTGACCACTTTTCGCTTGCAGATTCACGATGCGGGACTGGTGCAGGAACTCAAGGACACCGCCGAGGAGTTCTCCCGTCGCGGGGAATTCCAGGTGCACCTGCACGTCGATGCGCTGGCCTTTCAATTATCGGCCAGCGAGCAAATCCACATCTTGCAGATCACCCGCGAGGCGCTCTCCAACTGCCTGCGCCACGCCCACGCGCAAAACGCCTGGCTGCAACTGCGTCAGGACGGTGAAACCGTGAGGCTCATCGTCGAAGACGACGGGCGTGGCTTCAGCGGCAACGTCGACCAACGCGAACACCACGGCCTGAAAATCATGGATGAGCGGGCCCGCAGCTTGCGCGGTCAACTCGAAATAGTCTCCAGGGAGCCACAAGGCACCCGCGTCCAAATGGAATTCCAACCGGAGTTTCTCGGGCAGCAAACAGAAGGTAGCGTCACATGAACCCCTCCCTGCAACACACCATCCTGCTGGTCGACGACCACCCGATGATGCGTCACGGCATCCGCCAGATGCTCGAACTCGAAGATGATTTCCTGATCGTCGGTGAAGCCAACAACGGTGAAGAAGCACTCAGTCTGATCGAGCCGCTGCAACCGGATCTGGTGTTGCTCGACAACAACATGCCGCTGATGAATGGCATTGAAACCCTGCGCCAGTTACGAGCGATGCACTACACCGGCAAGGTGCTGCTGTTTACGGTCTCGGATGCCGAAGACGATATTCGCGACGCACTGCGTCTGGATGCCGACGGCTACCTGCTCAAGGACATGGAGCCCGAGCTGTTGATTCAGTACATCCGCAATGCCTTGAACGGCGAATTGGTGATCAGCCCGGGGCTGACCCAAGTCATGGCCCAGGCACTGCGCTCACCGCAGCGCCAGACCGTGGTGGAACTGACCGAGCGTGAACGCCAGGTGCTGAAAACCATCGCCAGCGGCTTCAGCAACAAAGTCATCGGGCACAAGTTGGGCATCACCGAAGGCACGGTCAAGGTTCACGTGAAAAACCTGCTGCACAAACTTGGCTTACGCTCGCGGGTAGAGGCGGCTGTATGGGCCATGGAGCATCTGCGCAACGCGGGCTGACGGGCATGCCTCCTTGGAGGTAGGCCGGCAGAGGCATATTTCATTCGCCTCTTGCTCTCTACTATGACCGTCAGCGGAGGTACGCCATGCTGACCCACCCTTCCATCGTTTTAACGTTGCGCCGTCACCATCTGTTCAGCCAGTTGCCGGAGAAAATCTTCGAGGAAGTCTGCGGCCTGGCGATGCTCAAGCGCCTGGCCTGTCACAGCACACTCATGCACCAAGGGGACCCGGCCAAGCGCTTTTTCCTGCTGGTCAGCGGCCAGATCAAGTTGTACCGGCTTACCGGCGAAGGCCAGGAAAACCTGGTGGAAATCATCCAGCCCGGCCAGACCTTTGCCGAAGCCTTGCTGTTCAGCCAGGCCCGTCTCTACCCGGTGAGCGCCACGGCGCTGAAGGACAGCGTGCTGGTGAGTATCGAGGGCAGCCATTACCGCAACGCCCTCGAAGACCAGCCGAAAGTTTGCCTGGCGATCCTGGCGAGCATGAGCGTGCACCTGCACCTGCGTCTGCGCGACATCGACACCTTGACCATGGCCAGCGCGAGCCGGCGAGTGATCAACTTCCTGTTCCAGGAACGCAACCCGGTCAGCGGCTTGATTGTCTTGCAGGTGTCCAAACGCCTGGTGGCCTCGAAGCTGGGTATTCAGCCGGAAACCTTTTCGCGGATCTTGCACCGCCTGGTGGACAGCGGCCTGATCGCGATGGAGCGGCGCAACATCAGCATCCTCGCCGAAGAGGATCTCGCGGCCTTCCAATAAACGGAATTGACCGCAGTCAATGCGCAATGCCACCGGCCTTGCACACTGAAGAAGTCCATCCATGGAGAACGCTCATGTCTTGTTCAACCTTGCCCCTGATTTACTCCTGCTCAGGCTGCTCCAACGTCGCCCAACTGGCCAACACCCTGGCCGTGCGGCTCGATCGCAGCGGCCTGGCTGAAATGTCCTGCATCGTCGGGGTCGGCGGGCATGTGGCGGCGTTGGTCAACAAGGCACGCTCGGGACGGCGGATTTTTGCGCTGGATGGGTGTCCGTTGCAATGTGTTGAAAATTGCTTGAAGCAGCATGGTCTGCACGCGGATGTGCATTTGATTCTTAGCCATTACGGGTTGCGTAAGCGCTATGGCGAGGATTGCACGGAGGCGCAGGGGGATGAGTTGTTTGAAGGGATCAGGCAGTTGATTGCCAGTGATGCTCGGCAGCATCACGCCTCTGAACTGATGGTTTGAGGGCAACGCAGATCAAATGTGGGAGCGAGCCTGCTTGCGATGGCGTCTTTTGGCTCATTACATATCCATTTCTGCGGTAACGGCTGCTATTGGTTTCGCTTTTACAGCGAGTCACTTGGAAATACGGAATGCCGCCCAACCCCAAGTAACCAAGGGCTTTTGCCCCTTTCGTTCGGTGCCTCGCCTAGGCTCGGCATGCCCTCGCTCCGGTCCTGCTCCGTGGGCCTCTCGAGGGTGCGACTACCGCAAAAACACCGCGAGGCGGCCTGCGGGCCGACCTGGGCATCAAGCGGGCGCGCTTCGCTGACTTGATCGTTCATAGATTCTGGACTTGCAATGAGTACCTGTGGGAGCGGGCTTGCTCGCGAAGGCGGACTTACATTCAACATTTATGTCGACTGAAACGGTCTCTTCGCGAGCAAGTCGGATCGCCGCACCGCCGCTCCCACAGTTAAAATTTGTCAGGCATGGCATTTGGGTACACCGCCGCTGACCAGACTTGACCGAACCAACATCAGGTCGGCTATCAGGCCGCCTCGCTTCTGGCTTTTGATCTTGATCTTGATCTGCCCCGTCGGAAGGCCGAGCGCAGGTTCGATGCCGCGGTAGCCGCCCCCGGCCATGGATGGCCGATGGCGGCGGGCCCACGGAGCAGGACCGGAGCGAGGGCATGCCGAGCCACAGCGAGGCACCGTACGTCAGGGGCAAGAGCGTTTGGTTACTTGGGGTTGGGCGGCATTCCGTATTTCCAAGTGACCCGCCGTAAGGGCGGAACCCTAAGCCGCCGTTACCGCAGCAACGGATATGTACCCCAACCAAAAACACAGCTCGACTAACCGGCCGCCAACCCCTTCCCTGCCCGCTCCAGATTGCGCCACAACCAAACAGGCAGAACATCAGGATCAAGACTGTCGATCAGGTTCTTCAACGCCAACCCCAACTCCGTATCACCCTCAATCACCAAACGCCTGCGAAAGAACAACGTATCCGGATCCTCCTGACGACTCGCCAACAATAAAAACTCACGCCAGTTACCGCTGATCGTCACATGCGCCGTGGCGCGTTCAGCAATTCGCAACCCTTGACGGGTCAGCGTCAAATACCAGGACAACCCCAGATCCGGAATCCGCAAGCACAACCAACGCCCGCGCAACACTTCAAACTCGCCATCGCGCAACGGCTCGGCAAGGCAACGATTCAGCGCCTGCTGCAACGCCAGTCGCTGCACCGCAAAAGGCACCCGACGCACCAGCGGCAACAACCGGTCGGCACCTTTCAACAACCACTTTTTACGATTCAACACAGTCCGACCTCCTCGACGCGCAACATCCCGGCCTGGCCATGCCAGTAACCGTTGCAACCGTCGACAAACAGCGGCGGCGTCTCGCCCAGACGAACCCGTTGATAGGCAGCAATAACCTCGGCCATGCCCTGAGCGCGAGGGCTCAGACGCAACAAATCGGCGCCACAAGCCACCAGCCCGGTGTAATCCGCCAGCAAGTTGGTCACCTCAGCCGACATCGTTTGAATACCGTTAATGGTGAACAGTGCCTGCCCTTCCTGACTGGTCAACGGCAGGCCGTCGGGGTAATTAAGACAGCAAAACCGGCAGTCATCCTTGGGCAAGTTTTCCGCCCGAGCGGTGAAGCAGCGTGCGGAATAGGCCAAGGGCAAATGCCCATAGGCAAAGATCTCGACTTCCGGCACCTCACGGCCCAGTTCGCGCACCTGCTCGAGCACATCGCCAATCAGCGCCGCCGAGCATTCCACCGGCGGCACCCAACGGGTCATCCCGCAGTCCAGCAGTTGCGCCAGCGTATGGCCGTTGTACAAATTCAACGCCGGACCGCCCACAAACGGCAACTTGCGCTCGGCCAAAAACTGCACCGCGCCCATGTCGTTGGCCTCCACCAGCAATTGGCCGTTGTCGCAGAGCCGCCGCAGGCTGGACAGTTCGGAGGCCGCTTCGATCAGCGTCAGGCTGGAGATCACTAATTGTGCCTGGCTGCATTCCTGCAACTCGCGCCCCAGACCCAGCCATTGATCCAGTGAAAAGGCCCGGCGTTTCGAACACACGGTTTCCCCCAGATAAATCACATCCAGGGGCAAGGCCGACATCTCGGCGTAAAAGTTGCTGAGTTGCTCTTTGTCCCAATAAAACAGGACCGGTCCAAGGCTGAGCTTCATGTCGCCTCCCTCATTGCCATGATCGATGATAAGCACCCAGGGTGGTCTGGCTGCCTTCGGACAAACCGGCCAGCACCCGACGCCATTCCTCCTTGACCCGAAAACTGCCCGGCGAGCCACGATGGGCATCCAGTGCCGCGCGCCAGACTCGGGTGACCTGTTCGACATAGGCCGGACTGCGTTGCCGGCCCTCGATTTTCACGGCTTCGACGCCGATGGCCGTCAATTCCGGCAGCAAGTCCAGAGTGTCGAGGCTGGTGGGTTCCTCCAGCGCATGGAAGCGTTTGCCGCCGACCAGGAAACGGCCTTTGCACAGGGTCGGGTAACCGGCGGGTTCGTCAGGGGTGTAACGGTCGATCAGCACTTCACTGAGCCGCGCGCTCAAGCCTTCAGCGTCTTCGCTCCAGCGCACCGCTTTGGCCGGCGAACAGACGCCACAGAGGTTCGGTGACTCGCCGGTGATGTAGGACGACAGATGGCAACGCCCTTCGGCCATGATGCACAAGCTGCCGAAGCCAAACACTTCGATGGGCACCGGGCTGCTCGCGGCGACCTGGCGCACTTGCGCCAACGACAACACTCGCGGCAGCACCGCGCGACGAATCCCGTAGCGTTGCGCATAAAACTCCAACGCCGCGGCATGGGTCGCCGAGCCTTGGACCGACAGGTGCAACGCCAATTGCGGATGCCGCTGGCTGGCGTAGTTGAGTACCCCGGGATCGGCGGCGATCAACGCATCCACGCCGAAATCGGCGGCGCGATCGACTGCGCGCTGCCAGCGCTCCCAACCCTTGGGTTGCGGGTAGGTGTTGACCGCGACGTAGAGTTTGCGTTGATGCTGGCGGATGTGAGCGACCGCCGCGTCGAACTGTTTGTCGTCCATGTTCAGCCCCGCGAAATGCCGGGCATTGGTGTCATCGCGAAAACCGACATAAACGGCATCGGCGCCTTCGCGCACCGCCGCTTTTAGCGCAGGCAGGTTGCCTGCCGGGCAGACCAGTTGCATGGGTAATCCTCATGGAAAAACGCGCTGCCAGTCTAGCGAGACCGGCAGGCAGAGCCTTGACGGCAATCAATTGCCATCAATGCATCAGGTCGGCGAAGGACAGGAACATCACGTTGTCGTGCTTGAGCACTTGCTGCTCGCACTCGATCACCGCCAGCCCGTCGGCCCAACACGCGGCGGTCAACATCGCCGAGCTTTGCTGAGGGTGCAGCTCCACACTCAATTGGCCGTTAGCGTCAGGAGTGAGTCTTGCCCGCAAGTACTGCCGACGCTTGTTGCGCTGCAACCAGTCGAACCCGGCGGGAACGGCCATTGGCACCGGCAACACGTCTTTCACGCCTTGAGCCCTGAGCAGGAACGGACGCACCACCACCAACGCGGTAATCAGCGCCGCCGAAGGATTGCCCGGCATGCCGATCCAGGGTTTGCCGGCCACTTCGCCGAAGGCCAGCGGTTTACCCGGCTGAATGGCCAGCCGCCAGAAGTCCAGGCTGCCGAGTTCCTCGATGGCCTGTTTGAGGTGATCTTCCTCGCCCACCGAGACGCCCCCGGAACTTAACAGCAGGTCGCATTCCGAGGACGCCAGGCTCAAGGCATGCCGGCTGGCCGCCAACTCATCGGCCATCACGCCGTAGTCGTGCACCTCGACGCCCCAACCGCTCAACAACGCCGCGAGGCAGTAGCGATTGCTGTTGTAAATCTGCCCCGGCGCCAATGGATCGCCCGGTTCACGCAGTTCATTGCCGCTGCTGAGCAAACACACCTGCAACGGGCGGTAGACCTCGACCCGAGCGATGCCAGCGCCGGCCAGCAACCCCACTTCCTGCGCACGCAGGCGTTTACCGGCCTGGAGCAACAGGTCTCCCCGGCGAACCTCCTCACCTTCCTTGCGCACGTGATCACCGGCGTTTACGGGCGGAAACCAGACACGCTCGCCATCGATCCGGCAGCGCTCCTGCGGCACCACCGTGTCGGCACCCGGCGGTAATGGCGCACCGGTAAAGATCTGCACCGCTTGCTGCGCGAGCAACGGCGAGCACGCCTGATCCCCCGCCGCAATTCGTCCGCCAATCAACAAACAGCCGCCGTCCAGTGGCAGGTCAGCGGCCCTGAGGGCATAACCGTCCATGGCACTGTTGTCCCAGGCCGGCAGGTTGACGGGAGAATGAATGTCCACCGCCAGCACCCGCCCCAAGGCTTGATCCAGCCCGATCTTTTGCGCCAGGGGCGGCGGCGGTGCCTGATCCAGCAGACGGCTGATGGCCTCGTCTACCGGCATCAGGTGGCCGAGGTCACACACCCGGCCGGTCATGAGCGTGTCTCGCAGGCGTCGATGACCCGTTGTGCTTGCGGTTTCAAATGCGGGGCGAAATTGCACGGGCCGGTGCGACTGTCCAATTGTTCGAGCAGGATCTGGTTCCAGGCGGTTCGACACGCGCCGGGCGAACCCGGAACGCAGCACACCAGCACGCCGTTGCTCATCCCGGCCAATGCCCGGGATTGCAGGCTGGACATGCCGATCTCCGCCAGGGACACCTGACGGAACAATTCACCGAAGCCTTCCACGTGTTTGTCCAGCAATGGCAAAACCGCTTGCGGAGTGTTGTCGCGCGCGGTGAAACCGGTGCCGCCGGTCATCAGTATCACTTGAACCTGAGGGTCGGCGATCCAGTGGGAGACCTTGGCGCGGATCTGATAAATGTCGTCCTTGACCAGGTCACGGTCGATCAAAACATGCCCGGCCGTTTGCAGTAAATCGGTCAGGGTCTGCCCCGAGGTGTCGGTGTCAAAGGTGCGCGTATCGCTGATGGTCAGCACGGCGATGTTCAGGGGTTCAAACGTGCGTTGCGCCAGATGGGCCATATCCAAGCCTTCCCGTGTATGAGGGTATGGGACAAAGCCTGAACTGGAATTCGCAGTGAGCCTATTCCTCCAAGGAGGTACCTCGTCAGGGACAATGACACTACCAATCGTAAGTCGAGCGCATACCTGTGGGAGCGGGCTTGCTCGCGAAGGCGGTGTGTCAGTCGACATTAATGTTGCCTGACACACCGCCTTCGCGAGCAAGCCCGCTCCCACATTGTTCTTCATTGCTACACGTTCTGCTCAAGGCGCCAGGCGGTTTCGCTGCCACGTTCTGCTCAAGGCGCGTTTGTCGCTGACGGCCCCCTGCTGTTGAGGCCGTCCCGGCTGTATATCGATTCATTACAAACACAACCGCCTTCGCGAGCAAGCCCGCTCCCACATTGTTCTTCATTGCTACACGTTCTGCTCAAGGCGCCAGGCGGTTTCGCTGCCATACGCCGTCACACAACCGGTAATCAAGACGGTCATGCAAGCGGTCTGCACGCCCCTGCCAGAACTCCAGACGCTCAGGGTGCAGGCAGTAGCCGCCCCAATGCTCGGGCCGAGGCACGGTCTTGCCGGCAAAACGTTGGGTGGTTTGTAGCAACAGCGATTCAAGCTCGGCCCGATTGGCCAGCGGTCGGCTTTGCGGTGAAGCCCAGGCGCCCAGGCGGCTGTCTTGTGAGCGGGAATCGTAGTACGCATCCGACAGCGTCGGATCGAGCCTGGTGACCTGGCCTTCGATACGCACCTGACGCTCCAGCCCCGGCCAGAAAAAGGTCATGGCGGCATGCGGGTTAGCGGCCAGTTGCTGGCCCTTGTCACTCTGGTAATTGCCGAAAAAGGTGAAGCCTTCATCGCTCAAGCCCTTGAGCAGCAGGACCCGGCAGTGCGGGCGCCCTTCACTGTCGACCGTCGCCAACACCATGCTGTTGGCTTCGACAGGCACGCGCTCGGTGTCGCGGGCCAGCTCCATCCATTGCCGGAACATCGCCATCGGGTCGTCCAGTGCCGACTCGTCTTGCAGGCCAAACAGGGTGTAGTTGCGGCGCATCTGTGCCAGGGAAAGGGGCATGACGGTGATCTCCAAAAAGGTTCTGCCCAGTGTGCAAGACACAGCGCAACAGCACCTTGATCACCATCAACCTTATTTGAGACGCAGACGCCGAGCCAGTTTGTGCAGGTTGCTGGGATCGACTTCCAGAATCCGCGCAGCGCTGGCCCAGTTCTCCCCGGACAGGCTCAAGGCCTGGAGAATTTTCTTGCGCTGGTAATCGTCGACCGCTTCACCCAAAGGCTGGAACGGCTCATCAGCCATCACGTCCAGGGGACTTTCGACGACCGCGCCCTGCCCGCCCATGGCACTGTCGAGGTCCAGAATCTCGGGCTCCAGCGTCATGATCAGCGTACGACTGGTGCCGCGACTGAGCTGCTTCAACGCGGCTCGGCTGATCACATGCTCCAGCTCGCGCACGTTGCCCGGCCAGCTGTAAGTCAGCAGCGCTCGCTCGGCCGCCGGCGACAGACGCAAGCCGCGCAGACCGAGCCGTGCCCGATTGAGTTCAAGGAAATGCCCGGCCAGCATCAACACGTCGTTGCCTCGCTCGCGCAGCGGCGGGATCGGCACCGGGTACACCGAGAGCCGGTGATACAGATCGGCCCGAAACAAGCCGTCGCGGATGCTGTCCGGCAGGTGCCGGTTGGTCGCGGCGATGATGCGCACATCGACATGCAACGGCTTGTCGGCGCCGAGGCGCTGGATCTCGCCGTTCTGCAGGGTGCGCAGCAACTTCGCTTGCACGGCCAATGGCAATTCACCGACTTCATCGAGAAACAGCGTGCCACCGTTGGCCGCATCGAAACGTCCGGCACGGTCACTGGTGGCACCGGAAAAGGCGCCTTTGACATGGCCGAACAATTCACTCTCTGCCAGAGACTCCGGCAAGGCGGCGCAGTTGACCTGCACCAGCGGCTTATGACTGCGGCGCGACAGACGATGCAAGCGCCGGGCGAACAGCTCTTTGCCGACACCGGTCTCGCCCAACAGCAATACCGGCAGCTCGGAGTCGGCCAGTACGTCCAGTTCATTGAGCAACTGATGCAGCACCTCACTTTGCCCGAGGATTTCGCCTTCATCAGCCGGCCGTCGCACATCTTGAATATCGCTGCGGGACAGGCGCAGGCTGCGGTTTTCCTGCTCAAGCCGGGTGACTCGCACGGCGGCTTCGATCTGCAAGGTGCAGCGCTTGAGCTCTTCCCGCGCACGGCTGTCGAAGGTCCCGGCGTGCAGCGCATCGAGGGTGATCGCGCCCCAGATCCGCCCCTCCACATACAGGCTCACGCCCATGCAGTCGTGCACTGGCATCGGTTCGCCAGCGTGATTGTCGAGCAAGCCGTCATAAGGATCCGGCAGGCGACTGTCGGGCTCGAACCAGGTGGGTTCGCGCGACGCCATGATCGCCGCCAGCCGCGGATGCTGGGCGATGACAAACCGGCGGCCCAACGCTTCATGCACCAGCCCCACCGTCGCGACCGGCCTCAAACTGTCGTCATCCAGACGCAGCAGTCCCACGGCGCCACTGTTGAAGTACTCGCGCAGGGTCTGGACCAGTCGTTGCAACCGCACAGCATTGGGCAACTCGACAATCAGGTCGGCCGCCAGGCTTTCACGCAGCATGGTAGTTTTTACCCTCTATGGTTGGATTCACCCTAAAGCGTCCGGGTGCCTATCACCACAACTAAAAATTAAGCCATATTTTTCAATACGTTAAATATGGCATGCCGGATGCAATGACCCTGGGGAACCGTTGAAATCCAAACAAGGAACCCCTGATGAGCCTGACCCTATTGGAACAAAGCCTCGGCCAACTGGCGTGCGACATTCCCGGCGCCACGCGGATTTTTCACACCTTCAAACTGGACTTCTGTTGTGGCGGGCATAAAAGCCTGCGTGAAGCGGCCGCGGGCAAAGACCTCGATCCGGCCCTGATTGCCGATGCGCTGCACCGGCTGCAAGACACCGGCGAAACCCAACACGATTGGCGCAACGAACCGTCGGAGCTGTTGATCGCCCACCTTCTGGCTCGCTACCACGCCCGCCACCGCGAGCAACTGCCGGAACTGATCCGCCTGGCCCGTCGCGTCGAGCAGGTCCATGGTGCGCGCAGCAGCTGCCCCAATGGCCTGGCCGATCTGCTGACCGACATGCAACAAGAACTCGAAGGCCACATGCTCAAGGAAGAGCAAGTGCTCTTCCCGATGCTGCAACAGGGCATCGGACCTCAGGCCGCGCCGCCGATCCAGGTGCTGCGCTTTGAACATGATCAACATGGCGAAGCATTGGAGAGGCTGCTCGCGCTGACCAACAACATCACCCCGCCGGCCGATGCCTGTAACACCTGGCGCGCCCTTTATCGTGGGCTGCTGGAGTTTCGTGATGACCTGATGCAACACATCCATCTGGAAAACAACGTGTTGTTTGTTAACGCCTTGAACCGTCGTCATTGATCGATTGCCGCTCACACCCGACCCGCGCCAGCCCACCGGTTGACGCGGGTTTTGTCTGTCAGGGACGGCGGACGATCAACCGTGCCAATAGAACATCGCCTTGGCCAGGATCACGATCAACACCATGTGCCCGAGGATGCTGCGGCGAATCCAGCTGGCGCGGGTCGCGGTCAGTCGTGCGCTTTTCAGCCAATACGCCAGCAGAAAGTAATGGCCGATGATGCTCAGGGCCAGCACGATCTTTAGACTCAGCAACGTGCCAAAACTACTCGCCAGCGGCTGACTCAATACGCCACGGTGCTGCCACGCCAGGCTGATGCCGGCGCCATACAACAGCAACACCACGCCATGCAGCACCTTGCGCGAGCGCACTGCAATCGCTTGATCTGCGGTCGTTTGCGCGGTATCCGCCAACTGCTGACGGGCGCGGTGCCAGATCACCACCTCGAAAAACAGCGTGCCGATGAAGGCAATCGCTGCCAGTAAGTGGGTGACCAGTAAAAAGGGATATAACACCGGCAGCCTCCATCAGTTCACGTGGTTAGCCCGGATGACCGTCCACCCGGGCCCGGAGCAGCATCGGCCCATAGCGCCAGGCGTACAGCGCAAACGCCAGCGCCCAGCACAGACCGGCCAGCCACAACGCAGGCAGGGGAAAGAACAGGATCAACACGACCCGGCTCAGACAGGCCAGGTTGAGCAGAATGAACGCCAACGTCATGCCCGATGGCGGCTCCAGCGCGCGGCCGGTGTGCCCCAGGCTGACCCGGGCGATCATCGCCAGCACCAGGCCGCCCATGGCGCCAATCGTCAGGCAATGCACCGCCAGACTCGGGTTGATCGGCACACCGAAATGCCACAGCGCCATTGCGAGACAGGCCACCGCCAACCAGGCATACGCCAGGTACAACGACCACAGCAACGGCACACGCCAAAGGGCGCGATCATGCCAGCGAACCAGACGCACCAGATGCCCTGCGGCCAACACGGCGAACAACAGGCCGACCCAGAGAGTGGGCTCAAGTGCTGGTCCGGCGGCATACAACAACGCCACGAGAGGAGAGCCAATCAGCAGCAACCAATCCAACCAAGGCCAAGGGGTAACGCCCTCGACCTTGCCGAGACCGCGCTGTATGAAGAACGGAATGACCCGCCCGCCGATCAACCCCATCATTGCCGCCACCAGCCAGAGGCCGGTCAGCACGCCTTGACGCTGCCAGCCTTCATGACCTGCGACCAGACCGTACAGGGACAATCCGTCGGCCGCCGCTAACAACAACAGCACCACCGCAATCGGGTAGTTACGTTTCTGCCGCACCTTCCACAAGGTGAAACCCATGAGCGCGGCCACCGCCAGCGGGAACGCCAACTCCAGCACCGCAAGCACCGGCCACGGCGCATTGACCAGCCAGGCCACGCGCGCCAACAACCACAGCAACGCCAGCGCGGCCAGGGGTCGCCCGCTGAGGCCGGGGCGTCCGGTCCAGGTTTGCACCGCCGTCAGCAGAAAGCCCGCGATGATCGCCAAGCCGAACCCGAACAACAATTCGTGTCGATGCCAGCCCAGCCAGCCACCCGCCGGCTGCCAGCCGGAAAGCGCACCACTGAAGGCGGCGAGCCAGACTGGAATCACCAGCACCGCCAACAGGCAGCCTGCGAGAAAAAATGGCCGAAAGGCCAAACGTAACAGCGGCGCGATGGCCATCGCTTTACGGCGGTCGAGCACTTGCATAAAGCCACTCCTTTATCTTGCTACATGGGGCAATCATCGGGTATTGGCGATCAATTGCCTTTGTCGCAGATCAAGTGTGCAAGGGGCGTGCCCTGCAGCTTTCTTGTATTCCTGTGGCGAGGGAGTTTTTCCTTGTGGGAGCGAGCCTGCTCGCGATGACAGCGGCACATTCAGCATCAATGTCGGCTGACCCGCCGCTATCGTCGGAACGCCGCCCGGAGCCGGCTCGCTCCCACAGGGGTGATCAGCTCAAGGTACAAATGACCATTAAATGGTTATTTAAACCCCAAACCTCGTGGTTATTTTTACCCTCTTATCTGAGAGCCCCAATAAACAAGGGCCTCCAGGCATGGCCCGCGTCTTGCTCAAGCTTTCAGCAATCAAAGAAACCTTGATCCCTCTCGATCCCCAGGAGTCGTCATGAAAAAAGTCATCCAGCCACTGGCCTGGTTTGTGGTGTTGACCTCGGTTCTGGCGTTGGCCAGCGGCGTCTCGCTGGGCCTCGTTTGACTTGATCGCCACCCCCTCCTCAATCCTCAGGATGAATTCTTATGGTGCTTCATCGCGTCCATCACCAGATTCTGCGCAGTCATCACTTGTTCGAGCCGTTGAACGAAGAACAGCTGGATGAATTGATGAGTACCAGCCACCTGCTCAGCATCGACAAGGGCGAACCGTTGTTCCGCCAGGGCGAGCCGGCAGACTCGTTCTATTTCGTGATTGCCGGCGCGGTGAAAATCTACCGACTGACACCGGATGGGCAGGAGAAAGTGTTTGAGGTCATTGGTGATCGGCAAACCTTCGCCGAGGCGATGATGCTGATGGACACCCCGAACTATGTGGCCTCGGCCGAAGCGATCTGCCCGACTCAGCTCTATCGGTTATCCAACAACACCTACATGCGCCTGCTGCAGAGCAATAGCCGACTGACCTTTGCGCTGCTCGGCAAGCTCTGCGTTCGCCTGCATCAACGGGTCAACGAAATCGAAACCCTGTCCCTGAAAAACGCCACCCACCGGGTCGTGCGTTATCTGCTGACGCAACTGGTGCGCCAGCAAACCGTTGACAGCCAATTCGAACTGCCAATGGCCAAGCAACTGATTGCCGGGCATCTGTCGATCCAGCCGGAAACCTTTTCGCGGATCATCCGTCGCCTGATCGATGAAAAAATCATCACCCAGGACGGCCGCCAGATCGCCATTCTCGATCGTCTGCGCCTGGAACAGTTCGAGTGAGTGCCATGCCCGTCTGTTTGTATTGCCAACACGCCAACCCCGCAGAAGAAACCGAATGCCGCCAATGCGGCATGCCCCTGCCGGCATTGGCTGCACAGGCGGGGGAACGCCGGCTGCGCCGATTCATGTGGTTCTGCATCGGCCTGACGATCTTCTGCGTGACGATGTTTTTCTGGCTGCCACGCAGCATCTCCTAAATCCCCCACCTATCCCCTGTAGCAGCTGCCGAGCCTGCGAGGCTGCGTCCGGCTGCGCAGCAGTCGTAAAACCATTCACCGCGGCGTATCAGTTAAACCGCGGGCTCAGGGTTTACGACTGCTTCGCAGCCGAACGCAGCCTCGCAGGCTCGGCAGCTGCTACAGACCGTGTTGATCACGGCTGGGTCAGCTGACGATACAACTGCGGCAAGCGCAGGGGTAATTGCTCGGGCTGGCGGATCAAGGTGTAGCCGTTGGCGCCGAACATGTAAGGCAAGTAATCCCCGGCCTCGCGGTCAATCGTGATACAGAACGGCGTCAACCCCTGACGCCGCGCCTCCAGCACCGCCTCGCGGGTGTCTTCAACGCCGTAACGCCCCTCATACAGATCCAGATCATTCGGTTTGCCATCCGTCAGAAGCAGCAACAGCTTGCTGCGTCGTTTGCTCTTGCCCAGCAGTTGGGTGGCGTGGCGGATGGCGGCGCCCATGCGGGTGTAATAACCCGGTTTGAGCCCTTGAATGCGACCACGGGTGTTGTCGTCATAACGCTGGGTGAAGGACTTGAGTTCCTGCATGCGCACTTGATGACGACGCAGCGAGGAAAACCCGTACAGGGCGAAATCATCACCGAGTACCGACAGGGTTTCGCCGAACAGCAACAGGCTGTCGCGGATCACATCAATCACCCGATGCTCATCGTCCAAATGCGCGTCGGTGGACATCGACACATCGGCCAGCAACAGGCACGCCAGGTCGCGGCGTGTCCGCCGTTGTTCCATGAACAGACCTCGCTCCGCACATTGGCCATGCTCGCGCTCAACGTGAAAATCCAGCCAGGCCTGCATGTCCAGTTCAGACCCTTGGGGTTGCTGGCGTAACCATTGGCGATCATTGCGCAGGTGCTCGAACTGCCGGCGCAAACGGTGCGCCGAGGCCTTCAGCCGTGGCGGCAATGGCTGCGCCTCGCAGTCGCGGGGCACCATCATTTGCAGATTGACGAAGGCGTCCTGCATTTGCTGTTTGCGATAGTCCCACTCCGGCAACTTGATGCCCTCGCCCAGGGGGATATCGTCGACATCGGCCGGTGGCAAATCCAGGTGCAGCTTGAGGCCGCCGCCTTTGCGCAGACGAGTACGCGACAAGCTCAACTCGTCGAGGTCCTCGGCGACTCTGGCCGCGTCCGGATCTTCGCTGTCGTCTGACCAACGATCGAGGTCGACGTGTTCGGTCCAGCTGAACAGGTTTTCCAGGCGCACGATTAACAACCCGCCGTCGCGGCTGCCTTCATCGATCCGCTTGGCGCGTTTACTTGCGCCTTTCTGCTCACCGGGCGGGGTCGTCAGCGACTCTTCCGACTCGTCACCGAGGTCGGCAGCCTGCGGACTCGCAAGGTTTTCTGGCGGGTACAACCACAGCGGCAACGGCCATGCGGCCCGTTCGCTGCGGGGAAAATGTTCGACACTGCCTGGCTCGCGTAGCGCCTGGCATAACGCCCGCTCCAGCGCAGCTTCACCGGCATTCAATGTGGCCGGATCCGGGCGTAGTTGCAGATGGGCATCGACCAAACGTTTGTACCGGGCACGCAACGCGGGATAGCGCCGCAACAGCTGTTGCGTCCAGCGCTGATTGTCCCGCCCCCAGTGCCGCATCTGCCCGGCCTGGGCCGCCAGCAATGCGAGCCAACGATAGAGTTCCTCGTTCAGCGCGACTTCAGGAAAAACCGCCAGGCTCGACGGCAGACGAAGGTTCGTCGCGTCGCACCACGCCAAAGGCACTTGCTTGCAGGTGCCGGCGATCTGCTGCAGCACGTTGCGCCGCAACAGCAGATCACGGTCGCTGGCGGCTTCCACGCCGACGCCATTGGCGCCACCCATGGCGCGAAACAGCAGCGCCAGCGGTCGTTGCTGGCTGGCCAGTTCGACGCGTGCTTCGGGGAAGTCCGGGCTGGCGCGCCGGGTGATGAAACGATGCCAGACGCTGCCGACCCACTCTTCCAGTTCGACGGTAAAGGCCATGGTCATTGCCCTTTTTGTAAAGCAAAAAAACGGCCCGCTGTATCAGCCGGGCCGACCTTTTCTAGCCGTTACAGCGGCTCATGAAGGAACAACGGCAGCCGGGGCGCGCAACGCTGCGCGGCCACGTTGCTTGAAGCTGAACAGGTAACAGAGCAGTCCCGCCAGGAAACCAAGACCGGCGCCAAAACGGGCCCAGAACAGCACCTGCAGATGTTCGACCGTGGCCATGAATGGCAATGCGACGCCATCGACCTGCCAGCGTTGCAGGTAGACCTGAACGACACCGGCAGCGGTGAGGAACAGCGTGATCATCACCATCGACAGGGTCATCAACCAGAAGCCCCAGATTTCGAGGGTCTGCGAGCGCTCATCGCCTGCTTCACCCAGCCCGCGCAGTCGTGGCATGGCGTAGCTGATCAAGGTCATCACGATCATCGCGTAAGCACCGTAGAAAGCCAGGTGGCCGTGCGCCGCCGTCAGTTGCGAGCCATGGGTGTAGAAGTTGACCGGCGCAAGGGTATGCAAAAAGCCCCAGACGCCAGCGCCGAAGAACGCTGTGACGACGGTTCCCTTGGCCCACAGGGTTGCCGCGCGGTTCGGGTGTTGCCGGCGACGGTTCTTCACCATGCTGAAGGCGAATATCACCATGGCCAGGAACGGTAGCGGCTCGAGTGCCGAGAAGATTGAACCGACCCACAACCAGACCTCGGGCGCACCGATCCAGAAGAAGTGGTGACCGGTACCGATGATCCCCGTTATCAGCGCCATGGCGATAATCACGTAGAGCCATTTCTCCACGACTTCCCGGTCTACACCGGTGATCTTGATCAGGACGAAAGCGAGCATCGAACCCATGATCAGTTCCCACACGCCTTCTACCCAAAGATGCACCACCCACCACCAGTAGAACTTGTCGCGGGCCAGGTTGCCGGGGTTGTAGAAGGAGAACAGGAAGAACACCGCGAGCCCGATCAGCCCGGTCATCATGACCATGCTGACGGTGGTCTTGCGACCTTTGAGCAGGGTCATGCCGATGTTGTAGAGGAAGCCCAGGCACACCACCACAATGCCCATCTTGGTGATGGTCGGCTGTTCCAGGAACTCCCGGCCCATGGTCGGCAGCAGCTCGTTGTGGGTCAGCCTGGCCAGGCCGGCATACGGCACCAGCAGGTAGCCCAGGATCGTCAATACGCCAGCGGCGGCGAATACCCAGAACAGGATGATCGCCAGTTTCGGACTGTGCAGTTCGCGGTCGGCCTCTTCCGGAATCAGGTAGTAGGCGGCGCCCATGAACCCGAACAGCAACCAGACGATCAGCAGGTTGGTGTGCACCATCCGCGCCACGTTGAAGGGAATGATCGGGAACAGAAAGTCCCCTATCACGTATTGCAGGCCCATGATCAAACCGAACAGCACCTGACCGAGAAACAGGATCAGGGCAAACACGAAGTACGGTTTGGCCACGGCTTGCGAGGCGAATTTCAGATGCGGATTAGCAATGCTCATCGCTTAGCCCTCCTTGTTTGGCGGCCAGCCATTGGTGTTGATTTTCGAGCTCCATTTGAGGAACTCGGCGATGTCATCCACCTCCTGGTCACTCAACTTGAACTGAGGCATCGCGCGACGGCCCGGTACGCCCAGTGGCTGCATTTTCATCCAGGCATGCAGAAAGGGTTTGAAGCCCGCCTCCCCGCCGCGCCGCTGGAACACGTTGCCCAGCTCAGGCGCGAAGTAGGCGCCCTCGCCCAGCAGCGTGTGGCAGCCGATGCAATTGTTTTGCTCCCAGACCAACTTGCCGCGCACCACTGATTCGGTGAGCTGCGCTTCATTGCTGCGCTCTGGAAAGGTCTGTTCCGTGTGATAGGTCAAAGCCAGGAATATCAGGAAGAAGAAAATGCTTCCCCCGAAGTAGATGTTCCTGGCCATGCCTTTGGTGAAGGTGTCTGACATGGTCGCTTCCTCTTTGCTAGGCCCGTCCATCATAGGAAGCGAAGGGTCGAAACCTGCTTGATGGCGATCAAGAAAGTCAGATGGTTTTGGTCGGGTATTGCCGACAACACAGACCGAATGTGGGAGCGGGCTTGCTCGCGAAGGCGGTGTGTCAGGCAAATCAATTGCGACTGACACACCGCCTTCGCGAGCAAGCCCGCTCCCACACTAGAGTTGCGGTGTTTTACGGGCTGTATTCCCTCAGCGGAACGACACCAGCGTCAGCCCCACAACGGCCGCCAACACCAGCGCCCAGCTCAACATCAAGCGCCGCCACAGTCGCGGTGCATGGCGCATCTCCATGAAGCCGTCGGTGATCAGCCACGCCTTGCCGACCGCCACCAGCAAGATGGCAATCGACAGCAGCGATGTCGCACCGACGTGTGCCAGCGCCACCGTGCACACACTTAACGTCGCGAGCGCCGCCCAACAGACGAGCAAAACCCTGGAAACAGACATGAGAACCTCGTCAACTCAGCACGTAGACCAGCGGAAACAGCATGACCCAGATCAAATCGACCATGTGCCAATAGAGCACGCCGGATTCAAACCCGCTGCGCGTGTTGGCGTCGTACAGACCACGGCGACAGCGCTCGGCCAGCCACCCGAGAATGACCATGCCGAGCACTACGTGGAGAAAATGAAACCCGGTAAGAATCCAGTACAACGTGAAAAACGTGTTGTGCTCCATACCCAGCCCCGAGGCCAGCAAGTGCCGGTATTCCGTGAGTTTCAGCACCACGTAGACACTGGCGGCGAGCAACGCCATCAGCAGGAAGACCGCGCCGTGACGGGATCGTGAGCGCCTGACTTGCTCCTGTGCCAGCGCGGCGAACAGGCCCGCAGTGAGCAGGCTCAGGGTCATCGCCAGCCCGGTGGAGGTGTTCAGCAACAGACGGCTTTCACTGAACATCTGCGGCTTGAGCGCCTGGGTCACGGCGAACGCCAGGATCAGGATGGCGAACACCGACAGCTCGGCGAGAATGAAAAACCACATTGCCAGATCGCCCGGCAAGTGACGGCGCGAGAAGCCCGTGGACTCAGCCGAAGTGGACATCAACCACGTCCATCAGCGCGGCAACGGTCAGCGGATCATCACTCAGCGGCTCGGCCAGGCAGGCCATGCAGGCCTCACGGGGGCTCATGCCGGAGCGGATCATCCGCGCCGTGAAAATCAGCAGTCGCGTCGAGGCGACCTCCTCCAGATCATGTTGATCGAGCCGGCGCAGTGCCTGCCCCAGCCGCACGACCTGCGCCGCCAGCGCGCTGTCCACCTGAGCTTCCCGGGCAACGATGCGTTCCTCATCGGCCACCGGCGGATAGCCAAAGCGCATCGCCACAAAGCGTTGGCGGGTGCTGGGTTTCATGCCTTTGAGCAGGTTCTGGTAGCCGGGGTTGTAAGACACCACGAGCATGAAGGACGGCGGCGCCTTCAGCACTTCGCCGGTGCGTTCCAGGAACAGCTCCCGACGATCATCGGCCAATGGATGCAACACCACCACGGTGTCCTGACGCGCCTCGACCACTTCGTCGAGGTAACAGATGCCACCTTCACGCACCGCGCGGGTCAGCGGCCCGTCCTGCCACCAGGTGCCCTGGGCACCGATCAGGTGACGGCCGATCAGGTCGGCTGCGCTCAGATCATCGTGGCAAGCCACGGTGTACAACGGCAGTTTCAGCCGATGGGCCATGTGCTGGACGAAACGGGTCTTGCCGCAGCCCGTCGGGCCTTTGATCAGCACCGGCATGCCGTGTCGCCAGGCTTGTTCGAACAGCGCCTCCTCATTATTCAGCGGTTGGTAGAAGGGTTCGATCGGGTGTTCGCAAGACTGGGTACGGTCCATGGGCTGCCTGTTCCAGAAGCGGATTCAAGGAACACGCTACGGGCCCCTGCGACAACCTGGCAAGTGAGATGGCCGGCAAACTTGATCGTCGTCAAGCGAACATTGGCCTGCTCGGGCATAGCCTTGCACGGCACTAAGAACCTGCGTTCTGCGCTGCCGTTTCAGCACATCGCAAAGGTCTTGCCTGAGGAGAAATGGAATGCTGATCAGCAATAGAAAAACGTTTGCCCTGACGCTCACCACGTTGTGTTCGGCACTGGCCCTGGCGGTGAGTCATGCCGCCAGCGCTGAAGAGCCCGCCGCCGCGACCACCCCGCCCATGGTCAAAACCGCCGGCGCTCCTGACATGAGCCAGGCCGAGTTCGACTCATCCAAGGAAATCTACTTCCAGCGCTGCGCAGGCTGCCACGGCGTTTTGCGCAAAGGGGCCACAGGCAAACCGCTGACACCGGACATTACCCAGAGCCGCGGGCAACCGTATCTGGAGGCCTTGATTACCTATGGCTCACCGGCGGGCATGCCGAACTGGGGGACGTCCAATGCGCTGACCAAGGATCAGATCACGGTCATGGCCAAGTTCATTCAGCACACGCCGCCGACGCCGCCGGAATGGGGCATGGCCGAGACGCTGAAAACCTGGAAAGTACTGGTCAAACCCGAGGATCGTCCGAAGAAGCAGCTGAGCAAACTCAACCTGCCGAACCTGTTTTCGGTGACGTTGCGCGATGACGGCAAGATCGCCCTGATCGATGGGGACAGCAAGAAGATCGTCAAACTGATCGAGACCGGTTATGCCGTGCACATCTCACGCATATCGGCTTCGGGCCGTTACCTGCTGGTGATTGGCCGGGACGCGCGGATCGACATGATCGATCTGTGGCCGGTCGAGCCGACCAAAGTCGCCGAAGTCAAAGTGGGCATCGAGGCGCGCTCGGTCGAGACCTCCAAGTTCAAGGGCTACGAAGACAAATACACCATCGCCGGTTCTTATTGGCCGCCGCAGTTCACCATCATGGATGGCGAAACCCTGGAGCCGAAGCAGATCGTTTCGACCCGCGGCATGACCGTCGACAAGCAGGAATATCACCCGGAACCCCGAGTCGCGGCGATCATCGCCTCCCACGAATGGCCAGAGTTCATCGTCAACGTCAAGGAAACCGGCAAGGTGATGCTGGTCAATTACCAGGACATCAAAAACCTCACCGTCACCTACATCGATGCCGCGCCCTTCCTGCATGACGGCGGTTGGGACAGCACGCACCGCTACTTCATGACCGCCGCCAACAACTCCAACAAAGTCGCCGTGATCGACTCCAAGGAGCGCAAGTTGACTGCGCTGGTGGACGTCGGCAAAACCCCTCACCCGGGTCGCGGCGCCAACTTCAATCACCCGACCTACGGCCCGGTCTGGGCCACCAGCCACTTGGGTGATGACGGCATCTCGCTAATCGGCACCGACCCGACCAAACACCCGCAATACGCCTGGAAGCAGGTCGCCTCACTCAAGGGCCAGGGCGGCGGATCGCTGTTTATCAAAACCCACCCTAACTCTCGCCACCTGTACGTCGACACCACCCTCAACCCGGACGCCAAGCTCAGCCAATCGGTGGCGGTATTCGACATCGACAAGCTCGACGCCGGCTACACCGTACTGCCCATCGCCGAGTACGCGGGCATCAAGCAAGGCGCGATGCGCGTCGTGCAACCGGAATTCAACAAGGCCGGCGATGAAGTCTGGTTCTCCGTGTGGAGCGGCCAGGCAGACGAGTCGGCGCTGGTGGTGATCGACGACAAAACACTGAAGCTCAAGTCAGTCATCAAGGACAAACGACTGATCACACCCACCGGGAAGTTCAACGTCTACAACACCCAACACGACATCTATTGAGCTCCATCAATGCAAGGAAACACCATGAAAAATACTCTGTTCTCACTGTTCGCCCTGACCGCTGCGCTGAGTGTGCAGCCGGCCATGGCCCAAGACGCGCTGGAGCTGTTCAAGAGCAAACCCTGCGCAGCCTGCCACTCCATCGACACCAAGATTGTCGGCCCGGCGCTCAAGGATGTGGCGGCCAAGAACGCTGGCGTACCCGGGGCCGTGGACACCCTGGCCGGCCACATCAAGAACGGCACGCAAGGCAATTGGGGCCCGATGCCCATGCCGGCCAACCCGGTGACTGAAGAAGAAGCAAAAATTCTCGCGACCTGGGTACTGACACTCAAATAACCGCCTGGAGGGCGTCATGATGGTTTATCGACACGCTGTGATTCTGGCGGCCCTCCTCCTCATTTGCGCAACCGCGGTTGCGGCGCCGGACGCCCAGCGTCAGGCGCAACTCGAACACCTGCTGACCCAGGACTGCGGCGCCTGCCATGGGCTGCACCTGACCGGCGGGCTGGGCCCCGAACTGACGCGCGCAGCGCTGGCCGGCAAGTCACGGAACAGCCTGATTGCCACCGTCGCCCAAGGCCGGCCCGGCACCGCGATGCCCGGTTGGGCTCCGTTGCTCAGCCCCGGTGACATCCGTTGGCTGGTCGATCTTCTTCTCCAGGGATATCCCGCACCATGATCCGTTCAATCCTGCTGTCAGCGGCGACCGGGCTGTTGTTGTCCGCTTGCGTTCAGCCACCGTTGCGCGGCACTGGCGACTTGGGCGTGGTCGTGGAGCGCGCCACCGGTAGCGTGCAAATCATCGAAAGCGACACCCACACCGCGCTGGCCCGACTCGAGGGTTTCGGCGACCTGTCCCATGCCTCGGTGGTGTTCTCCCGTGACCAGCGTTTCGCCTATGTATTCGGCCGCGATGGCGGGTTGAGCAAAATCGATTTGCTGACCCGGCGTATCGACCATCGCGTCATCCAGGGCGGCAACAGCATTGGCGGCGCCATCAGTCAGGACGGCAAGTTGATCGCGGTGTCCAACTACGTGCCCGGCGGGGTCAAAGTGTTCGATGCCGACTCTCTGCAACTGGTGGCCGATATTCCGGCCACGCCCCTGGCCGATGGCAGCAAGCGCTCCCGGGTGGTCGGTCTGGTCGACGCGCCGGGGCAACGTTTTGTGTTCAGCCTGTTCGATACCGGCGAGATCTGGACCGCCGATTTCAGTCAGGGCAACACACCGCAGATCAACCGTTTCACCGGCATCGGTGAGCAACCCTACGACGCCCTGATTACGCCCGATGGGCGTTATTACATGGCCGGGCTGTTCGGGGAAGACGGCATGGCGCAACTCGACCTCTGGCATCCAGAACGCGGCGTGCAGCGAGTACTCGGCGACTACGGACGCGGCCAGGCGAAACTCCCGGTCTACAAAATGCCGCACCTGGAAGGCTGGGCTGTCGCCGATAACCAGGCCTTCGTGCCCGCCGTTGGCCGTCATCAAGTGCTGGTGATGGATTCACGCACCTGGCAGCAGACCGCGGTGATCCCGGTCGCCGGCCAACCGGTGTTCGTCACCTCGCGTCCGGACGGTCGGCAGCTGTGGGTCAATTTCGCCTACCCGGACAACGATCGGGTTCAAGTCATCGACACCGAAACCCATGCCGTGGTCGCGGATCTGAAGCCGGGGCCGGCGGTGCTGCACATGGAATTCACCGCACGCGGCGACCAGCTGTGGCTGTCGTTACGCGACGGCGATCAGGTGCAAGTCTGGGATCCGTACCGCCTGAAGCTGCTGAGCACCCTGCCCGCCAGTGCGCCGAGCGGCATCTTCTTCAGCAGTCGCGCGCAGAAAATGGGGTATTGAAATGAACCTTGAACTGCTCAGTCGCCAACTCATCGACCGCTTCCAGCACGGCATGCCGCTGTGCCCGTCACCGTACAAGGAGATGGCGCGGATTCTCGGGTGCCGCGAATCGCAAGTAATGGCCTGCCTGGAAGAAATGGATCAGACCGGCACCCTCTCACGCATCGGCCCGGTGTTCGAACACAGCCGCGCCGGGGCCAGCACCCTCGCCGCCCTCGCCGTGCCCGCCGAACGCCTGCAACAGGTGGCCGATCGCGTCAGTCAGTACCCGGAGGTCAATCACAATTACGCACGGGAGCATTTCTACAACCTGTGGTTTGTGCTGACCGCCCCTGATCGACAACACATCGACCGCGTGCTCAAAGAACTGGAGAACGACACCGGCCTCATGCCGCTGGACCTGCCGATGTTGACCGCCTACCGCATCGACCTGGGCTTTGCCCTGGGAGAAAACTCATGACATCTGGATTGAGCCCCCAACAAGCGCTGGCGCTGCGCCGGCACCTCGAAGGCGGATTGCCGCTGGTAGCGCGCCCCTATCAGGAACTCGCCGAACGAATAAACACCGACGAAAACCAGGTGCTCGAGCAAATGCGCCAGTGGAGCGAGCAAGGACTGTTTCGCCGTATCGGCCTGGTGCTGCACCATCGCGCGCTGGGCTTTACCGCCAACGCCATGCTGGTGCTGGATATTCCCGACGCGCTGATCGACGAAGTCGGCCAGCGCCTGGGGCGAGCGCCCGGCATTAACCTCTGCTATCAGCGGCCACGGCGCTTGCCGCAGTGGCGGTACAACCTGTTTTGCATGGTGCACGGGCGTCAACGGGAGCAGGTGGAGGCGCAGATCCAGGCGTTGCTCGAAGACCATCTGCTCAGCGACCTGCCCCATCAACTGCTGTTCAGCACCCAGGTCTTCAAACAGTGCGGCGGACGCTTTGCGCCCTCGCGCACAGGAGCACCGACCCATGGATGACCTCGACCGTCGCCTGATCAACCGCTTGCAACTGGGCCTGCCGCTGGTGCGCCACCCTTGGCGGGTATTGGCGGACGAACTGGAGACCAGCAGCACTGAACTGCTCGGCCGACTGCATGCCCTGCTCGATGACGGCGTGCTCACACGCTTCGGCCCGATGTTCGACATCGAACGGCTGGGCGGCGCCTTCACCCTCGCCGCGCTGGCGGTCCCGGAAGAACGTTTTGAAGACGTCGCCGAGCAACTGCATGACCTGCCTGAAGTGGCGCACAACTATCGACGCGAGCATGCCTGGAACATGTGGTTCGTGCTCGCCTGCGCAACTGAACATGACCTGATCGAGACCCTGCACCACATCGAAACCCTGACCGGCTTGCCGCTGCTCAACCTGCCCAAAGAGGAAACCTACCATGTCGGTCTGTATTTCCCGGCCTGAAGACACCCTCGTCCAGCGCCTGATCGTGTTGACCCAGGCCGGTCTGCCGCTGCTGGACGACCCGTGGGCGTGGCTCGCCGAACAGTTGGGACTGAACATCGAAGCCACCCTGGATCTGCTCAAGCGCTTGCAAGCCGAAGGTGCGATTCGACGGATTGCCGCCGTGCCCAATCACTACCGACTGGGCTATCGCCACAACGGCATGACGGTCTGGGATGTGCGCGACACCGACATGCCGCGCCTCGGTGCGCTGATTGGCGCGCAACCCTTCGTCAGCCACTGCTATCGCCGCCCGCGCCGAGCCGACTGGCGCTACAACCTGTTCGCCATGGTGCATGGCCGCAGCAGCGATGAAATCAACAACTACCGCGAGCACCTGCGCTATTTGCTGGGCGACGCCTGTGCGGCCGACGAGATGCTGGTGAGCAGCCGCATCCTGAAGAAAACCGGCTTGCGTTTAACGCCAGTCAGTTCAACGCAGACCTTGTAGCAGCTGTCGAGCTTGCGAGGCTGCGTTCGGCTGCGAAGCAGTCGTAAAACCGGTGTGCGAGGTTTATCTGAAACACCGTATCGACTGATTTCACGACTGCTTCGCAGCCGAACGCAGCCTCGCAAGCTCGACAGCTGCTACGGGCATCCGCGCTGAACACGTTCCCGACTTAAGGAGAGTTGCATGTTGAGGATCAGCCAATACCTGCGTGCACTGGTCGGCCAGGCCCCTGCGCCCAGAACCAGTCCACCAGGCAGCAATCGGGCGCCGGTGGTGATCTGGAACCTGCTCAGACGCTGCAACCTGACCTGCAAACATTGCTACGCCACCTCGGCCGACAGTGTCTTTCGCGACGAACTGGATACGGCCGCTGCGCTGACCGTGATTGACGACCTGCACGATGCCGGCGTCAAGGTGTTGATTCTTTCCGGTGGCGAACCGCTGTTGCGCGAGGATTTGTTTGTGCTCAGCGCCTACGCCCGGACCAAGGGTTTCTTTGTGGCCTTGTCCACCAACGGCACGCTGATCGATGAGCAGAACATCGCGCAGATCAGCGCGGCGAATTTCGACTACGTCGGGATCAGCATCGATGGCCTGGAAGCCACCCATGACGCTTTCCGCCAACTCAAGGGCAGCTTCGCCCGTTCCATGCAGGCGATCCGGCTCTGTCGCGAGCAGGGCATTCGCGTCGGGCTGCGCACCACCCTGACCCAGGAGAACCATCAACAACTGCCCCAACTGCTGGCGCTGATGCGCGAGTACGACGTGCAAAAGTTCTATCTGTCGCACCTCAACTACAGCGGTCGCGGCAAACGCAGTCGCAAACTCGATGCGCACCAGCAGATGAGCCGCGAGGCCATGACGTTGATCTTCGAGCGCGCCTGGGCAGACATCCAACAGGGCCGCGACAGCGATTTTGTCAGCGGCAACAACGATGCCGACGCCATTCTCCTGCTGCAATGGGCAGGCCTTCGTCTGCCTGAGCATTACCCACGGCTGGAAAAAATGCTCCGCGCCTGGGGCGGCAACGCATCGGGCAGCGGCATCGCCAACATCGACAACACCGGCGAAGTACACCCGGACACCTACTGGTGGCAGCACTCGGTGGGCAACGTCCGGCGCACGCCGTTCCGCACGTTGTGGCTGGATCAGCCGGATGCCCTGCTATCGCGCCTGCGTGAACATCCCCGCGCCGTCGGTGGCCGTTGCGCGCAATGCCGCTGGTTGCCCATCTGCAACGGCAACACCCGCACCCGCGCCTGGGCCGAGGGTGATTTGTGGGGCCAGGACCCCGGCTGCCACCTCAGCGATGACGAAATCGGAATTCCGCCGTCAGTAAACATCCCTTGCATCACCCACTGAATAGCCCGTCCGGCCAACCACCTGACAAAGGCTGGGGCCGGTCAACCTGATGAAGCACCAAGGACGTCCCATGCCTCCATCGATTGCTATACCGGCCACACTTGAGTCCCCGTTCCGACCGGGCGAAGTTGCCCTGGTCGGCGCCGGCCCCGGCGATCCACGCCTGCTGACCCTGCGCGCCTGGAGCCTGTTGATGCAGGCCGACGCCGTGGTCTATGACCGACTGATCAGCCCCGAGCTACTGTCGTTGATCCCTCTCACCTGCGCCCGCCATTACGTCGGCAAGGCCAGCGGCTGCCACAGCCTGCCCCAGGAACAGATCAACGAACTGCTCGCCGACCTCGCCGATCAAGGGCAGCGCGTGGTCCGACTCAAGGGCGGCGACCCGTTCATTTTTGGTCGCGGCGCCGAGGAGCTGGAGTACCTGCTGCAACGCGGCATCGACTGCCAGGTGGTCCCGGGCATCACCGCCGCGTCCGGCTGCAGCGCCTACGCGGGCATACCGTTGACCCACCGCAACCTGGTCAATTCCTGCCGGTTCATCACCGGCCATTTGCAACGCGATGGCGAGTTGTCGCTGCCCTGGAGCAGCCTCGCCGACAGTAGCCAGACCTTGGTGTTTTACATGGGCTTGTCGAACCTGGGGATCATCGCTCAACGCTTGATCGAAGCCGGGCTGTCGGCTGATACACCGGCGGCGCTGATCAGCAACGGCACGCGTCCCGACCAGCACGTCGCCCGTGGCAAGCTGCACCAATTGCCGACCCTGGCGCTGGATTGTCCACCGGGCATTCCGACGCTGACGGTGATCGGCACGGTGGTCGATCTGTTTGGCGCAGAACAACTGGAATACCCGGCGCGGCTTTACCCGGCTCAAGCGCTGCAACGCCACGCCAAGGTGGCGATATGAGGCGCATCGTCCTTGCCCACCTGTTATGGGTCATTGCGGCCCAGGCCGGCGCTACGAATCCGGCACTTGAACAAGCCGAGAAAAACTACCAGCAACACTGCCAGAGCTGCCATGGGGCCAATCGTCTCGGTGGTGCGGGGCCGGCGTTGTTGCCGGAGAGTCTCAGCCGGATCAAACCCGATGAAATCCGCAGCGTGATTCAGAACGGCCGCCCCGCGAGCCAGATGGCCGGCTATGCCAACGTGTTCAGCCCCACGCAGATCGATGCCCTGGTGGATTACCTTCAGCAACCGCCCGCCACCCCGCCCACCTGGAGCAATGACGACATTCTCGGCAGTCACTCGATGCTCGCGGACCTCAGCAAATTGCCCACCACACCCCAGCATGGCGCCGACCCGCTGAACCTGTTCGTGGTGGTGGAAGCCGGCGACCATCACATCGACATCCTCGACGGTGACCGCTTTGAGGTGCTGGCGCGGTTTGCTTCGCACTTCGCCGTGCATGGCGGGCCGAAGTTTTCGCCGGATGGACGCTTCGTCTACTTCGCCTCCCGTGACGGCTGGATCAGCCTGTATGACTTGCACAACCTGAAACTGATCGCCGAGGTTCGCGCCGGGCTCAACACCCGCAACCTGGCGGTGAGCAAGGATGGACGCTGGGTGCTGGTGGGCAACTACTTGCCCGGCAACGTGGTGGTGCTCGATGCCCGCGATCTGTCGCTGGTCAAAACCATTCCCACGATCGGTCAGGACGGTACCGCGTCACGGGTCAGCGCGGTCTACTCCGCCCCGCCGCGCGACAGTTTCATCGTGGCGCTCAAGGACGTGAAGGAAGTCTGGGAACTGTCCTGGGCTGGCACACCGAATTTCGAACCACGGCGGATTCCTGCCGGGGATTTCCTCGACGATTTCTCCTTTTCACCGGACTACAAGCAGTTGCTGGCGACGTCGCGCAAGGCCCAGGGCGGTCAGGTGATCGATCTCGACAGCGGCAAGGTGATCACCGACATACCGCTGCCAGGCATGCCGCATTTGGGCTCGGGGACTTATTGGAAACGTAACGGAGAGTGGGTGTTCGCCACGCCGAATATCAGCAAGGGGCTGATCTCGGTCATCGACTTCAAGACCTGGAAACTGATCAAGGAAATTCCGACCCTGGGGCCGGGGTTTTTCATGCGCAGTCACGTCAATTCACGGTATGCCTGGAGTGATGTGTTCTTCGGGCCGGACAACGATGCGATCCACCTGATTGACAAACAGACGCTTGAAATTGCCCACACACTGCGCCCGATGCCCGGGAAAACTGCCGCTCATGTTGAGTTCACTCGGGATGGCCGTTTCCTGCTGCTGAGCATTTGGGCCACCGACGGTGCGCTGATCGTGTACGACAGCAACACCCTCCAGGAGATCAAACGCATTCCGATGAACAAGCCTTCGGGCAAGTACAACGTGGGGAACAAGATTGAGTTTGCCGAGGGTACTTCGCATTAGGCCTTGGGTGTATATCCGTTTTTTCGGTAACGGCGGCTGGCGGTTTCGCTTTTACAGCGAGTCACTTTGGAAAAGCCCCAAAGTAACCAAAGGGCTTTTGCCCCTTTCGTTCGGTGGCTCGCTTAGGCTCGCCATGCCCTCGCTCCGGTCCTGCTCCGTGGGCCCGCCGCCATCGGCCATCCATGGCCGGGGGCGGCTAACCCGGCATCCATGCCGGGTTGCCCACTGCGCAGAACCTCCACTCGGCCTCTCGAGGGTGCGGGCACCGCAAAAGCACCGCGAGGCGGCCTACCGGCCGGCCTGTTTCTTCAAGCGTACGCATTTCCCCTGTGGGAGCGGGCTTGCTCGCGAAGGGGTCGTGTCAATCGACATCAATGGCGGCTGCCAGTCCGCCTTCGCGAGCAAGCCCGCTCCCACATTTGGATTTTTGCGAGGTCCGGTTTGGGTGTACGCCGCCGATGATCTGCGGGAGCGGACTCGAAGGATAGGCCGCCTCGCTTTGGCTTTTGATCTTGATCTTGATCTGCCCCGTCGGAAGGCCGAGCGCAGGTTCTGCGCAGTGGGCACCGCGGCATGGATGCCGCGGTAGCCGCCCCCGGCCATGGATGGCCGATGGCGGCGGGCCCACGGAGCAGGACCGGAGCGAGGGCATGAGGCACCGTACGTCAGGGGCACGAGCGTTTGGTTACTTGGCGCTTTTCCAAGTGACCCGCTGTAAAAGCGGAACCAATAGCAGCCGTTACCGCAGAAACGGATATGTACCCCGAACCCTTCAGCCCAAGGTGTACCCGTTATCAACCTTCCAGTCCTGACCATAAACACCCCGAGCCCCCTGCGACAGCTGAAAGACAATCACATTGGCCACCGCCGCCGCATCAAGAAAATGCCCCGGCAACAGACGTTTCCCCAGCGTGTCGGCAACATCGCCAAGCTCCCCCTCGCTCAACCCCAGGTTGTCCCACATCGAAGTCGCCGTCGGCCCCGGCGAGACCAGATTAATGCGCACATCAAAACTCGCAAACTCCACCGCCAGCGTCCGCGCCTGAGCCGCCAGCGCAGCCTTGCTGGCAATGCACGCAGCCAACCCCGGAAAGCTCGAACCCGTCAGGAAACTTCCGACAAACACCACCGAAGCCGGGTTCGCCAATTCACCCCGCAACGCCGCCAGCGTATTCAACGCCCCGGCACCATTGACCGCCCACTGACGCTGGAAGGCCGCCATATCCAGACTGTCAGCCATTTCGGCAATCCCCGCATTGGGCACCAGATAGTCCACGGGCCCAATCGCCGCAGCGCGCTCGGCCAGTTCGCGCAGGTCTTGCTGACTCGTGACATCCCCGGCAAACCATTGCAACCGTTCCCCGTAGATCTGCTGCAACGCCGGCAGTTCACCGAGGGTCCGTGACATCGCCAGCACCTTGACCCCGCGCGGCAACAGCGCGGCGCACAGTGCCAGGCCAATCCCGGAGCTGGCGCCGGTGACCACCGCCAAACGATCCTGAAACTCGGTTTTCATCATTTTCTCCTGGGCATCACGGATGCCAAGCACTGGGGACGTAGCGAGCCCTATCTTTGAACAGGAGAAGAAAAAACGACTTGACGGCGATCAGGCTTTTTCAACGGCGTTAGTGTTGCTGCAACAGCGCCGGAGTGATCTCGCTGAAGCGCAGCAAGCGACCGCCCTGTTCAGCGGCAAGCTTTTCAGCGGCCTCACGACTGGAGAACGACGCCAGCACCACGCCCATGGCGCCTTTGAGTTGGGTGCCGACCACGTAGAACGCGTCTTTGGCATCGATCAGGTGAGCGTCATCCGGTGCATTCCACGGGCTGCGGCCCATGTCGTGGACATACAGTTTTGCATCGCCATGATGATTTTCCGGCTGCAACCACCAACCGATCATTTCCGCCGTGGAGCAGAACTTCTTGACCCCGGCCCGCTCGACCACTTCGCCCTTGGGCCCGGGGAATCCATTGATGATCATCCCGCAGACATGGCATTCATCACTGGGATGAAAGGCTGCGGCCGCGCTGCTGTAGGTGGCTTGCGCCGGATTGTCACAGGCCGTCAGCAACAGACACATCATCAGGCCCGCCACCGCGCGCATTGTCGTCAGATAAAACGTACTCATCGTCAACTACTCCTAAAAACCAAAGTGAAAATTCATGTCGCCCGGCGACGAAACAACAGCCAGGCCGAGCCCAATGGCACCGCCACCCACAGTGACAGGCACAGCCAGAGCATCGAGCCCGGCATCGGCAAATCGCTGCCCAGCGTCAGCACACCCCCAGTACTGGCGCCAGGCTCAAAACCGGAGAGGTTGATCAGGCGGTAGATGTCGGCCGGATTGAGCAGCAGCAACCAGGGCAGCACTTTGGGGTTGAACTGCCCTTCGCTGAGCACCAACAGCGCCAGCAGCGCGAGGTCGAACACCAGCACGAAGAAGAACCAGACGCCCAGCGCCAGTCCGGCCGCCGTGGACTTCTCGGCAGACACACTGCTCAGCACATAGGCCAGCCCCAGAAACCCCCAGCCCAGCAACGTCGACGACGCCATGAACCGGCCAAAGGCCCAGAGCAGCAGGCTCAGCTCGACATCGTCCACCAGCACGGCAATGGCCAGCATGGCGCAGCCGAAACCGATCAGTGTCGCCAGCGCCAGGATCAACCCGTGGCCGACAAACTTGCCCAGCAGAATCTGCCCGCGACCCAACGGGTACGTCAGCAACAGCAGCAACGTGCCGCTCTCGTCCTCGCCGACGATGGCGTCATAGGCCAGCAGCAAGGCAATCAACGGCATCAGAAACGTTGCCAGACTGGCGAGGCTGGCGATGGTGGCCGGCACCGAGGTGAAACCCAATTGCCCGGAAGCTGCGGCGCCCAGCCAGGCGATGCCGATGGCCAGCACCGCGAACAACACACTGATCGCCAACAACCAGCGATTGCGCAAACCGTCGCTGAACTCCTTGCGGGCCATGTTCCAGACAGCGTTCATACGGCCTCCCCGATCGGCGCCGCACCGGCCCGGCTCATGTAGTAGCGGTAAATATCTTCCAGAGACGGCTGATGGATTTCCACGTCGGCCGGTTCGTCTTCATTGAGCAGTTGGCGCAACAGCCCGAGCTTGCTGCCATTGAGCGCGGCCACTTCAAGCCCTTCGACGCCCCAGCGCTCGGTGACGTGCCCGGCGTTATTCCAGCGTTGCTGCAAGGGTCCGGCGTGCTTGAGGCCGTTGGCGCGAATCAGCGTCGGCAACCCGGCTTCCTCACGCAAACTGTGGAGACTGCCGAGGGCCAGCAGGCGGCCCTGGGTCAGAATCGCCGCGCGGTTGATGTGCGCCTCGACGCCCGGCAATACGTGGGAACAGAGGATGATGCTGGTGCCCTGGCTACGCAGGCGATCGAGCAAGCGATAAAGGTCCTGGGTCGCAATGGGATCGAGGCCGACCGTCGGTTCGTCGAGTAGCAACAAACGCGGCTCGCCGAGCAGCGCTTGCGCCAGCCCCAGGCGTTGACGCATGCCTTTGGAGTAGGTCTTGACCCGTCGATGCGCGGCACCGGCCAGGCCGACTTCCTCCAGCAGGACGTCCACCTGAGCGGACGCGGCGCCTTTAAGCCGCGCGAAATGGCGCAAGGTCTCAAGACCGCTCAGCTGCGGGTAAAACGTCACGTTCTCCGGCAGATAACCGAGCAGGCGCCGCACATGCGGATCACTGGGCAAACGGCCGAACACCCTGACCTGCCCTTCACTGGGCTGGAGCAGGCCAAGCACCAGTTTCATGCTGGTGGTCTTGCCCGCGCCGTTGTGCCCGAACAAGCCCAGCACTTCCCCTTCCGCCAGGCTGAGGTTGAGCTGATGCAACACGGTGGCATGCCCATAGCGCTGGCTCACATCTTGTAGGTCGATGACGTTCATGAGGTGGGCTCCTGGGTCAGGGTTTGAGTGGATGACTTCATCAGCGGATGACTGTCCAGCACCCCCGGCGATTTCATCACCGGAAAGGCCCGTTGCACCCAGCGCAGCAACTCGATGCCGGGGCTGTTCATCAACAGGCGCACCTGCGGGTACAGCCACAGCAGACGGTCGACGTTGTCGTTGGGTTCGTAAGCGATATCGCCGAGGCCATCGTTGTTGCGGTCCCAGCCCAGGTAATCGCTCCAGTAATTGCCGCGGCCATCCACCGACCATTCCTGCAAGCGGGTGGCGACGTACTTGACCTGCCGCTGGTTGCCGACAAACGCGTTGTCGGCGATGCGGTTGTCCTCCGAGCCGGCGGTGAGATGAATACCCACGGCGCTGTGCTCGAAGTGGTTGTGTTCGATGCTGTTGAACAGCGAGTTGTAGATGAACAGCGCCTTGCCCTCGGCGCCGCTGATCATGCTGTCGCCGGTCGAGCCGTCGCGCACGTCAGTGACGAAGTTGTCACGCAAGGTTGAATAGGTGATGTAGTTCATCAGGATCCCGTAGTTCTGATCCTGTTCGGAGCGATTGCCGATCACCGTGAGCTTGCGGCTTTGCATCAAGGCGTAGCCGGTGCGGGTTCGGCGGGTGGTGTTGCCGATCAGTTGGTTATCGTTGGCGAACATGTAATGCACGCCGTAGCGCAGGTCTTCCAGGGTATTGCCCTGCAGCAGGTTACCGTTGGAAGTGTCGATGTAGATGCCGTCGCGGGTGTCGCGCACCTGGTTGCCAATGACCTTGGCACCATGCACCGCATACAGATGAATGCCGTTGCCGCGATCTTGCGAGCGCATCGCCGGATCGCCCTGAATGCGGTTGTCGACCAGGCTCACATCCTGCGTACCGTCGACCCAGATACCGAAGCCCTTACCCTGCAAGCGATTGCCTTTTATTACCGCTCCATGGGCTTTGGGCTGGATAAACACCGCTGCATTCATGGCCGTGAGGTCGTGGCCCCAGTCCAGAAAGGTGCAGCCCTCGATGCCGACATCCGGCGCACTGATGATCACACCGTTGCCCTGCCCCTCGCCCTGAAATACCGCGCCCGGCTCGCAGACAATCTGCATCGGTTGATCGACGCTGAACGAACCACGGTATTCCCCTGCCGGCAGGTGCCAGCGTTGATCGGCGTCCACCGTCAACGGCAGCGTGGTGATGGGTTGCACCGCCAGCGCGCTGCCGGACATCAGCAGGAGCGCAAGCGCAATGACCTTCACCGGGTTTCCCTTGCTATCAGTCATTGCTTCGCTCCTGTCGATGGGCAACGGTCAGGCCTTTTCGACCTTCATGCGGCCGACCATTTCCATGTGCAGCGCATGGCAGAACCAGCTGCAGTAGTACCAATGCAGGCCAGCCTTGTCGGCGATGAAGGTGATCGATGAGGTCTGCTGCGGGCTGATCTCCATGCTCACGCCATGGTTGGTCATCACGAAGCCGTGGGTCACGTCTTCAATCTGGTCGATGTTGGTGATGGTCACCGTGACCTCGTTGCCCTGCTTGACGGTGAACTCCGGCAGGCCGTAGGCCGGGGCCATCGAGGTCATGTAGACGCGGACTTTATTACCGTCGCGAATGACCTTGTTGTCGGTCTCCAGCTTGATCCCGTCCTTCGCAGCGATCACCACGGTTTCGGCAAAAAACGGGTCGTTGCGGTCCCAGATTTTCTTGGTCTTGATCTGGTCGCGGCGGGCCATGACGCAGTCGTGGGGTTCGGCAAAGGCTGGGCCGTCGTGCACCAGTTTCATTTCCTCACCGGAAATATCGATCAACTGATCGTTTTCCGGGTGCAGCGGGCCGGTCGGCAGGAAGCGGTCCTTGGAAAACTTGCTGAGCACCATCAGCCATTGGCCGTCGGCCTCGCGGGTTTCGGTCAGCGACGCATGGTTGTGCCCCGGCTGATACTGCACGTCGAGTTTCTGCTTGATGTAGTTGACCTTCTCGCCGGTGTAGGCGCGAACGGCCTCTTCCACGTTCCACTTCACCACCTGGCTGTCGATAAACAGCGTGGTGTAGGCATTGCCGCGTCCGTCGTAAGTGGTGTGCAGCGGACCCAGACCCAGCTCGGGCTCGCCGACCACCGCGTCACGCGGATCCTTGAGTTTGTCGTCGAACAAATCATCCAGCTTCGCAGTGGCGATGATCGTGCAAGTGGGCGAGAGCTTGCCGGCGGCAATGAAGTACTTGCCATCGGGCGTCATATTGATCCCGTGGGGGTTCTTCGGCACCGGGATGTAACGCGTGAACGCGCTGTCCTTGCCGTCGTTTTTGCGTCCATCGACCACCGGGACTTTGGAGCCGTCCAGGGTAATGAACTTGCCAGCCTTGATCGCCGCTTCGATACGCGGGATGTTGAACACCACCACCCAGTCGCGCTCGTTGCGCATCATGCCGCCCAGGTCGTAGGCCTTCTCCGAGTTGTAGCAGGTCGAGGCCGCGTACTTGCCGGTGTAGTCGGCGTCGGTGTTATCGAGGTTGCCGTCGACGATGACCTGGAAGGCCATTTCCATCTTCTCGGCATCAATGGCGTTGAACATCGTGTAGCTGTTCTTGTCTTGCAGGTCGAAGGTGCTGCCGTCATTGGGGTGCGGAATCACGAATTCGGCATTGGCGAACACGTATTTGGTGTGCGGCACTTTTTGCAGGCGCAGCCCGTGAACCGCCTGCACATTGGGCACGGTGAGCATCTTGTCGCACTTCATGATGTCCAGACGGATACGCGCAACGCGGCTGTTGGCCTTGTCATTGATGAACAGGTATTTGCCGTCGTACTTGCCGTCGGTCATGGACAAGTGCGGGTGGTGGCAATCGCCATTCTGGAAATGCGCGCTGTCGCCCATGATCCGTTTGCTTTCGTTGGTCAGGCCCCAACCGGTGGCGGAATCGACGTTGAACACCGGAACACGCAACAACTCGCGCATCGACGGAATGCCCATGATCCGCACTTCACCCTGATGGCCGCCGCTCCAGAAACCGTAGTACTGGTCCAGTTCGCCCGGCCCCACGTGAGTTTTCAGTTGCGCGTCCTTGGCCGCTGCCGCCCATGTCTCACGGGTGAATACCGCGCCACCGATGGCCGTGGCACCGGCCAGTACCGCGCCGGTCACCGCGCTGGTGCCAAGGAAGCCGCGACGACTGAGGCCGGTCGGTTCCGGCACTTCAGTGGTTTTTTTGGATTCTGTGTCGTTCATCAGGTGTTTTCCTTGAAGGGATAAAAACGGTCACTGCGGACAGGCGCTCGCGGGGTTCATTCCAGAGCGGTCACTTCCACGACAGGTATCAGTTGCACAGCGGCGGGTGCCGGTTTGCCGCGTTTCTTGCGCTTGTTGATCAGCGGCGGGCATTTGTTGTCGTTCTGGTACGTCATCTGGCAATCGAGGCAGTAGTGGCACTCGTTGGCATTGATCCGGCCATCGGGATGAATCGCCTGGATCTCGCATTCCTTGGCGCACAGTTGGCAGGGCGTGCCGCAGTCCTTGCGGCGTTTGAGCCAGTCGAACAGGCGAAATTTGCTCGGAATCGCCAGCGCCGCACCCAACGGGCAGATGTAGCGGCAATAGACTTTGCGCGTGAAAATATTGATGACCAGCAGCGCCACCGCGTAGAGCACGAACCACCACTGGCGGTCGAACCGGAGGGTGATGGCGGTCTTGAACGGTTCCACCTCGGCGAACAGTTCGGCGGTGGACATCGACTCCAGGGAGATGCCGAACAGCAGCAGCAAAATGATGTATTTGATCGCCCACAGGCGCTCATGCACGGCGAACGGTAATTCGTATTGAGGGATTTTCAGCTTGCGCGCGGCCTCGTTGATCAACTCTTGCAAGGCGCCAAACGGGCACAGCCAGCCGCAGAACACGCCACGCCCCCACAGCAGAATGCTGGCGGCGGCGAAGACCCAGAGCATGAAGATCAGCGGATCGGTGAGAAACAGCTCCCAGCGAAAGTGATCGAACAGCGCATGGGCGAAGGTCAGGACATTGACCACTGACAACTGCCCCAGCGCATACCAGCCGATAAACACCACGGTAAAGACCAGGTAACCCCGACGCAGCCAGTGCAAGAAATGTGGCCGGCGGGTGAACGTGTCCTGCAGGAACAGGATCGCCGTCAGCAGCAACAACGCAGTCCCGAGCACGGCGATCTGGAAGGATTTCTGGTACCAGATGGTCAACCACATTGGCCGACTGGCTTCCTCGATGGCCGCCAGTTCTTCGGCGCTGGGCAGTGGGCGCTCAAGGTAGGGCTCGGGCAGTTGATAAGGCAGTTCGAAGCTGCTGAACGTGCCGCTGAGCGGGCCGGTCTGGCGACGTACCAGCAACTCCAGGGACCAGGGCGATCCCGGATCAAACTTCGCCGGTTCGCGCACTATGAAAATCGACATCTCAGTGAATTCCGGCATGCCCTTGGCAAACACATCGGAGAGCCGCTGATGGTCCATGTCGCGAAAGCTGATGACGTTGCCGAACTGGCGCAATTGCACTCGATCGAAAATTCCGCCGCGCACATACCCCGAGCCTTTATAGGAAAACAGCCCACGGCCCAGCACCGCGATGGCCTGTTCGCCGGGCTTGAGGTCTTGCATGAGGAAGCGATATTGGTTGTCGCCCAGCAGCGCGCGGCCGATGGTCGGCGGATTCAGGTCGGCGGTGTACAGCTCGATAAAGGTCTCATCAACCTGGTCGGCGGCGGCATTGTCGACACCTTCGGCATCGGTGCCCTTGAAGGCTACGTCGACCTGGCCACGGGTCAGGTTCAAGCGGCGGATGGCGCCGTTGCCGGTCAGTTGTTCCCAGGTGGCGGGCTCGAAAAAGTCCTGGCGCACGATGGCGGCCTTGCGTGCCACACCAGCCGTGTCCTCGATCAGCTTGAGCGATACGGCCACCTCGTGGGCGGCGCGCATGATGACCTCGTTGACCACCATGGCGGTGACGGTTGCGCCGGCGATGGCATCGACGGTGACCGCGTTCGGATCACTGGAATGGCCGACGACGACCCGCTGACTGACTTTGATCCCTTTGTATTTCGCGCTGAAGTTGTGAAGTTTTGCCTCAGGAATGCCAATCAGCAGAATCGGCTCGTGGTGTTCCAGCACATAGGCATCCTGAATCATGCCGGTGGTGTCGAGGATCACCTGGGTGTTGATCGGTTTGCCCGAGTAGGCCGGAATATCCACCACGTCCAGGCTCTGGAACACATAACCGAGCACCTTGCCGGCGGCGGACAGCGTGCGCACCTTGAACCGGCCTTCGGGGGCGGAAACGGAATCGGTCTGAGGGAAGGTTTTCTCGATACGCTGCTGCTCGATGTCACCGTATTGCTTGGCCTGCGCTCCTTCGAAGGTGGCAAGCATCAGCATCAGCAGAACCACCAGCCCGACGCCCCAGGCGCGCAGGTTGGCGTGTATCGAAGGCTGATGGATTGTCATGGGTTCGCTGATTTCAAAAGGGCTTTCGGTCATGTTAGGGAGCGTTGCGCCCCCTGCCCTTGATTGAAATCAACTTAGGAAATTAGCCCCGGGAGACCAGTTAAGCCATATCTGCCGCAACGCAAACCTTGTAGCAGCTGGCGAAGCCTGCGTTCGGCTGCGCAGCAGTCGTAAAACCTGAATACACGGTGAGTCTGACACTCCGCGTTGGCTGATTTTACGACTGCTGCGCAGCCGAACGCAGGCTTCGCCAGCTGCTACAGAATTTGCGTTGCGGCTGAAATGGTTTGACTGATCAGCATTAGGCTCCAGGGTCTCAAACCGTGCGTGAAAACTGGCCTTTTTGCTCACCGCCCAGATAGGCGTCAAACGCCATCGCGGCACTGCGCATCATCAAATGCCCTTGTGGCAACAGCACCAATTCGTCGCGGTGAATCTGCAGCAATCCATCGCGCACATGCTCGCCCAGCTGCGCCAGCGCCTCGGCAAAGTACTCGGTGAAGCGAATGCCATGACGCGCCTCATACTTGTCGAACGCGATACGGCCATGGCACATCAGGTCGCTGATCACCTCGCGGCGCAGCAGGTCGTCGGCGTTCAAGCGGTAACCGCGATGCACCGGCAACAACCCTTGATCGATACGGGCGTAGTACTGCGATAGCTCCTTGACGCTTTGGCTGTAGCTGTCGCCGACCTTGCCGATCGACGACACCCCAAGGCCGATCAAATCGCAGTCGGCATGGGTGGAATAGCCCTGAAAGTTACGCTGCAGAGTGCCGTTGGCCCGGGCCAGCGCCAGTTCGTCATCCGGCAAGGCGAAATGATCCATGCCGATATAGACATAACCGGCCTCGGTCAGACGGCGAATAGTCAGCTCGAGCAGTTCCAGCTTGCGCTCCGGTGGCGGCATGTCGGCGGGACGAATCAGCCGTTGCGCGCGGACCATCTCCGGCAGATGCGCGTAACTGTAGGCGGCAATCCGGTCCGGACGCAGCGCGATGATCTTGCTGAGGGTGACGTCGAAACTCTGCACGGTTTGCAGTGGCAGGCCGTAGATAAGGTCGACGCTGATCGACTTGAATTGCGCCTCGCGCGCCGCCGCGACCAGCGCATAAATCTGCTCTTCACTTTGCTGGCGATTGACCGCCGCCTGCACGTCGGGGTCGAAATCCTGCACGCCGAAACTCAGGCGATTGAAGCCCAACTGGCGCAACGATTGAATCTGCTCGGTGCTGATGGTGCGCGGGTCAACCTCGATGGAGAACTCATGGTCATCGCTGTCATCCATGTTGAATGCCTGGTGCAGGCAGTCCATCAGGTCCGCCAGCTGCTCACTGGTCAAATAGGTCGGCGTGCCGCCTCCCAGGTGCAACTGAGTAAGTTTGCGGGTGTTGTCGAACAAGGCCGCCTGCATCGCGATTTCACGCTTGAGGTACTTCAGGTACTCGACGGCACGATGGGTTTTCTGGGTAATGATTTTGTTGCAGGCGCAGTAGTAACATAGGCTTTTGCAGAACGGGATGTGGATGTACACCGACAACGGTTTCGGCGCGGCCACCTGATTGCTGTCACGGGCGGCACGCTGATAGTCGTCAACGGCAAACGCCTGGTGAAACTGCGGCGCCGTGGGGTAAGAGGTATAGCGCGGCCCCGGGCGGTCGTACTTTTCGACCAGGGCGCGATTGAAATCAAATGTCGTGTTCATGATCGATCAACTCGCAAATGGGGTTAATGCCTCGCACCGCCCAAATCCTTTTCAAACAGGTTGCAGATGACATCCACTTCCGGCCGACCGGCGGGAAGGATGCTGATGAAGCGGTCTGACAATTCAATCAACCCATCCCGGCTCAATTGCTCCAGCAACGGCCAGACAGCGGAAAAGTACTTTGAAAAAACCAGCCCGTAGCGCCGCTCGACGGCGCGGATATCCAGTTCCTGATCACAGGCCAGACGCTCCGTGACCATTTGCCGGATCTGATCCCCCGCCTCGAAGCGCCAGCCTCGACACGTCGGCAATTGCCGCATGTCCAGTTGTTGCTGATAGCGTTCAATCTCGTCGGTGTTTTGCGTGTACAAATCGTCGATCTGGCTGATCGCGCCCAAACCAAATCCAACATGATCGCAATAGCCGTGACGGGAGAAACCCTCGCAAGTACGGCGCAACCGGCCGCGCTCCTGGGCGACTGCCAGATCATCATCAGGCCGGACAAACTGCCCCAGACCAATGTAGTGATAACCCGCGCACAGCAGTTGATCAAAGCAGATCTGGCGCATCGCGCCTTTATCGTCCTGGCTGCACAGCGCTCTGACTTTGTCGCCGAGCACCGGCCGATAGCGGCGTGGTGGCCGGGCATAATCGAACACCATCAGCCGGTCCGGCTCCAGCTCGATAATGCTCGCCAGCTTCAGCGCAAAACTGTCTGGCGTCTGCCAGGCATGGCCAAACCCCAGATCGACATTGATGGATCGAAAACCAAAGGTGCGCGCGGCATCCATGAGCGACTGGATCGGCGCCGGGTTCTGGTAGCAGGCCACCGACCTGTCACAGTCGGTGTCGATATCCGGAACGCCAATGCTGACGTGATTGAATCCCTGATTGCGCAGCAACCCCATGGTCGACCAGTCGGTGTGGTGAAGGTCCACCTCGACGCTGTAGTCGCCGCCTTCATGTTCGAGAAAATTGAACCGGCCACGCAGATGACTCATCAGCCGTTCCAGATGGGCAGGTGCGGGAGTTCCGCCTCCCAGATGAAACTGCTCGACCCGTTGCTCCGCACCCAGGTGACAACCGACGAGGTCGATTTCCTGCTCCAGGTGCTGAAGGTACTGCTCGATACCGTTGTGCTCGCCGGCGATATCGCGCGGGGCACAGGAAGACGGCTTGAGGCTGGAAGGCAGTTGCACGTTCAGGGACAGCGGACGGCACTTCTGGCGGCTGACGCGCAATGCACGAAGCAGGTCCAGAGAGCCAATACCGTCATGAAATTTTTGTGTGTCGGCATGGCAGTTAGGGTCAAGCACGCCTTGATCGCACCGGGCGATCTCGCCTGGGTTGTGAAATAAATCGAGCATGACGGTCTCCGAGACTGGCTGCGGACTTTCAGTCTCCGGGTTTAACCATCAATGCTCCTTGATTTGCATCAAGCGCAAGCGAAGTGTCTGCACAACGGACCACCGGTCAAACCCGATTACCACGTCAGGTAAAACATGCCCTTGGCCAGCAGCACGATAACGACCATGTGGCAGAACAGGCTGCCATGGATGAAGTGCAGGTATCGCGGGCTCATCCGGCCGCTTTTGAACAACAACATGGCGCCGAGGAAATGCAGCAGCACGCTCACGGCCACCGCGATTTTCAACGCCAGCAATGTGCCGAACGATGAGGCCAGTGGTGAGGCCAGGGCTGGCAAGTAACGCAACCAGACCATGCCCAGCCCCGCACCGAACAACACCAGCAGCACCCACGGCATCAGCGAGCGAGCCCGGCGGCCGATGCCCTGCTCCACCAGCAGCATCACCCTGGCGGGTAGCTGTTTGCGGATGCTTTCCAGGAACAGGACTTCAAAGAACACCGTGCCGATGAAAGTCAGGGCGGCAAACAGGTGCAAGGTCAGAATCAGCGGATAGATCATGGTGTTTTCGCCTTGGGTCAAGGCAACCCGCGCTACGGCGAACATTGGGGTGAGCGCACTGGCTGTCGGTCTCTTGAGACTACAGAGACCGCCTGGTTATGCGGTTGATACCGATCAAGAAAGCCGTTTAAAACCCCCAGGCTCGTGTGCATATCCGTTTTTGCGGTCATGGCTGCTGGCGGTTTCGCTTTTACAGCGGGTCACTTTCGAAAAGCGCGAAAGTAACCAAAGCGCTTCTGCCCCTTTCGTTCGGTGCCTCGCCTAGGCTCGGCATGCCCTCGCTCCGGTCCTGCCGCCTAGGCTTGGGCCCGCCGCCATCGGCCATCCATGGCCGGGGGCGGCTAACCCGGCATCCATGCCGGGTTGCCCACTGCGCAGAACCTCCACTCGGCCTCTCGAGGGGGCGGTGCATCAAGATCAAAGGCTGCAGGCGAGCTAACGCTCGGCCTGTTGAGTGGTGAGAAGCAAAAGATGTACGCGATCTGCTTTATGTGGGAGCGGCGGTGCGACGATTCGACTTGCTCGCGAAGCTGCTGATCTTGCTGTTGCCGTTGCCGTTGCTTTGGCTTTTGATCTGCCTGCCCCTTTCCCAGAGGCCGAACGCAGGCGTTGCGCAGGGGGYACCGCGGCAAGGATGCCGCGGTAGCCGCCCCCGGCCATGGATGGCCGATGGCGGCGGGCCCCCGGAGCAATGCCTTCGTTACGGCATGCCGAGCCTAGGCGAGGCACCGAATGGTAAAGCGTTTTGCTTCCTTTTGGGCGTCTGCAAAAGGGAGTCGCTGTAAAAGCGAAACCGCCAGCAGCCATCACCGCAGAAACGGATATGTACCCCAACCTTAAGTGAACAGCATTAGGCCTCAAGGGCCGGTTTTTTATTGAACATGCAAATGTAATTAGAATTTCCAACACGCCGTCGCTGTCTGAAAATCAGGCGCATCCCTATAAGGAACACGGCAATGAAATTCGCAAAAGTCGCTCAGAAACTTGCCCTGTGGGCCGGCAGCCCCAAGACGTTCATGGGGGCGATCATTCTGATTTTTCTGTGGGGGCTGAGTGGGCCGATTTTTCACTTCAACGACACCTGGCAACTGATCATCAATACTTCGACGACCATCATCACGTTCCTGATGGTGTTCCTGATCCAGAACACCCAGAACCGCGACACGGACATTTTGCACTTGAAGGTCGATGAGTTGCTGCGGGTGACGAAGGAGGCGCAGAACGCGATGCTGGGGCTTGAGGCGCTGGACCTCAAGCAGTTGGAAGCGCTGAGAAAGCAGTATCGGCAACTTGGCGAGGGCGAAACGATTTCCCTGGACGGCACCGTCGTCCAGGAAAAAGGTAAGCAGGATTTGAATGAATGCTGATCGGGACATCGCGGGTGGCCCGAGGTCACCCGCGTAATTCGTGGGTTAGCGACTGGCTTGCAGCGCCTTGGCCATTTGCAGATGGCTCTGCAATTTTGGCAGGGTTTCTTCGGCGAAGGCTTTGATTTCAGGCACGTCGGTGGTCTGCGCTACCTGTTGAAGCTGTTCGATGGCTTCCTGGGTGGTTTTCACCTGACTGGCCGCGTAGGCCTGGTCGAAGCTCGCGCCGTCCTGCACTTGCGGCATCAAGGCTTTGGCTTTATCGACTACCTCCTCGCGCGGAGCCACCGGCAAATCCAGTTGCTTGGCGATTTTCGCCAGGTGCTGGTTGGCGGTGGTGCGGTCGTTGATGACGACGATGGTGTAGTCCTTGACCTCTTTGGATTCGGTTTTCTGGTGCGCCAGGCGGCTGGCTTCGATGTCGGCCATGCCTTTGGCCGATGCATCGTTGATGAATTCGGCGGGGGACTGGGCAAAGGCACTGCTGGCGCACAGGCCCAGCAACGTGGCAAAACTGGCATTGCGTAATCGGGTGGCCATCCGGCTCATGGTCGCGCCCTCCTCGTAAAAAATTCAAACGGGAGCTTACGCTCCCGCCTCTCAATCAAAACTACCTTCACCGCTACTTCGATTTCTGACCACCTTTGCGGCCCATATCGGGTTTCGCAGGATCTTTATCGACAGTCGTGGTGGTAGTTTTCCCACCTTTGCGACCGGCTTCAGACGCCTTCGTTCGATCGTTGGCGAAGTTTCCCGAGTTCGAGTTTCTTGAATTAGGCATGATTCTCTACCTCTTGGTGATGATCGCGGCGAGCAGGAGCCCGCATAGAATCAGAATTTCGATCACCGCAAAGGTTTAGAAAAGTTGAAATCGCCGCGACGAACGGTGGCAGATTTTTCAGGCCCCGAGGCGCTGATGATTTTGGCGCTTGGCGGCGTACATAGCCTCATCGGCATGCCTGAACAGCTGCTTTTCTTCAGTGCCGTGGTCGGGGTATCGCGCAACGCCGATGCTCGTCTGGATGATCAGACTGTGGCCGTCCAGACGCAGGGGTTGAGCCAGGACTTGTCGGATTTTTCCCGCCACGCTGTCGGCGTCTTCCGAGGCGTGGATGCTGTGCAACAACACCACAAACTCATCGCCGCCGATGCGCGCCACCGTGTCGGTTTCGCGCACACAGCCCTTGAGCCGGTTGGCGACAGCTTGCAGCAGCATGTCGCCGACTGCATGACCGTGGGTGTCGTTGACTTCCTTGAAACGGTCGAGGTCGACATAAAGCAATGCCATACGCCCGGAATCCGCCCGCGCCAGCGTCAGTGAGTCTTTAAGCCGTTCACGCAGCAACTCTCGGTTGGGCAGTTGAGTCAGTTGGTCGTACTGGGCCATGCGCTGCAGCCTGGCATGCAATTGCTTGCGCTCAATCGCTGTGGCGACCTGGGCGCAAACGTATTGCAGCAGCTCCTTGTCCTGTTCGGTGTAGCGCTCACCACCGGGCACGCTTTTGACGATCAACGCACCGATGGTGCCGTTTTGTGAACTCAACGGCACGCCCAGCCAGCAAGGCGAATGCTGTCCCGCGACCAGCGCCTCAAACCCTTCCGGCAAATTGTCCTGATCCGGTGTCAGCAGAATCGGCTGGCCGCTGCGAATCACCTCGGCGCAGAGGCGCCCGGTGATCGTTCCGGGCTGCTCGGGTTGCGGCTCCAGGTCGTCCACGTGATAAGGGAAATTCAGCTGCGCACAGTGTTCGTCATACAGCGCCACGGAGAAATTCAGCGCCGGCAGCCATTCTCCGATAATCAAATGGATGCGTTTGAACAGCGCCAGTAAATCTTCCGCCGCGTGGGCCGCTTCGGAGATCGCATACAACGCCGCTTGCCGGGATTCGGCCTGCTTGCGCTCAGTGATGTCGCGCGCCACGGCGATGCGCAGTTGGTCGACCTCCGACCAGCGCGCCGACCAGAGGATGTGCGCCACGCGGCCATCTTTGCGCAGGTAGCGGTTTTCGAAATTGAGCTTGGGGTCGCCGCCCATGATCTCCCGCGCGGCATCGAGGGTGCGCTGACGATCAGCGGGGTGCACCAGGTCGATCATCGGCTGGCCGATCAGCTCTTCGGGGGTATAACCGAAGATACGCTCGCAGGCCGCGCTGACAAATACGAAGCGACCTTGTTTGTCGACCGCACAGACTGCGTCCAGCAAGAGATCGATAAAGCTCGCCAACGGCGCGGAATTTCTGGTTGCCATAGTGCGGTGAGCGTGTCCGGACAATGCAGCAATAAAGAACCTTCCCTGCCCCCTCAGTACGTCTGACGCTTCCTTGCAATCAGCCTCACGCCTTGTTCGTCACCAACCCCGGCAATGCATGCGCCAGGGCGTTGATGGCGAAACCGATAAACATCACCCCACACAACCGGGTGATCAACAGCTCATGGCGCTGGTACAAGCTGCGCACCTGCCGCGCGCCGACAATGCCAATGAGGATAGCGTAGGCCATAAGGCCACCAACGAAGCTCAGGACAATCAGCCACGGCAGCATCGACCAATGCAGCAATTCGGCACGGCTGGACAGCAGCGCCGTAAAAGTCGCTACCGCCACCGGGTAAGCCTTCGGATTGGTCAGGCCAAACAGAATGCCGTGCCAGAACGGCTGCCGCGCCGGGCCCTGTGGCGCTTCGACACTGCTGCGACGAGCGCGAACCGCGCGCAGACCGAGCCAGAACAGATACAGCCCACTGAGCACACCCAGCACATCGAACGCGGTGCTGCCGATTTCCCGCGCACCGACAATCGCGATCAGCGCAGTGCTGCACCAGACCACATCCCCCAGCAAATGCCCGCAGAGGAACCCCGCCCCGGCCCGCCGACCACGCGCCGCACCGATGCCGAACACCGCCAACACACCCGGCCCCGGCGTGATGCCGTAGATAAAGCCCGAGGCGAGAACAGCCATTAGCAGCGATGGGGTCATTGGAAGTCCTGTTGAACCGGGGTGAATGCACGCAAGTCTATCTCAGGTTCCCGGAACCCGACTTACAGATCGTCGAAGAACTTCATTCCCGCATAGGGCCGCTGCCGGCAGGCCGTCAGTCGTGACGCCAGATCGCCAACATGGGCTTCGAGCTTGTGGCCGTCCGGGTCGAGGAAATAGAAGGATGCGCCTTCGCTCCGGTTATCACGCCATTCCTGGACGTCGGCGGATCGCAGGCGTTCGACGAAGAGTGGGAAGTCTGTTGCGTTAATGCTAAAGGCGAAATGGGTGTAATCGGCGGCGGGTTCGGAGTTGCGCAGTGGATCGAGGGAAAGGCACAGCCAGAGCCCCGGCAGTGAGAGGTAGGCGCCGGTGTCCCACGTGGCTTCAAGCTGAAGTTGCAGCAGATCGTGATAGAACGCCACGCTGCGGTTCAGGTCGGTGACGGCGAGGGTCAGGTGGTTGAGGCCAGTGAGCAATTTTTTACCTCAATCGTTAATTGATGAGCCAGTGGTTTGGTCGCCACGCACTATCCCCTCCCCAATCCGCCCATTCAACCAGTTCAACGCCTGATCCCCACCCCGCCGTTTGTGCCAAACCAACACAAACGTAAACGACGGAATATGAAACGGCGGCGGAACCACGATCAACGACTGCTCATCGATATTGAGCAACCCCCGGGAAGCGACGGTGAGGATCAGGTCGGTGCCACTGATGAATTCCGGAGCGACGCTCCAGTGCGGCAGGCTGATCGCCACGCGACGGCGCTCACGCAGGGCTGTCAGGGCCCGTTCTATTTCCGGGGTGCCGCTGCCGCGCATTTCCAGCAGGACGTGGGGTCGGGCGAGGTAGGTTGGCAGGTCAAGTACGCCATCGGCGGGCAGGCTGTTGCGGTCGACCAGACAGGCGTAGTGCTCTTCAAACAGCGGCGTGCTGCGCAACTCGTTCGGCAACTCTGGAAAGACGCCTGCCGCCACGTCGATGTCGCCGTTGAGCACCCCCTCGAGCATGCCTTCGCGGCTGGCATGGCTGATTTGCAGATCGATGCCCGGAGCTTCCCGGCGCAAGGTCCGGATCAACCCCGGCAGAACGATTGCAGCGCCATAGTCGGACATCGCCAGTCGGAACGTGCGCTTGGCGGTGGCCGGATCGAAGGTATTCGGCGCCAGCAGCGATTGCACCTGAGCCAGGGTTTCGGTCAAAGGCGCCATCAACTCCAGGGCTCGCGGGGTTGGCACGAGGTTGGCGCCCGCCCGGACCAGCAAAGGATCGCCGAGCAGATCACGCAACCGCGCCAAGGCATGACTGACGGCCGGCTGACTCAGGTGCAGGCGCTCGGCGGCACGGGTCACGTGTTGCTCGCTGAGCAAGGCGTCGAGGATCACCAGCAAATTGAGGTCGACGCGCCGAAGATCATTCATCTGATGCATGTTCTGAATAGCTATTTGGAATTTAAATCTGCGCGACGAATACTCTAGAGTCCAGCAAAACCTGTTGGAGATTCATCATGAGTACGTTGCATTGGGCCGGGCTGTTGCTGCTGGCCGTGATAGCCGGAGCGGTGGTGCCTTTTCAAAGCGCGATCAACGCCAACCTCGGGCGTGGTTTGGGCCATCCGTTGTGGGCGACCCTCGCGTCGTTGTTGGTGAGTATTGTGGTGTTGTTGCCGGTTATGTTGGCGCTGCGCTTGCCGTTGCCGTCGCTGGCGTTCATCAGCAAGGCGCCGTTGTGGATGTGGGCCGGCGGTGCGTTTGGGGTGTGCTTTATTTCGTTGGCGCTGATGTTGCTGCCCAAACTCGGGGCATCGGGGTTTATTGCTTTGGCGCTGGCGGGACAGGTGGTTGCTTCGCTGGTGCTGGATCACTTCGGGTGGTTTGGGTTGGTGGAGCGGGAGATGACGTTGCCGCGGGTGCTTGGGGCGGTGTTGTTAATGGCTGGAGTGGTGTTGATTCAGTTCGATACTTCGCCGGCAAAGGCGATTATTGCGACGTCTTGAAGATCAAAAGATCGCAGGCTGCGCCAACTCCTACAGGGATGCGTGGTCCATGTAGGGGCTGGGGTAGCCTGCGAAACTTTTAAAACTTGTCGAGCGTGCGCAGCTTCTGCGGCAACCCCCACATCAGCAGCGCGACGGCGATCAGTGCCGCGACGCCGATGACATACAGCGCCGGCGTGGTGCTGCCCGTCAGGTCTTTGATCCGCCCCACCATCACCGGGCTGACGATGCCGCCGAACTGGCCGAGGGTGTTGATCACTGCTATCCCGCCAGCGGCCCCTGCGCCAGCACCGGCCAGCAGTTTTGGCGGCAGAGTCCAGAAGCTCGGGATAGACGCGATGATCCCGGCACCAAGCAAGCCCAGCGCGACAATCAGGAAGGTCGTGTGGTTAGCGAAAATCCCTGCACAGAAGAACCCCACCGCGCCCACCGCGACCAGACCTGCGACAAACTTGCGCCGTTCACCGGTCGAGTCGGACAACCGCCCGATCACCACCATGCTGATGGCGCCGCAGATGTAAGGGATGGCGGTCAGCAAACCGATCATCACCGGGCTCTCGGTGCCCGCGCTGCGAATCAGTTGTGGGGCCCAGAAGTTCAAGCCGTAGGACGCCACCTGAATCAGGAAGTAGATCAGCCCGAGGGTCAGGAAACCCGGAATCCGCAGTGCGGCGAGCAACGAGCCGCCGCTCTTGTGCGGTTCATGTTGAGCGATACGGCTGGCCAGCAACGTTTTCTCTGAGGGCGTCAGCCAATGGGCGTCTTCGATGCGGTCTTTGAGCAATGTCAGCACCAGCAAGCCGAGGCCAATGCAAGGCACACCGCCGAGCAAAAACAGCCAGTGCCAGCCGCGCATATCCATAAAACCGTCGAGGTGTTGCAGCACCAGCCCGGAGAACGGTGCGCCAACCAGACCGGCAAACGCCGACGACAGAAACAGCATCGAAGTGATGCGTCCGCGATAGTGCTGCGGGAACCACAGCGTCAGGTAATACAGGACTCCCGGCGCAAAACCGGCCTCCATCGCGCCAATCACAAAGCGCAGCGCGTAGAACTGCCATTCGCTGTTGACGAAGACCATGGCCGCAGTGGCGAGGCCCCAGGACATCATGATCCGGGCGATCCAGCGGCGGGCGCCGACCTTGTACAGCATCATGTTGCTCGGCACTTCGAAGATCACGTAACCGACCACGAACAACCCGGCGCCGAGGCCGTAAGCGGTGTCGCTCAGGCTCAGGTCGGTCTGCAGCTGGAACTTGGCGAAGCTGATGTTGATGCGGTCGAAAAACGCGAACAGGTAGCAGACCATGATCAACGGCATCAGGCGCCAGGCGACTTTGCTGACCAGGGCTTTTTCTTCGTCGTGGCTAACGGACGGGCTCGCGCCCGCCTCCAGTACATTAAGGCTCATGATGGTTCTCCAGGCGGACTGCCCGTGGGTGTCCGATTGTTTTTGTTGTCTGGTTGAGAGGCTCGGGGATGAATGCTTTTACTGTGGGAGCGGGCTTGCTCGCGAATGCGGTCTGACATTCAGCATTGATGTCGACTGACACGCCGCCTTCGCGAGCAAGTCGGATCGCCGCACCGCCGCTCCCACAGGGGATTCGGTGTGGTCAGGAAGGGCTTGGATGCAGATCACAATTGCGTCCAGCCTTGGCCAGCTGACCGGGCACTTCGTGGCCCAGCAGCGCGGGTAACCCTCGCGACAATTGCAGCAACAGCGGCAGATCGATGCCGGTATGAATGCCGATCTCATCGCACAGGTTGACCAAATCTTCAGTGCAAATATTGCCCGAGGCACCCGGCGCGAACGGGCAACCGCCGAGCCCGCCCAGTGCCGCGTCGAAGCGTCGGGCACCGGCCTCATAAGCGGCCAGCACGTTGCACAGACCGAGGCCGCGGGTGTTGTGGAAATGCAGGGTCAGATCAGCCGGCGAAACTCGCTGCAAGACCCGCCGCACCAGACGATCAACCTGCCGCGGATTGGCCATACCCGTAGTGTCGGCCAAGGTAATGCCCTGGATCCCGAGCTCCTGATAAGCCTCGACGATTTGCAGCACGCGATCCTCATCGATCTTGCCTTCGAACGGACAGCCGAAGGTGGTGGCGATGCTGGCGTTGAGTCGCACCGTCGTCCCGCGAACGTATTGCACGATCTCGCCGAACGCGGCCAATGAGGCTTCGCAACGCATGCGCATGTTGGCCAGGTTGTGGGTCTGGCTGGCGGACATCACCAGATTCAACTCGTCGGCCCTCGTCGCCAGCGCCCGTTGCGCGCCTTTCAGGTTGGGGATCAGCGCGACGTAAATCACCCCCGGTTGCCGGGTGATGCCCTTGAACACCAGCTCACCATCGCGCAGCGCCGGAATCGCCTTGGGGGAAACGAACGAGCCTGCTTCGATGCGGCTGAAACCAGCCAGCGACAGCTGATCGATCAAGGCAATCTTGTCGACGGTTTCGACCCAGGTCGGCTCGATCTGCAAGCCGTCGCGGGGGGAGACTTCCTGAACAATCAGGGTCTCGGAAAAATCAGTGATCATTGCACCACCCCTTGAGCTTTCAGCCGTTCGATGTCCGAACCCGTAAGGCCCAGCCCCGCGAGGATGTCGTCGGTGTGCTGGCCCAACGTAGGTCCGGACCAGTTAACGCCACCGGGCGTCTCGGACATTTTCGGCACAATGCCGGGCATCTTCACCGTGGCGCCGCCGGGCAGGTCGGCGTTGAGCAGCATGTCCCGCGCCTGATAGTGCGGATCGGCGACGATGTCGGCGACTGAATAGATGCGCCCGGCCGGGACTTCGGCCGCTTCCAGTGCCGACAACACCTCGTCGATCGGCAGGCTGCTGGTCCAGTGAGTGATCGCCGCATCGAGCACGTTGCTCTTGGCGGCACGCCCGTCGTTATGGGCAAACTCCGGCGCATCGGCCAGATCACGGCGACCGATGACGTCCATCAAGCGCTTGTAGATCGGGTCGCTGTTACCGGCGATCACCACGTAGGCGCCATCGGCCGTCAGGTAAGTATTGGACGGCGCAATGCCCGGCAAGGCCCCGCCGCTGCGCTCACGAACATGGCCGAGCATGTCGTATTCCGGCACCAGGCTTTCCATGACGTTGAACACACTTTCAGCCAGCGACACATCGACCACTTGCCCACCTCCCTGCCCGGTCTTGACCCGCAGCAGCGACATCAAGGCACCGATCACCGCGTGCAGCGAAGCCAGGGAATCGCCGAGGCTGACGCCCACCCGGGCCGGGGGTGAACCGGGGGTGCCGGTGGTGTAGCGGATCCCGCCCATGGCCTCGCCGATCGCACCGAACCCAGGACGATCGCGGTACGGGCCGGTCTGGCCATAACCGGATATACGCACCAGCGTCAGGTTAGGGTTGAGGGCGTGCAACACGTCCCAGCCCAGACCGAGTTTCTCCAGGGCGCCAGGACGCAGGTTTTCGATCAGCACGTCGGCGCTGGTCGCCAGTTGCTTGACCAGTTCAATGCCTTCGGGGGATTTCAGATTCAGTGCGAGGGACTTCTTGTTTCGCGATTGCAGGTACCACCACAGCGACGTGCCTTCGTGCAGCTTGCGCCATTTGCGCAGCGGGTCGCCCTGACCCATGGCTTCGATCTTGATCACGTCGGCGCCGAACTCGGCGAGCATGCGCGCAGCGAATGGCGCGGCGATCAGCGTGCCGATCTCGATCACTTTGATTGCACTCAAGGGGGCAGTCATCGCGGGGTACCTCATGTTGTTCTTGGAATATGAGCCAAGGCTAGAGGACCACGGGGGCTGGAATCCAACCTTCAGTTGGCAACGAGCGTTCGCGAAACGCGAACGCTCAGACCACCCCACGCAACTGCTCAAACAACATCCGGCTCACCGGCGACAGCGCCGCTTCATCGCGCACCACCAGAACCAACGCGCGATCCGACCAGTCATCCGTCAACGGCACCGCGTGCAAGCCCAGCGCCCGACCAAACAGTTCATAGGCCTTTTGCGGCAGGATGCCGATGCCCATGTTGGCCTGAACCATCCGGCACATGGCGTCGAAACCCGGTACATGAATCCGTAACCGCAACACTTTGCCGGCCTGGCGCGCGGCCGCGTGGGTTCGCATATTGATCGAACTGGCGGAGTGCAGACCGACGTAATCGCTGTCCAGCGTATCGGCGAAGGCCAGGCTGGAACGACTCGCCAGCGGATGATCGGGCAGCATCAACACCATCAGTTTGTCCTGTCGATAAAGCACGCTGTGCAAACCTTTGACGTCGCTGTCACTGGAGCAGATCCCCAGGTCCGCCACGCCATCCAGCACACCCTGAATCACCCCGCTGCTGGGGCGCTCTTCAAGGTCGGTCTTGACCTGAGGATGACGCTCGGAAAAGTCTCGCAGGTCTTCGGGCAGAAACTGAATGATCGCCGACAGGTTGGCGAGCATCCGCACATAGCCGCGAATACCGTGGCTGTGCTCGCCCAGTTCGAGCCCCATTTTCTCGACGTTGAACAGCATCTGCCGGGCATGGTGCAACAAGGTTTCACCGGCCGGCGTCAGGGTCATGCCCTTGGCCTGGCGCACGAACAGACTGATGCCCAGCGCTTCTTCCAACTCCATCAGCCGCTTGCTGGCCGCCGACACGGCGATGGCTTCACGCGCGGCGGCACGGGTCAGCGTGCCCTCCTCATGAACGGCGACAAACAGCTGGAGAGTGATCAGGTCGAGGCGGCGGATCAGGCTTTTTTGCAGCATGGAGGGCTCGATGACTTCTGTTCGACTGAGTCGGCAGGATAGCCCGGTTTCTACGCGACTCGGCAAAGCAAATTGCCCACAACATCACGAGGCATCGCCCTACACATAAATCTCTTGTAACACTCAGCCGTACCGGAAACAGCCGATTCAAAGCCTCCGCCGTGCTCTGTAAAGTCTGGAAACACACACGAACTGCAACAACCCCATGGATCGTTTCACTCAAGGAAAGTCATTTTCATATGGACCAGACAGCACAGGCGGCAAACCGCTACACCAACTACCGCAAAGTCATCGCGTTGGCCGATCACGATTGGGAGAGCGCTGAGGCCGGGAAAATTTCGGGGCTCAACGTCGAAATCAAAAGTGCCAACCGGATGCTCGATCAACACGGGCGCGCGTTTCATCATTTCTGCACGACGTCGTACCTGGGCCTGGATCACCATCCCGACATTCTCGACGGCGCCATGAACACCCTGTGGGAAACCGGCACCCTGCGCGTCGCCAACTCAAAGAACCGCTGCAAGCTGGCGATTCTGGAACAGTACGAAACCGAACTGTCCGAGTTGTTCGGCGCCAGCTGCCTCAGCACCTTGTCGTGCAGTGCCGCGAGTGCCGGAATCCTGCCGTTGCTGGCCAGCGGCGTGTTCACGGAGAACCGCCCTCCCGTGATGGTCTTCGACCGGTTGGCGCACTACTCGATGAATCACCTCAAAGCCGCCTGCGCCGATGAAACCACGGTCGTGACCTGTCCTCATAACGACATGGATTTTCTCGAGAAGCAGTGCCAGCAACACCGCACCGTCGCGTATGTCGCCGACGGTGCCTACAGCATGGGCGGGGTCGCAGACCTGGACAGTCTTTTGTATCTCAAGGACCGCTATGGGTTGTTTCTCTATCTGGACGATTCCCACGCGCTGTCCGCCGTCGGAACATTCGGCGCTGGCCTCGTGCGCCCCAGGTTGCACACCCTGGGGGATGACTGCCTGATCGTCGCCTCGCTGGCCAAGTCGTTTGGCGCCAGCGGTGGTCTGGTGATGCTGGGCAATGAACGGCAGAAGAGGCTCATTGCCCGTTACGGCGGCCCCAGCAATTGGTCGCAAAGCCTGAACAGTGCAGCCATTGGCGCGGGCAGAGCGTCCATCCAGCTTCATCGCACGCCAGAATTTGCCGCGTTACAGGAAAAACTTCAGGGTAATATCCAGCTCTTCGACAGCCTCATCCGCACCGATCAACACAACAGCAACATGGCCATTCGATTGGTCAACTGCGGCGAAGCAGCGCTGGCCAACAGCATCGCCATGGAACTGGCCAATCACGGTTTCTTCACCTCGGCCGTGTTTTTCCCGGTGGTCGCACAAGGCAAGGCGGCCATCAGAATCACCCTGCGCGCCGACATGGAACCGACGCTGATCCGACACTTTTGTGAACTCATTACCGAGCTTTTACGCACTCAAGGCCGGGACATCGGCTGTTGAACTGAAATCAGGGAAGATTCAATGAAGAGCAGCACCACCCTCCTCGTCACCTGCTGCACGGTTTTCCTCGCCCAGTTGGGCATGAGCATTTACCTGCCGGCGCTGCCGGACATGGCCCGGGATCTGTCCGCCGACGCCTCGCAGGTTTCCTGGGGGCTGGCGGTGTATCTGATCGGCATGGCGTTGCCGATGTTGTTCTGGGGCAGCCTGGGCCAGCGCATCGGCCGCAAACCGGTGCTGCTCGCCGCGCTGGGCATCTACGGGTTGGGCAATCTGGCCCTGCCCCTGAGCCAGACGCTTGAATCGTTCCTGGCGTTTCGACTGGTTCAGGGCATTGGCGCCAGCGGCATTTCGGTCATGGCCCGGGTGCTGATCCGCGACAGTTTCCGCGGTGATCTTCTGGCCAAGGCGTTGTCCTGGATTTCGATTTCCTTTGTGGTGGCGCTGGGGATCGGCCAATACCTGGGGTCGATCATCCAGATAGCGCTGGGCTGGCCAGCGATTTTCTATCTGTTGGGGGGTGTGAGTCTGATGATGGGGTTGGTCGTGGTCCGGGTTACGTTCCCGGTGCTGGCCGAGGAGAATGCCCCGTCATCCGCCTGGCCGAGTTACTGGCGCATTTTGCGTCATCGAGCCTTTCTGTTGCCGGCCCTCACCGGCGGCCTTGGGTACGGGGTGATTGTGGCGTTCAACACCGCAGCGCCGCTGATTCTGCAAGGACCGTTCAACTGGTCGGCCGTGGAATACGGGTTGTTGGGCTGGCCGATCAGCGCGGCCTATTTTCTGGGGGCTTTGGGGGTCAATGGCTTTGTACTTCGCACCGGTCAACGCGGGTTGATGACGGCGGGCGTAGGGCTGGTGCTGGCCGGCAGCGCGGTGATGTTGCTGGGGAGTCTGGCGGGTACTTCAGTGGCGCTGCTGTTCTGGTTGCCCTATTGCGTTGCGGTGTTCGGCCAGTCTTTGACTTATCCGGTCAGCCTGTCCCTGGCCAATGACGGTTCGCCGATCGGCGGTGCGTATGCGATGGCGTTGAGCGGTTTCATTCATCAACTGATGGCCGCCGTTATCGGCGGGATCGCCAGTTTGATCGCGAGCCCGCAAGCATGGCCGCTTTCTCTGTTGTGTACCTTGCTGGCGTTGGGCGCGATGCTTTGCGTCATGCTCGCGCCCGGTCGTAAAACTTCCTAAAACGCGCTGCGGAAAATCTCCTCGATCTGGCGCTGATCCGCCACGCGAGGATTGGTCAGGCCACACGCGTCTTTCAAGGCATTGGTGGCGAGGATCGGGATGTCGTTGAGCTTGGCGCCAAGCTCACGCAAACCGGCGGGAATGTCCACGTCTTTGGACAGGCTGCGGATCGCCACGATGGCCGCCTGGGCGCCCGCTTCCGGGGTGAAACCGTGAACATCGGCGCCCATCGCAAGGGCGACATCGGTGAGGCGATCGGCGCAAACCAGCGCGTTAAAGCTTTGTACGTGGGGCAGCAGGACCGCGTTGCACACACCATGAGGCAAGTCGTAGAACCCGCCCAACTGGTGAGCCATGGCGTGGACATAACCCAGCGATGCGTTATTGAACGCCATGCCGGCGAGGAACTGCGCGTACGCCATGTTTTCCCGCGCGGCCATGTCACTGCCGTCGCGGACGACCAGGCGAAGGTTGTTGCTGATCAACGTGATCGCCTTCAGTGCGCAGGCATCGGTGATCGGATTGGCCGCCGTGGAAACGTAGGCTTCGATGGCGTGGGTCAGTGCGTCCATGCCAGTGGCAGCCGTCAGGCCCTTGGGCATGGCGACCATCAACGCCGGGTCGTTGACCGACAGCAGCGGCGTGACGTTGCGATCGACAATGGCCATTTTCACGTGACGGGATTCGTCGGTGATGATGCAGAAACGGGTCATCTCGCTGGCGGTGCCGGCGGTGGTGTTGATGGCGATCAGTGGCAGTTGCGGTTGGGTGGATTGATCGACGCCTTCGTAATCGCGAATCTGCCCGCCGTTGGTTGCGCATAACGCGATGCCTTTGGCGCAGTCATGGGGCGAACCGCCGCCCAGGGACACCACAAAGTCACAGCGGGTCTCCTTCAGCAGACCCAGACCGCTCTCGACGTTGGCGATGCTCGGGTTAGGCTTGGCGCCGTCGAAAATCACCGATTCGATGTCCTTCATTGCCAGCTTCTCGGCAATCATCTTCGCGACACCCGCCTTGGCCAGCCCGGCGTCGGTGACGATCAGCGCCTTGCGAAAACCGTACTTGCTAATGGCGTCCATGGCTTCGTCGAGGCAACCGATGCCCATGATGTTCACGGAGGGAATGAAAAACGTGCTGCTCATGAGCGAGTCTCCTGGCTGAGGCCGAATCGGCAGCGCCGATCCAGCGGGTACCCACAGGATCGACCTATCGGTCATTAAGTAACTTGATCTGGCTCAAGTCTTGGTCGTGATAAAGTCGCCGCCCACCAGACCTTTTGCTTTGAGACTTTGACCGCAATGACCGATTTCCAGGATGTTGATGCCCAACTTGAAGACTGGAACGCCTTGCGCGCCACCGCCTCGTTCAGCGGCCTGCTGGTGGGCAACGGCGCCAGCCGCGCCGTGTGGGACGACTTCGGCTACGACTCGCTGTTCGAAAACGCCCGTACCGTCGAAGAAAAACCCTTGAGCCAGTCCGAGCTGAGCGTGTTCGACGCCCTGCAGACGCGCAGCTTCGAGCAGGTGCTCAGCGCACTGAAAACCACCAGCCGGGTCAACAAGGCCCTGGCCGTGAGTTCTGCCGCACCGCGCAATCGTTACTACGCAATCAAGGAAGCGCTGATCAACACCGTGCACGCGGTGCACATCCCGTGGCGGCTGGTGGTGCCTTCAACACTGGCGACGATCAATCAGGAACTGGGCCGCTACCGGACGGTGTTCACCACCAACTACGACTTGCTCAACTACTGGGCGACTCAGCACCAGCCTGATGCGATCAGCGACCTGTTTCAGGGGGCAGAATCGAGCTTTGATCTGAGCGCCACGGCGACCGATAAAACCCGGCTGCTTTACCTGCACGGCGGGTTGCATCTGGTGCGGAATCAGGACGGCACGGCGCGCAAACTGATATCGACCGAGGGCACGCTGCTCGGCAGTTTCGCGATCAACAACACGATCAAGACCCTCGACGACGTGCCGCTGTTCGTCAATGAAGGTCCGGCGCAGGACAAGCTCAAAACCATTCGCAGCTCGGACTATCTGTCGTTCTGCTACGACCAGTTACTTTGCCATGGCGACGGGTTGTGCCTGTTCGGTCATGCCCTGGGTGAGCAGGACAGCCACATCATCCACGCCTTGCGCCAGGCGAAACCGCAGGTGGTGGCGATCTCGATTTATCCGCGCAGCAAGGCGTTCATTCAGCACCAGAAGCGGCATTACGCGAAGGTGTTTGAAGGGACCGGGAGTGAGTTGCGATTTTTTGATTCGAAGACGCATGCGCTCGGCAGCCCGAAGCTGACGGTTCCGGTCGAGGTTTAGCGGCGACGCGGCTGACGCCATCGCGAGCAGGCTCGCTCCCACAGGGGAACGCGGTCAAATGTGGGAGCGGGCTTGCTCGCGAAGAGGGAGTGTCAGTCGACATCAATGTTGCCTGATACAACGCCTTCGCGAGCAAGCCCGCTCCCACATTAGATCGTCGGTGTGTTCAGAGCACCGGCAAGGTCTTGTCCTTGATCACCGTGGTCGGCCCGTTGACCTTCACGCTGGCGATGCCTTTCTCCAGCGCGGCAGTGGAGGTGTAAGCCTCGCTGCTACCGATGATCTCGTGGTTACCGGCCTTGAGGTTGAAGTAAGGATGGCCATCCTTGGTGGTTTTCTTCTCGTAGCGTTCATCCTTCGGGCTGTTGCTCTGAACCGACACGATGCCTTTGTCAGCGGCAGCGCGGGTGGTGTACAGCTCGCTGGTCAGAATGGTTTCCGCGTTAGCGGCCTTCAGTACAAATTTGAACTGACCATTGCTGCTTTTGCTCACTTCATACCATCCAGACATGCTCTTTCTCCTTGGCAATTGAGAGGTTTCGCGCTTCAGAGTAAAGACCAACCTGCCCTACTTCACCACCACGCGCACCACTGATAACTCCGGTGACTGCACCCGTCGCTGACTCAGATACCGCGTACAACTGACCCGCAAAAACGAGGCAAAATTAACCACCTCGCCGCGGTAGTCCATCACCTCTTCATACAGCTTGGCGATCAACTGGTTGGTGGTCATGCCGTCGGCCTCGGCGATTTCGCTGAGGATGTCCCAGAACTGATTCTCCAGCCGCAGGGTGGTGACCACCCCGCAGATGCGCAGCGAGCGGGAGCGCGATTCGTAGAGAATCGGATCGGCTTTGACGTAGAGCTCGCACATGGAAAGGTCCCTCGTTACAGCGTGATTTTGGTGCCCAGCAACCCGAGGAAACCGGCGAGCCAGCTCGGGTGCGCCGGCCAGGCTGGCGCAGTGGCCAGATTGCCTTGTACGTGGCCTTCCGTCACCGGGATATCGATGAACGTACCGCCCGCCAGGCGCACTTCCGGAGCACAGGCCGGGTAGGCGCTGCACTCGCGACCTTCGAGAATCCCCGCGGCCGCCAACAATTGTGCACCGTGACACACGGCGGCAATCGGTTTGCCGGCCTTGTCGAACGCGCGCACCAGTTCCAGGACTTTTTCGTTCAGGCGCAGGTACTCCGGCGCACGACCGCCCGGCACCAGCAGGGCGTCATAGTCCTCGGACTTGACCTTGGCGAAGTCGAAGTTCAGGGCAAACAGGTGACCGGGTTTTTCGCTGTAGGTCTGGTCGCCTTCGAAGTCATGGATCGCCGTGCGTACAGTCTGACCGGCGGTTTTGTCCGGGCAAACGGCGTGCACCGTGTGGCCAACCATCAACAGCGCCTGAAACGGCACCATCACTTCGTAGTCTTCGACGTAATCGCCGACCAGCATCAGAATTTTTTTAGCCGCCATGGGGATGACTCCTCTGGGAAATACGTGGGCCTGCAGGAGTATTCAAAGTAGTCCTTATCTGCGGGGTCGGGTAATAACCAGCTACTACGGCGTTATCGTTCTTCGTCGGATCGCCGCCCGGAGCAAGCCCGCTCCCACATTGGAATGCATTCCCCTGTGGGAGCGAGCCTGCTCGCGAAGGCGTCCTCAAACTGTACGCCTATCTTTGTGCCTAGCTGTAACAGCGGCATACCCAGCGTTTATGGCTAGATGAAGGTCTTCCCGCCACCCACGATTCTGGTTGCCATCATGTCCTCGCGCGAAAACACCGGCATGGCCCTCGGTCTGCTCGGCGTTGTGATCTTCAGCCTCACCCTGCCCTTCACACGGATCGTCGTGCAGGAACTCCATCCGCTGCTCAACGGCCTGGGCCGTGCGCTGTTCGCGGCAGTTCCGGCGGCGATGTTGTTGCTGTGGCGCCGGGAGAAGTGGCCGACCTGGAAACAGGTCAAAGGCCTGACCCTGGTGATTGCCGGGGTGATCCTCGGCTTCCCGGTGTTGTCCGCCTGGGCGATGCAAACCTTGCCGGCGTCTCACGGTGCTCTGGTCAACGGCTTACAGCCATTGTGCGTGGCACTGTACGCCGCGTGGTTGTCCCACGAACGACCGTCGAAAGCCTTCTGGGCCTGCGCCGCGCTGGGCAGTGCGCTAGTGCTGGGTTATGCGCTGATCAGCGGGGCCGGCAGCATTCAGGCCGGTGACTTGCTGATGCTCGGCGCGATTGCCGTGGGCGGTTTGGGGTACGCCGAGGGCGGCCGATTGGCCAAGGAGATGGGCGGTTGGCAGGTGATCTGCTGGGCGTTGGTGCTGTCGACGCCGTTGCTGATCGGGCCGGTGGTGTACCTGGCGCTGCAACATCAGGGCGAGATTTCGGCCAAGACCTGGTGGGCCTTCGGTTACGTCTCGCTGTTCTCGCAGTTCATCGGTTTCTTTGCCTGGTACGCCGGGCTGGCGATGGGCGGTATTGCCAGGGTCAGTCAGATCCAGCTGTTGCAGATCTTCTTCACCATCGCTTTTTCGGCGCTGTTCTTCGGCGAACACATCGAGCCGATCACCTGGCTGTTTGCCGCCGGGGTGATCGTGACCGTGATGTTGGGACGCAAGACGGCCGTCAAGCCCCATGTGGGAGCGAGCCTGCTCGCGAAGGGGCCCTGACATTCAACATCTCTATTGACTGCCAGTCCGCCATCGCGAGCAAGCTCGCTCCCACAGGATCACAGGTAACCGTCGGAACGCAGCAGGGTTTCCAGGCAATGTTCGCTGATGTGGTAGAAATCCTTCAGCTCCTGAATCTTCACCAACAGCTGGGCCGGATCAACCGGCTCGGCTCGTTTGACCGCCAGGATCATCTTGTTCTTGTTGGTGTGGTCCAGTGAAATGAACTCGAACACCTTGGTCTCGTAACCGCAGGCTTCCAGGAACAACGCACGCAAACTGTCGGTGACCATTTCCGCTTGCTGGCCCAAATGCAGACCGTATTGCAGCATCGGCTTGAGCAGTGCCGGGCTCTGGATTTGCAGGCGGATCTGCTTGTGGCAGCACGGCGAGCACATGATGATCGAGGCGCCGGAACGAATACCGGTGTGAATCGCATAGTCGGTGGCGATGTCGCAGGCATGCAGCGCGATCATCACGTCCAGCTCACTCGGCGCGACGCTACGCACATCACCGCACTTGAACACCAGCCCCGGATGCTCCAGCTTTGCGGCCGCGGCGTTGCACAAATCCACCATCTCTTCGCGCAACTCGACGCCGGTCACCACGCCTTCGGCTTTCAAGGTGTTGCGCAGATAATCGTGAATCGCGAACGTCAGGTAACCCTTGCCCGAACCGAAATCCGCCACCTGAACCGGCTTGTCCAGCGCCAGCGGTGACGTGGTCAGCGCATGGCTGAAGACCTCGATGAACTTGTTGATCTGCTTCCACTTGCGCGACATCGCCGGGATCAGCTCGTGTTGCTTGTTGGTCACGCCAAGGTCGGCGAGGAACGGCCGGCTCAGGTCGAGGAAGCGGTTCTTCTCGCGGTTGTGCTCAGCGGATGGCACTTCACGCAATTGCTGAGGTTTGCTCTTGAACAGCGAAGACTTGCCCTTTTTGCTGTATTCCAGCTGAGCTTCATCCGTCAACGACAGCAAATGCGCATTTTTGAACGATGCCGGCAAGAGTGCGGCGATGGTCGCTACGCCCTCGGCAATCGGCAAATTCTTGGTGATGTCGCGCGTCTTGTAGCGGTAAACGAAGGACAGGCAGGGCTGATCCTTGACCGTCAGCTGCTTGATGATCAACCGCTGCAAGTCCACTTCCGTGCCGACGTACTTGGCCAACACCAGTTTGATGAAGGCGTTCTGGTCAAGGCTGGACTGCAGCAAGTCGATGAACTGGGCATGGTGATCCGGCGCGAGGCTGGCGGGAGTGGCGGTGACAGACATGGGAAAAACGGCCTCGGGCGGTGCGGATCGGGGAATGGCGGGTATTTTAGGGGGGATAGGGAGTGAGGGCACGGGTAATTTCCCGAACGGTGCGATCCGTAGCAGCTGGCGAAGCCTGCGTTCGGCGGCGCAGCCGTCGTAAAACCGGTATGCATGGTTTGCCTGAATAACCGCAGCGCCTGAATTCACGACTGCTACGCAGCCGAACGCAGGCTTCGCCAGCTGCTACAAGGGATGCGTCGCTGCTGAGATCAGCCTAGAACCACCAACCGATTCGGCAACTCATTCCTCACATGCGTCACCGGCACATGCACCTTGAGCAACTCGCCACACGCCTCCACACACGTCACAAACCCCTGCAACGTCTGCCCCTGCTTCACCTGCTGAGTGAACGCCGCAACAATTCCATCCCAGTTCTTGTTGTCCAGCCGTTTCGAAATCCCTTCATCCACCAGAATCTCCACATAGCGTTCAGCCTCGCAGACAAAAATCAGCATGCCCGTGCTGCCCACCGTGTGGTGCAGGTTCTGTTCCAGAAACTGCCGGCGCGCCAGGTTTGAAGCGCGCCAATGACGCACCGAGCGCGGAATCAGGTGCGTGGTGATTTTCGGAATCCGGAACACCAGGCACAGCACGATGAACGTGATCCATTGCACCAGCAACAAGCTGTGCAGGGTCAGCCAGCCGGTCAGGTAATGCACGACACCCGGCACCACCAGCGCCAGCAGGCTGGCCCAGAGCAGCGGGATGTACGCGTAGTCGTCGGCGCGGGCCGCGAGCACGGTCACCAGTTCGGCGTCGGTGTCGCGCTCGACCCGGGCAATCGCCTCGGCGACTTTGCGTTGTTCGTGTTCGGTCAGTAATGCCATGTTTAAGAATGCCCACTCGCTATTGTTGTTTGATCACCAGCCGCCCGAGGAACCGCCTCCCCCGAAACTGCCCCCGCCGCCGCTGAAGCCCCCGCCTCCACCGCCACCACCAAAACCTCCACCGCCGAACCCGCCGCTCGAACCGCCTCGGCCACCGCCGCCGCTGGGCAGGATCCCGAGCATCTGGCAGACGAAAATCGTCAGGATGAACAGCATCACCAGAAACACGAAGATCCCCGGATGCCGTGAGACGAAGTCGCTTTCCTGATTGCCACCGGAGTCATACACCGTGGACGGTTCATCCAGCGGATTGCCGCCCAATACCACGAGCATCGCCGCGACCCCGTCGCTGATACCCTTGCTGAAGTTGCCGGTCTTGAACGCCGGGGTGATCACCTGATTGATGATCACTGAGCTCTGCGCATCGGTCAGTCGATCTTCCAGGCCATAACCGACTTCAATCCGCAGCTTGCGATCGTCACGCGCAACGATCAGCAGTGCGCCAGTGTTCTTGTCCTTCTGGCCGATGCCCCAATAGCGCCCCAGTTGATAACCGAAGTCCGCAATGTCGGTGCCCTGCAAATCCGGCAAGGTGACCACCACCAACTGCTCGCCGGTGGCTTTTTCATGGGCCTGAAGCTGTTGCGTCAGCTGCTCACGCACCGCAGGTTCGATCATCTGGGCGTTATCGACCACCCGCCCGGTCAGTTCCGGAAACTTCAACGCAGCCTGGGCCGTCAGGGCAAACACCCAGAGCAACAGCACCAGGCCAACTTTCAACACACGCATTGGCAACCTCATCCTTGGTGATGCTTCAAGCCCCTTGCGGCGCTTACTGGAACTTCACTTGAGGCGCTTTTTCCGCATCGGGGCTGGTGGCCTCGAAGGTTTCGCGGATCGGCAAATCGCTGTACATCACGGAGTGCCACAGGCGACCGGGGAAGGTACGGATTTCCGTGTTGTATTTCTGCACGGCGAGGATGAAGTCCCGACGTGCCACGGCAATGCGGTTCTCGGTGCCTTCAAGTTGCGATTGCAGGGCCAGGAAATTCTGGTTGGCCTTGAGGTCCGGGTAACGCTCGGACACCACCATCAGACGGCTCAAGGCACCGGTCAGTTGATCCTGGGCCTGCTGGAACTGTTTGAGTTTTTCCGGGTTATCCAGGGTCCTGGCATCGACCTGGATCGAAGTGGCCTTGGCCCGGGCTTCAATCACGGCGGTCAGGGTTTCTTCTTCGTGCTTGGCGTAGCCCTTGACGGTTTCCACCAGGTTGGGAATCAGGTCGGCGCGGCGCTGGTACTGGTTCTGCACCTGGCCCCAGGCGGCCTTGGCCTGTTCGTCGAGGGTCGGGATCGTGTTGATGCCGCAGCCGGCCAGCAGCGTGGTCAGCAACATCAAGGCTGCAACCTGCAGGCTCGACCGATAATGGTGTCGTACATTCATCTGGTTGACGCTCCCTTGCACATTCCGTTGAAAAACAACCTACGAACTTTGAACCCGGCTCTTGGGGCATAATCTGCGGCCACCACTGGATTGCATCGAGCCAATGGGCTAAAAGATGCCCCAGCGCGAAAACACGCAGAAGTGTGCTGCATTTACCTGAACAACAATAGTCGCTCCCTAAATTTTGGCTGACCGGCGCGTATTCACTGCCGTTTAGGCTTTTGAGAAAACTATTCATGAAGAAGCTGTGTTTGCTGGGCCTGTTCGTCAGCCTGGCCAGTCATAACGTATTGGCCGCCACGACGCCCGCACCTCTGGAAAACAAGGACGCTTTCATCAGCAACCTGATGAAGCAGATGACCCTCGATGAAAAGATCGGCCAGTTGCGCCTGATCAGCATCGGCCCGGAAATGCCTCGGGAGCTGATCCGCAAGGAAATCGCCGCCGGCAACATCGGTGGCACGTTCAACTCGATCACCCGCCCGGAAAACCGTCCGATGCAGGACGCGGCCATGCGCAGCCGGCTGAAGATCCCAATGTTCTTCGCCTATGACGTGATCCACGGCCACCGCACCATTTTCCCGATTCCGATAGCCCTGGCCTCAAGCTGGGACATGGACGCCATCGGCCTGTCCGGGCGCATCGCCGCCAAGGAAGCTGCGGCGGACAGCCTCGACATCACCTTCGCACCGATGGTCGACATCTCCCGCGACCCGCGTTGGGGCCGGACTTCCGAAGGCTTCGGTGAAGACACGTATCTGGTGTCGCGCATCGCCGGCGTGATGGTCAAAGCCTTCCAGGGCACGGGCGCGAACGCAGCCGACAGCATCATGGCCAGCGTCAAGCACTTTGCCCTGTACGGCGCGGTCGAGGGCGGTCGCGACTACAACGTCGTCGACATGAGCCCGGTCAAGATGTTCCAGGACTACCTGCCACCGTACCGTGCGGCTATCGACGCCGGTGCTGGCGGGGTAATGGTCGCGCTGAACTCGATCAACGGCGTGCCGGCCACCGCCAATACCTGGCTGATGAACGACCTGTTGCGCAAGCAATGGGGCTTCAAAGGCCTGGCCGTCAGCGACCACGGGGCGATTTTCGAGCTGATCAAACACGGCGTCGCCCGTGACGGTCGCGAAGCCGCGAAGCTGGCGATCAAGGCCGGCATCGACATGAGCATGAACGACACCCTCTACGGCAAAGAGCTGCCGGGGCTGTTGAAGGCGGGTGAGATCCAGCAAAGCGACATCGACAACGCCGTGCGTGAAGTGCTCGCCGCCAAGTACGACATGGGCCTGTTCAAGGACCCGTACCTGCGCATCGGCAAGGCTGAGGATGATCCGGCCGACACGTACGCCGAAAGCCGCCTGCACCGCACCGAGGCCCGTGATGTCGCGCGTCGCAGCATGGTGTTGCTGAAGAACCAGGGCGAAACCCTGCCGTTGAAGAAAACCGCAAAAATCGCCCTGGTCGGCCCGCTGGCCAAGGCACCGATCGACATGATGGGCAGCTGGGCTGCCGCCGGCAAACCCGCGCAATCGGTGACCCTGTTCGACGGCATGACCACTGCACTGGGTGCGCAATCGACGCTGATCTACGCCCGTGGCGCCAACATCACCAGCGACAAGAAGGTGCTGGATTACCTGAACTTCCTCAACTTCGACGCACCGGAAGTGGTGGACGATCCGCGTTCGGCCCAAGTGCTGATCGACGAAGCCGTGAAAGCCGCCAAGGATGCCGATGTGGTGGTGGCAGCGGTGGGCGAGTCCCGTGGCATGTCCCACGAATCGTCGAGCCGCACCGACCTGAACATCCCGGCCAACCAGCGCGATTTGATCAAGGCGCTGAAAGCCACCGGCAAACCGCTGGTGCTGGTGTTGATGAACGGCCGTCCGCTGTCGATTCTCGAAGAGAAGGATCAGGCTGACGCGATTCTGGAAACCTGGTTCAGCGGCACCGAAGGCGGCAATGCCATCGCCGACGTACTGTTCGGCGACTACAACCCGTCGGGCAAATTGCCGATCACCTTCCCGCGCTCGGTAGGCCAGATTCCGACCTACTACAACCACCTGAGCATTGGCCGGCCGTTCACGCCGGGCAAACCGGGCAACTACACCTCGCAGTATTTCGATGACACCACAGGTCCCCTGTTCCCGTTTGGTTTCGGTCTGAGCTACACCGATTTCAGCTTGAGCGACATGGCACTGTCGTCGACCACGCTGAACAAAACCGGCAAGCTCGACGCCAGCGTCACGGTGAAAAACACCGGCAAGCGTGACGGCGAAACCGTGGTGCAGTTGTACATCCAGGACGTGACCGGCTCGATGATCCGTCCGATCAAGGAACTGAAGAACTTCCAGAAAATCACGCTGAAGGCCGGCGAACAGAAAGTCGTGCACTTCACCATCACTGAGGACGACCTGAAGTTCTTCAATACCCAGCTCAAGTTCGCTGCCGAGCCGGGCAAGTTCAACGTGGAGATCGGCCTGGATTCACAGGACGTCACGCAGCAGAGCTTTGAACTGCTGTAACCCCTGACATACCGCAAAACAAATGTGGGAGCGGGCTTGCTCGCGAAGGCGGACTTTCAGTCGACATCATCGTTGACTGACACTCCCCCTTCGCGAGCAAGCCCGCTCCCACATTAGGTTTAGGGTGTTCTTAAGATTGGGCTCAGCCCCGTCGATCCAGCAAATTCACCACCAGCCGATCCACCCATCCCCAAATCCTTTGCTTCACCCGCCGCCACAGCGGCCGGCGTTGCCATGCCTCCAGGCTGACTTCCTGGCTCTGCGCAAAGTCCCTCTCGAAACTCGCCGCCACCGCACGCGTCAGCCCAGGGTCCAGCGCCTCAAGGTTGGCTTCCAGGTTGAAGCGCAAATTCCAGTGATCGAAATTGCACGAGCCGATGCTCACCCAGTCGTCGATCAGGACCATTTTCAAGTGCAGGAAACACGGCTGGTATTCAAAGATCGTCACCCCGGCCTTGAGCAATCGCGGGTAGTAGCGATGCCCGGCGTAGCGCACCGACGGGTGATCGGTGCGCGGCCCGGTCAGCAGCAGGCGCACATCGACACCGCGGGCGGCAGCCCGGCGCAGTGAGCGACGGACTTTCCAGGTCGGCAGGAAATACGGCGTGGCCAGCCAGATCCGTCGCTGGCCGCTGTTCAACGCGCGAACCAACGATTGCAGGATGTCCCGGTGCTGACGGGCGTCAGCATAGGCGACCCGGCCCATGCCCTCGCCCATGGACGGCACGCGTGGCAGGCGTGGCAAGCCAAAATGCGAAGCGGGTTTCCAGGCACGCCGATGGCGGTTGGCGATCCATTGGCGGTCGAACAGCAATTGCCAGTCGATAACCAAGGGACCGGTGATTTCCACCATCACTTCGTGCCATTCGCTGGTGTCTTCGCCCGGCGTCCAGAATTCATCGGTCACCCCGGTGCCGCCCACCACGGCCATGCTCTGATCGACCAGTAACAGCTTGCGGTGATCGCGGTAGAAGTTGCCCACCCAGCGCCGCCAGCTCAGGCGATTGTAGAAACGCAGCTCCACGCCCGCGGCCATCAAACGCTGACGCAAGTTCAGGGTGAACGCGAGGCTGCCGTAATCATCGAACAGGCAGCGTACGCGCACGCCACGTTCGGCAGCCTGGACCAACGCCTGAACCATCGCTTCGGCACAGGCACCCGCCTCCACCAGGTACAGCTCCAGTTCGACCTGCTCTTCGGCGCGGGCAATCGCCACCAACATCCGTGGAAAAAACTGCGGACCGTCGATCAGCAGTTCAAAACGGTTGCCTTCACGCCAGGGGAAAATCGCGCCGGCCATGTCAGCGCGCCGTGAAAATCAGTACCGCACTCACCGGCACTGACAAACTGATGGCCGACAAACCGGCGACCTTGCGCAAACTTTCCAGGCCGGGGGCCAGGTCGAAATCCGCCGCGTTGATCACCAACGGCTCGAGGGTCACCACCTGGAAGCGCCGGTCATCGAGACGGGTTGCCAGCAGTTCGGCGTTGTATTCGTGTTGTTTGCCATGGAGGTTGACGGTCAGCGGCAGGCGCAATTCAAGTTGCGCGCCGGGCGCCAGATCGTTGATCGGCCGCAGATCGATCTGCGCGGTGATCAGCGCTTCGGGGAAGGTCTGGATTTCAAACAGGTCCTTGCGCATGCGTTCATCGCGCAACGGAATGCCGCTGTTGACCGAGTCCAGCTCGACTTCCACCTCGGCCAGGCCCTTGGGATCGACCTTGCCATGCAGCACCAGAAAGCGCTGCACTTCAGAGGTGTGGGTGTTTTTGGTGCTGATGAACGACAGACGCGAGGACTCGCCATCCAGATACCAATCGGCGTGGGCCGACAGCGTGGCACCGGCCAGCAGCAGGAAGGCGAGGGTTTTGCAGAGGAAGCGGTTGAACATAGAGACTCGTGGGGCAGATAAACCTGCAGGAACCTTAACCGCCCGTGAGCGCATTGCAAACCGCGAAGATCAAAAGATCGCAGCCTGCGGCAGCTCCTACAGGGGAATGCGTTCACATGTAGGAGCTGCCGCAGGCTGCGATCTTTTAAGAGTCACACCAACGCATGCTGCACATCGCCGATGGTGGCGGCCAGGCTGTTCAGGTGCAGGCTCAACACCCGTTCCACCGGTGCTTGATCCATCGGCCAGTGCAGCGCCATGCTGCCGACCAGTCGGCCGTCGGCATGAAGCGGCAAGGCCACCGCCCGAATCAGAAACGGCAGGCGCACCGGGTATTCCCAGTAACCTTCGGTGCGCTGGCCGAAGCCCTGATGCAACGCCTGTTCGCTGGCGCTGAACAGGCTCTCATCGGTCAGCCGTTCACGACCGGACAGTCGCTCCACTTCTTGGGTGTCCAGTTCGCCCAGGCATGCCCGGCCCATGGCCGAATGAAACAGGCTGGCGTGTTGGCCGACGATCTGGCAGTTGTTCGGGTAGCGTTTACGCAGCACCGTGGGGATCGCGCTTTCCATGACTTCCACCCGCTCGCCGTCGAAGCTCGACAGGTCCGCCACCAGCCCGGTGCGCTCGCTCAACTCCAGCAACAGCGGCGCGGCGCTTTCCACCAGTCGCCGTTTGAAACGCTGCTGACTGTCGCCGAACAGGCGCTTGGCGCACAGCCGGTAACGCCGGTCGCTCAAACCACGATAGATCCAACCCTGCTCCTGCAAGGTCAGCAACATCCGCGACACCGTGGCCTTGGGCAGGGTCGTCAGGTAGTGCAACTCCTCCAGACCCAACGCCTGATGTTCGCCCAGCAGTTCGACGATGGCCAGCGCCCGCTCGACGGAACGTACGCTGCCGGTTTCTGCCTTGCTGTCCATGGATTCGACCTCCCTTAGCCCGGATGGATGATCGCTTTTTGCAGCAAGATGCGGGCCCGCTCGGTGAACTCAGGCGTCTTGCAGACAACCCGGTGGCCGACGTTTGACCCATTGCGTCAGTTGCTCATGGGCGTAAGCCAGTTGCAGCACCGCCCGATCGGCCTGGGCCGGGCCGATGATTTGCAGGCCCAGGGGTAACCCGGCCGGGCTGAATCCCACCGGCACACTCATGCTTGGCAAACCGGCCAGGGTCGGCCCGATCACCACCTCCATCCAGCGGTGATAGGTGTCCATGGACTGCCCGCCGACGACGCGCGGCCAAGGGGTTTGTGCATCAAAAGGGAACACTTGCGCGGTGGGCAACAGCAGAAAATCGTAACGTTCGAACAACTCGCTCAAGGCCCGATACCAATCACTGCGACTGACTGACGCCTGGTAAACATCCGCCGCCGTCAGGCGCAGACCACCCTCGATTTCCCATTGCGCTTCGGGTTTGAGCAGGTCGCGTTTCTGCGGGTCGGCATACAACGCGCCGAGGCTGCCCTGCACCAGCCAGTGTCGGTGCACCAGCCAGGTTTGCCACAGGCGCGCCATGGAAAAGTCCGGCTGGCAGGCCTGGACCCGGCACCCCAGCGCCTCGAAGTCCGCGAGTGCCGATTCGCACAGGCTCAACACGCCGTTGTCCATTGGCAGATAGCCGTTGTAGTCCCCCAGCCAGCCCAGCCTCACGTCACGGAAATCCGCCGCCAGCGTTTCACCAAAAATATCCGGACTCTGCATGAGCGACAGCGGCACGCGCGGGTCATAACCGGCCTGGGTGCCGAGCAAGCGGGCGACATCGGTCACGCTGCGGCCCATCGGTCCTTCGGTGGCCAGTTGCTGGACGAACACCTCCGGCGCAGGCCCGTGAGGCACGCGGCCTTGTGACGGACGAAAGCCAAACACGTTATTGAACGCCGCCGGGTTACGCAGCGAGCCCATCATGTCGCTGCCGTCAGCCACCGGCAGCATGCGCAACGCCAGCGCCACCGCCGCCCCGCCGCTGCTGCCGCCGGCGACCAACGTCGGGTTGTAGGCGTTGGTGGTGGTGCCAAACACGCTGTTGTAAGTCTGCGAGCCGAGGCCGAATTCCGGGACGTTGGTCTTGCCGATGATGATCGCCCCACAGTCGCGAACCCGCGCCACGCTGATCGCGTCGTGCTGCGGGATCTGCTCGGCGAACAGCGGCGAGCCCATGGTCGTGCGCAAACCGGCAGTCGCCGCCAGGTCCTTGATGGCTTGCGGCATGCCGTGCATCCAGCCGCGGGACTGGCCCTGATCCAACTGCCGGTCGCAGGCGTCGGCCTCCGCCAGCAACGCCTCGGCCGGGCGCAGCGACACCAGCGCATTGACCTGCGGATTGAAGCGTTCGATCTGCGCCAGGTAGGCCTGCATCACTTCTCGGCAGGATACCTGGCGGGCATGAATCGCCCGGGACAACGCATCGGCGTCCATTTCAACAATCGGATTGATGCTCAAGGCTTCACCTCAAGATTAAGTGCTTCGGATTTTTTAGCGCGTGGCGCTTCGTGCATGCAGTAAGTGCCCATCAGCGTCAGCACGCAAGCGAACAGGACATAGAAGGCCGGCGCCACGGGGGTCGCCAGCGCCTTGCTGAGCCAGGTGACAATCAACGGCGCGAAGCCGCCGAAGACCATGACCGCGACGTTGTAGGCCACCGACACCCCGGTGGAGCGCACTTCGATCGGAAACTGTTCGGCCAGCGCAGTCGGGGCCGGGCCGAAGAACCCGCCGATGGCGCTGCATAACAACAGTTGCATCACCAGCAAACGTTCCACCGATGGCGCCGCCGCGACCCACACGTACAGCGGATACACCATCACGAAAAACGCCAACGTGAACGCCATCAAAACCGGGCGCCGCCCGAGACGGTCCGACAGCGCGCCGGACAGTGGAATGATCACGGTCATCACGGCAACGGCGAGCATTTGCACCAGCAGCACCTGATCCAGCGGCAGGCCGAGGTTCTTGTGGGCGAAAGTCGGCATGTTCACCAGCACCACGTAAAACGATACCGTCGCGCCGCACGCCAGGCCCATCGACACCAGAATGCTGCGCCGATGTTCGCGGATCACTTGCAGCAGGCTCGGGCTCGCGCCTTTGGCCTGTTTGCGTGCCTCAAGAAACTCTTCCGGCTCCTCCATGTGCTTGCGAATCCACAGCCCGACCGGGCCGATCAACAAGCCGATCATGAACGGAATCCGCCAGCCCCAGCTATCCAGCGCCTCGGGGGAAAGCAGATGAGTGAACAACGCCACCATCCCGGCCCCGGAAAACACCGCCAGGCATTGCCCGACCAACTGCCAGGAACCGTACAAACCCTTTTTATGCGCGGGGGCACTTTCCACCAGAAACGCGGTGGCGCTGGCGTATTCGCCGCCCGTGGCGAAGCCCTGGAGCATCCGCGCGACCACGATCAACAACGGCGCGCCCATGCCGATGGCGGCGTAGTTCGGCGCGAACGCGATCAGCGCGATGGACACCGTCATCAGGCGGATGATCATCTGCATCGCGGCCTTGCGGCCTTTGCGGTCGGAGTACATGCCCAACAGAATGCCACCCACCGGGCGCATGAAAAACCCGACGCCAAAGGTCGCCAGCGCCATCAACAGCGACGCGTATTCGTCCTCGGACGGGAAGAATTGCCGGGCGATGATGCTCGCCAGAAAGCCGTAAACGATGAAGTCATACCATTCCAGGGCGTTGCCGATAACGGCGGCGACCACCTGCCGGGTGCGCGAAACGCCTGTGCTCGAAGTCTGCATGGGGAACTCTCCAGAAACCTGTTGGGCGATAACGGGCGCGGCGATGCGCGCCCGATCCAGCGGCAGTAGAAAGTGAGCTCGTCAGGCGGGCTTCAGCCAGCTCTCGGTCAGCGCGCCCCAATACGCCGCGCCGGTCAGCAGGATGTCGTCGTTGAAGTCGTAAGCGGGGTTGTGGACCATCGGCCGCGAAACGCCATTGCCGATGAACAGGTAGGCGCCGGGGCAGCGTTGCAGCATCCAGGCGAAGTCTTCGCTGCCCATGAGTTTGGGCGTGTTGCCGTCCACCGCGTCGGCACCGAGCAGCTCGATGCCGACCTGCCGGGCGAACTCGGTTTCAGCGGCGTGGTTGACCAGCACCGGGTAGGCCGGGCGATGTTCGATCTGCGAACTGCAACCGAAACTGCGGGCCTGGGATTCGATGATCGCGCGCACCCGGTCGAGGGTTTTCTCGCGGACTTCGGCGTTCAGTGCACGCAGGCTCAGGCGCAAGATGGCTTGTTGCGGAATGACGTTGGCGGCCTCCCCGGCCTGCAAGGCACCGACGGTCACCACGGCGGCCTGCTGCGCGTCGATGTTGCGCGCAACCACGGTTTGCAGGGCCATGACCATACTGGCCGCCGCCACCAGCGGGTCCACCGCCAGATGCGGCATCGAGCCGTGTCCGCCCACGCCTTCGATGACCACCGTGAGCAAATCCTGGGACGCCATCATCGGCCCTTCCCGGAAGCCCAGATGCCCCGCCGGCAAGCCTGGAATGTTGTGCATGCCGAACAGCGCGTCGCAGGGAAACCGTTCCAGCAGGCCATCGGCGAGCATCGCTTCGGCACCGCCCTGCCCCTCTTCGGCGGGTTGGAAAATCAAGGTCAGGGTGCCGTCGAACTGACGAGTCGCAGCGAGGTAGCGCGCAGCGCCCAACAACATCGTGGTGTGGCCGTCATGACCGCAGGCGTGCATGCAGCCCTGATGCCGACTGCTGTAAGCCGCGCCGGTATTCTCGAGGATCGGCAAGGCGTCCATGTCCGCCCGCAGCCCCAGTTTGCGTGAACTGTTGCCATTGCGCAGGACGCCGACCACGCCGGTCTTGCCGATCCCGGTATGAACGTCATAACCCCACGCTTCGAGGGATTTGGCCACCAGCGCCGAGGTGCGGTTTTCCTCGAAGCCAAGTTCCGGGTGGGCGTGGATGTCCTGGCGCGTCGCGTGCAGGTCGCTGGCCACGTCGTTGAGCCAGGCAAGAATGTGCTGATGTCGGGTCATGACGATTGTCCTCGGGCCGGGTGTATTCCCGTTCTTTTTGTTCGCAGTGATTTCGCGACACATCAAGGCAGGTCGCGCTCACCGCCAGATAACCGCGAGTTCGGCGCGAGGACAATCGAATGTGGTTCCACCACGTGGAACCTGAGAAGGGTTTCAGGGATTCAGGCGGCAGCCTTGGCGTTCGCTGATCCATTGCGCGCTGTTGCTGCGGCCCATGCCGCTGACGGTGACGCGCTTGCTGGCAGTGTCATCGGTAAAGCCACGGGTCGGCAGCCACTGCTTCACATAGCTGTGGCAGTACTCGGCCGGGTTGTTCATCACGTAACGGCACGAACAATATTCCTTGGCGGTGTAGGCACTGATGATGTCCGGGAACGCCCACAACGCCACGCGCTCCTGCCAGATCCAGCCAAGCAAGGCGACCAGCAGGATCAACAACAGCGTGCTGAACGGTCGGCGACGAACAAAACTGCGACGCTTCATGGCTGCACCTTCGCGGCAAATGCCTTGAGCGCGAGTTTGAGCAAATCGTTGTGCCGGTAGCTGCCGTCGCGGTCATCGCCGTAGCGCACGATCACCAGGTTTTCGCTGGGAATCACGTACATCGCCTGACCCCAATGGCCCAGCGCGGCGAAGGTGTCGGCGGGTGCAGCGGGCCAGGGTTTTGCCGCGCCATCCACCGCGCGGTTAAGCCACCAATGGCCACCGGGCACGGCGTCGTCCTGATTGGCTTGATAGCGGGCGAACGGTTCGCGGTTGAACGTGACCCAATCCTTGGGCAGCAACTGCCGCTCGCCCCAACGACCGTCGCGGGCCATCAACAGACCGACTCGGGCCAGATCCCTGGCGGTGAGGTAGGCATAGGATGAAGCGACGAAGGTCCCCGTGGCGTCGGTTTCCCAAACGGCGTGGCGAATCCCCAAAGGCTCGAACAGAGCCATCCATGGATAGTCCGGATAACGGCTCGGGCCGACGATGGTTTTCAGCGCAGCGGATAACAGATTGCTGTCACCGCTGGAGTAACGGAATGCCTGACCGGGTTTGGCGTATTCACTGTGATCGGCGGTGAACGCGGCCATGTCCGGGTGACCTCGGGTGTAGAGCATCGCGACCACCGAGGATTTCAACGGCGCGTATTCATAGTCTTCCTGCCAGTCCAGCCCCGAGGCCCAATGCAGCAGGTCGGCCATGGTCATCGTCGGGTGCTTTTCCAGCGGTGGATAAAATTTCTGCACCGGGTCCTGGAGCTTGAACAGACCTTCGCCATAGGCCACGCCGAGGACCGTGGCCATCAGGCTTTTGCTGATGGACCAGGTCAGGTGCGGGGTGTCGGCGGTGGTCGGGCCGGCGTAGCGTTCGTAGATCAGTTGACCGTCGCGGATCACCAGCAAGGCGTCAGTGCGGATGCCTTTTCGGGTGGTCTCATCACGGGGTGGGAAGGCGTAAGTTTCCAGCGCTTGAAGCGCCGGCCCGGTGACTGTCGGGCCGGTCGACCATTGCTCGGCAGGCCAGTATTCGGCGTGGGCCGAGAGGCTGAGCAGGAGCATAAAAACCAGGGACAAGCCTTTGGACATGGTGGGGGCTCGGAGGGATGGACCTGCTGAGCCTAGTCGCGGTTGATGACAGTTTTGAAATTTGTGGCGTCCATGAGGCCGCCATCGCGAGCAAGCTCGCTCCCACATTTGAAATGCATTCCCCCTGTGGGAGCGAGCCTGCTCGCGAAGAGGCCAGTCAATTCAATGAAGATCCCGCTAGAGCCTTGGCCAATCGCTTCCCCCGCGCACCCGCCGCCAAATCCATCACACCTTGATCACGCTGCCACATCGCCGCCCAATGCTGCGGACCATCGGCCAGTGCCTGAGCCACCTCAGCCTTGAGCCCATCGAACTGCGCAAACAAGCCACCGAGCAGCACATGCCCGGACGGATTATTCGGCGCCTGCCGGCTGACTTCCGCACACCCGGCCAGCAGCGCCAGCAAACGCAGTTGCAAGGCTTGCGGCCAGTCGCTGTCCTGAGCGATGCCGTACAGCCAGGCGGTCATGGCGCTCAGCACATAAATGTCTTCAAGGGTGCGGAACGGTTTGATGTAAGCATCCCAGCCATCCCCCGCCAACAGTTCGCACTGAGCGTTATCGAGAAACAGCCGGCCATGGCTGATGTCTGGCATTAACGGAATCGCCGGCAGTTTCTCCAGACGCACGCCCGGTTCATCGGGATAGACCACCGCCAGACTCAGGCGCGGTTTTTCGTCGGGAGCTTCACTGCGGGCCGCGATCAGCAGCCAATCGGCGGCATCGCCTGCGGTGACAAAATCCTTGCGCCCGCTCAGACGCAAATCGTACAGGCGGGTCTGCATGTCCGTCACCCGCAGGCTGCGCTGTTCGGTCGCGCACAAGGCGCCGAGGCTCAGCGGCGCGCTCGGCCAGAGCATGCGCAACGCCGCCTGATAGCCCACCAGAAACGCCAGTCCCGGTGTCGACATCAAACGCCCGCCGGCCACCGCCAGTTCGAACGGCGTGACGTTGCCCAACTGGTGCAACAAGGTCGCGAACCCCTCGCCCAGATCCGGGTTGGAGGGCAGACGATCGCGGCGGCGCAGCAGGTTTTGCCAGGGCATAAGAGGCTCCTCGTGGGCTGTCATATAAGCATCACCAAAGCTTCATGGCGATGACACCGGGGCTACATAGCCTGACTTTGCACAACACGGCTGCATAAAGAAAGTCGATCGGCTGCAACCCACGACGGGTGAACGGCCCGTACGGAGATTCGCAATGACTCAGATCGCCCGCATCAGCGACACCGGCAATGAACGCCGCCTGCAAGCCGAACGCCTGGTGGGCGCCGAGGCCTTGCAGGAAGCCCAGGCCCTGCGCTTCAACGTGTTCAGCGGCGAATTCAACGCCAAGCTGAAAGGCGCGGAGCTGGGTCTGGACATGGATGACTATGATGTTCACTGCGCCCACATCGGCGTGCGTGACTTGAACTCCGGGCGTCTGGTGGCGACCACCCGTTTGCTCGACCACACGGCCGCCAGCAGCCTGGGCAAGTTCTACAGCGAAGAAGAATTCAGCCTGCATGGCCTGGTCCATCTCAAAGGCCCGATCCTGGAAATCGGCCGCACTTGCGTCGACCCGGCCTACCGCAACGGCGGCACCATCGCCGTACTCTGGGGCGAACTGGCCGAAGTGCTGAACCAGGGCGGCTACAGCTACTTGATGGGTTGCGCGAGCATCCCAATGCAGGACGGCGGCATTCAGGCCCACGCGATCATGCAGCGCCTGCGCGAACGCTACCTGTGCACTGAACACCTGCGGGCCGAACCGAAAAAGCCGCTGCCGAGCCTCGACATCCCATCCAACGTCATTGCAGAGATGCCACCACTGCTCAAGGCCTACATGCGTCTTGGCGCGAAGATCTGCGGCGAGCCTTGCTGGGACGAAGACTTCCAGGTCGCCGACGTGTTCATCCTGCTCAAGCGCGACGAACTCTGCCCGCGTTATGCCAAGCACTTCAAGGCGGCCGTGTGATGAGTCGCTTACGGGTGTACGCGCGGATTGCGCGAGTGTTGGTGGTGGTGGCGCTGGGTTTGAGCATGGCCAGTCTGTTCGGGTTGTTCGAACGTCTGGGGATTGCTCATTCGATGGTCCGTCGCCAGCGCTGGTCGCGATTTTTCATGGCGCGCCTGAGCAATGCCCTGCCCTTTCGCGTGACCCTGCACGGTGAATTGCCGAAAGCGCCGATGCTCTGGGTCAGCAATCATGTTTCATGGACCGACATTCCGCTGCTGGGCATGCTCACGCCGCTGTCGTTCCTGTCCAAGGCCGAAGTGCGCACCTGGCCGGTGGCGGGCTGGCTGGCGGCCAAGGCCGGCAGTTTGTTCATTCGTCGCGGGTCGGGCGACAGCCAGTTGATCCGCAAACAGATGACCCGTCATCTGGAGCAGGACCATCCGCTGCTGATGTTCCCGGAAGGCACCACCACGGATGGTCGTTCGTTGCGCACTTTCCACGGTCGATTGCTGTCTGCGGCGATCGACTCCGAAGTGAAGTTGCAACCGGTGGCGATTCGTTATCTGCGCGACGGAAAGCTCGATTCACTGGCGCCGTTCATTGGCGATGATGATTTGCTCTCGCACTTGATGCGCTTGTTTGCCCATGATCGGGGTGAGGTGGAGATTCATTTGCTCAAGCCGATCGCGTGTGAAGGTCGTGAGCGTGCGGCGCTGGCGTTCGAGGCGCAGCAGGCGGTGCAGAAGGCGTTGTTCGGGGCGATCCCGCAGGCGCAACCGGAACCGCTGCGCCCCGCGATCGCGGCTTGATACAAATCCCCTGTGGGAGCGGCGGTGCGGCGATCCGACTTGCTCGCGAAAGCGGTTTGACAGTCAGCACATGTGTTGAATGTGAAGCAGCCTTCGCGAGCAAGCCCGCTCCCACATTAAATTCGCGGTGTCGCAGCGAATGCCTGCAACTCGGGATAAAACAACCGAAAGTCATCGCTCAACGGTTCATACAACACCCGCAATTCCTGCATCGCTGCGGCCAGCTCCTCCGGTCGTGTCAGCCGCCGTGAAATCCCCCGCAGCACTTGCTCAAGCACCGCGAATTCCCGATAAGAACCCAACCAGTCATTGGCCACCATGTGCGGCGCGATCTGCGCCAGACGTTCCGGCAATTGCGCCTCGGCGGACAGCACCCGGTACACGCCCGAAGTGAATTGCTCCAGTGGCTGATCGGCGTACAGCGTCCAGTCCCGGGCCAGGCAATGGTCGAAAAACACGTCGAGCACGATCCCGGCGTAACGCCTGCGGGTTAGGGAAAACCGTGACAACGAAACGTCCACCAGCGGATGGCGGTCGGTAAAGACATCGATGCTGCGATGCAGCTGGATGGCCGCTTCGATCTCCGGATCGAACTGCCCTTGCAGCCGCCCTTTGACGAAATCGCCATACAGACTGCCGAGCAATTGACCGGGGCGCTGGCCACCGAGGTGCAGATGTGCGAGATAGTTCATGCGCGCAGCTTAGCACTGCGCCTTTGTATCGTTACACTCAACATATCGTTATAACTCGATATACCGAATTACTCGGTCGTCAGACCAAAATCATATTGGTATATCGCGAAGTACCGATTTAAAGTTCGCCTCATCGCGATATAGCGTTTTACTCATCACGAGCCCAAACCATGACCATCGACCTCGACGAAATAATAAAAGCCCTGGCACACCCAGTACGCCGAGACATCCTCATCTGGCTGAAAGATCCCAAAGCCCAGTTCCCGGAACAGATCCACAACCACGAGTACGGCATTTGCGCCGGACAGATCGATCAACGCTGCGGCCTGTCGCAGTCGACCGTGTCCGCCCATTTGGCGAACTTGCAACGTGCGGGACTGATCAGTAGCCAGAAAGCCGGTCAATGGCACTTCTTCAAACGCAACGAGGACGTGATTCAGGCGTTCCTCGATGCCATCGTCAAGGAGCTCAGCGCTCCGGCAAGGAATTAACAATGCCCCTCTCGCTACTCATTCTGGCCTTGAGCGCCTTCGCCATCGGCACCACCGAATTCGTCATCATGGGCTTGCTGCCCGATGTGGCGGCCGACCTCGGTGTGTCGATCCCCGGCGCCGGCTGGCTGGTGACCGGTTACGCCCTGGGCGTGGCCATCGGTGCGCCGTTCATGGCACTGGCCACCTCTCGATTGCCGCGCAAGGCCGCGCTGGTAGCGTTGATGGGGATTTTCATCGTCGGCAACCTGCTCTGTGCAATGGCGACCGACTACAACGTGCTGATGTTTGCCCGTGTCGTGACCGCCCTCTGCCACGGTGCGTTCTTCGGCATTGGTTCGGTGGTGGCAGCGGGGCTGGTGCCGGCTAACAAGCGCGCTTCGGCGGTGGCTCTGATGTTCACCGGTCTGACCCTGGCCAACGTGCTCGGCGTTCCGCTGGGCACCGCGCTCGGTCAGGAAGCCGGCTGGCGTTCGACCTTCTGGGCGGTGACCGTGATTGGTGTGATTGCGCTAATCGGCCTGATCCGCTTCCTCCCGGCCAAGCGTGATGAAGAGAAACTCGACATGCGCGCCGAACTGCGTGCCCTCAAAGGCGCCGGGATCTGGCTGTCCCTGAGCATGACCGCGTTGTTCGCAGCTTCCGTATTCACCCTGTTCACCTACGTCGCCCCGCTGCTCGGCGATGTCACCGGGGTCTCGCCCAAAGGCGTGACCTGGACCCTGATGCTCATCGGCCTGGGCCTGACAGTCGGCAACATCATCGGCGGCAAGCTGGCTGACAAAGGCATGGCCGCGACGCTAATAGGCGTCTTCATCTCGATGGCCGTGATCTCGACCGTACTGACCTGGACCAGCGTCGCGCTGATCCCGACCGAAATCACCCTGTTCCTCTGGGCCACCGCGTGCTTTGCCGCCGTGCCCGCCCTGCAAGTGAACGTGGTGACCTACGGCAAGGCCGCACCGAACCTGGTGTCGACCCTGAACATCGGCGCTTTCAACATCGGCAACGCACTGGGTGCCTGGGTCGGTGGCAGCGTCATCGCCCACGGTTTCGGCTTGACCAGCGTTCCTCTCGCGGCAGCAGCACTGGCGGTACTCGCCCTGCTGGTGACCCTGATTACCTTCCGTCAGAGCGGCAATCCCGAACTGGCCCCTGCTACCAACTGATCTCTACAAGAGAGCTATTTCATGACGACTATTTTCGATCCGATCAAACTGGGCGACCTTGAGTTGGCCAACCGCATTATCATGGCGCCGCTGACCCGTTGCCGCGCCGACGAAGGCCGCGTGCCAAACGCGCTGATGGCCGAGTACTACGTACAACGCGCCTCGGCCGGCCTGATCCTCAGCGAGGCCACGTCGGTCACGCCGATGGGCGTCGGCTACCCGGACACTCCGGGTATCTGGTCCAACGATCAGGTGCGTGGCTGGGCTAACGTCACCAAGGCGATCCACGGCGCGGGCGGCAAGATTTTCCTGCAACTGTGGCACGTCGGTCGTATTTCCCACGGGTCGTACCTGGGCGGTGAAGCGCCGGTCGCACCGAGCGCCATTCAGCCAAAAGGCCATGTCAGCCTGGTTCGCCCACTGGCCGACTTCCCAACCCCACGCGCCCTGGAAACCGCTGAAATCGCCGACATCGTCGACGCCTACCGCGTCGGTGCCGAGAACGCCAAGGCGGCCGGTTTCGACGGAGTGGAAATCCACGGCGCCAACGGTTACCTGCTCGACCAGTTCCTGCAAAGCAGCACCAACCAGCGCACCGACAACTACGGCGGTTCCGTGGAAAATCGTGCGCGCCTGTTGCTGGAAGTGACCGATGCCGCGATCGAAATCTGGGGCGCTGGCCGCGTTGGTATGCACCTGTCGCCCCGTGCCGATCTCCATGACATGGGCGACGACAACCTGTCCGAGACCTTCACTTACGTCGCTCGCGAACTGGGCAAACGTGGCATCGCCTTCATCTGCTCCCGCGAGAAAGAAGATGGCGACAGCCTGGGTCCACAATTGAAAGAAGCATTCGGCGGCCCATACATCGTCAACGAACGCTTCACCAAAGACAGCGCCAACGCCTGGCTCGCCAGCGGCAGGGCTGATGCGGTGGCCTTCGGCGTGCCATTCATTGCCAACCCTGACTTGCCGGCACGGTTGAAGGCCGATGCGCCGCTGAACGAGGCGCGTCCTGAACTGTTCTACGCCAAGGGCCCGGTCGGCTACATCGACTACCCAGTGTTGTAAGCGTCCCCCCTTGAAACACAAAAGCCCCGACTCGAAAGAGCCGGGGCTTTTGCGTATGGAAGATCAAAGGATCGCTGCTTTCGGCAGCTACAGGGTGTACGCCTTTCGAATAATGCAGGCGCTATCGAAGGCTGCGATCTTGTCAGCGCTTGCGCTGTCCCCAGGCCACCGCAAGACCGCTGAGGCAAATCACCGCAATCCCGATCACGCCGAAGCTGTCCGGGGTATGGTCAAAGATCAAATACCCGTACATCCCGGCAAACAGGATCTGTCCGTAACTGAAGGGGGCCAGCATCGCCGGTGCCGCATGGCGGAAGGCCTGGGTCAGCAACATGTGGCCGAGCATGCCGCAAGTGCCCAGGCCAATCATGAACAGGCCGTGCAGCAACGTCGGCGTACTCCAGAAGAACGGCAACAGCGCACTCATGATCAGGCTGTTGAGAATGCCGGTCAGAAAGTTGCTGGTGGTCGGGCTGTCGATACCGCTGAGCAGGCGGGTGAGCAATTGATAGAAGCCAAAACACAAGGCCGAGCACAGTGGCAACAAGATCGCCGGGGTGAACAGAGCGCCGCCGGGCCGCACGACGATCAACACGCCGACAAATCCACCCAGTACCGCCAGCCACTGATTGCGTGTTACCCGCTCATGCAGCAACGGTACAGACAATGCGGTTACTAATAACGGTGCAAGAAAGGTGACGGCCGTGGCCTCAGCCAAGGGGATGTAACGCAGACCGGTGGTGAAAAACAAGCTGGTGCCGATCAAACACAGGGCGCGTAATAACTGCAGTCCGGGACGCTTGGTGCGCACCACCGCCAAAAAACCACTGCGCGGCACGAAAATCACCAGCATCAACAAGGTGTGCACCACGTAGCGCGCCCAAACCACCATCACGATCGGGTAGAAGCCGGACAGGTACTTGGACAACGTGTCGTGGCTGGCGAACAACAAAACCGCCAGACAGATCAGCGCTATGCCCTTGATCGGCTGCTCGACGCCCTTGTAGCCCGGGTCGTTCACACTCATTCACACACTCGACACAAAATCCCTACAAAATACGTAGCTCGCTACCTATCAACCCGGCGAACGTACGTATATAAAAGCACCCCATTACAGAAAGGCGAGCGACGCAGGGATATTCCCCGCTTCAAGTCTTGACACAAACTGATCCAATTACACACTTTGTTTCATTTGCGCAGGCTGGGGCTGAAGCGCAGCATGTCCAACCCTGTATCGACCCAACGCTCGGCGTCGATGTGCAGTTCAAAGCTGTCGGGCGCCAACAGCCACTGATACAGGATGCCATCGATATAAGCATGAATGCTGATGGCCGCGCGGGCCGTATCGAGGTTTTCCGGTAACTGCCCCCGATTGACCGCATTGCTCAGCGCCAGGGCGATTCGCACATTGCAATCAAGGCTGACCTCTCGGCGCTGCTGGCGCAGGTCGCACATTTCATCGGTGAATTCGCACTTATGAAACAGAATCTCATTGATGCGTCGGGTTTTCGGGTCCAGGGCAACTTGATGAAACAAATGAATCAGCAGCTTGCGCATACAGCCGAGGGGATCGAGTTCATCTTCACTTTCACTGGCCTTGGCCATTTCATCCAGCGGCTCTTGCAGGGTATCAAGCATGGCCTGCACCAAATCCGCCTTGTTGCTGAAATGCCAGTAGATAGCGCCGCGCGTGACCCCGGCCAGGGTAGCGATATCCGCCAGTGTCGTGCGCGCCACGCCCCTTTCGTAAAAGGCTTTTTCTGCCGCTTCCAGTATCTGGCTGCGGGTTTCTTGAGCTTCCTCTTTGGTGCGACGGACCATGGCAGTACAACCTCAATCAGGATGCTTCAGCGATGCCTGAACATCCGCTGAATAAAAGTGGGGCGAGCGCTCTTGGGCGTCTTCCCCGGCCTACAATTCGAACCCTTGAACGGCTTTTGTAATGGTGTGGATACGCGGCCAAGGTATTTACAAACAACCATGAACGTAAGTATATTCCTTAGCAAGCTACTTATCCACTCAGCGCACATTTTTTACCTTTCCACATTTCTAGTGCGCAATTAGCGCGCCTGACCCGAGGATTTTCATGCAATTCAAGCCAGCTGTTACCGCTCTGGTCACCGCCCTCGCCTTGGCATCGCTGCTCAGCGGATGCAAAAAGGAAGAGGCGGCACCTGCCGCACCACCCCCTCAGGTCGGCGTCGTTACTCTGCAACCTCAAGCCTTCACCCTGACCTCCGAGCTTCCGGGCCGTACCAGCGCGTACCGCATCGCCGAAGTTCGCCCTCAGGTCAACGGCATCATTCTCAAGCGCCTGTTCAAGGAAGGCGGCGACGTCAAGGCCGGCCAGCAGCTGTATCAGATCGATCCAGCCGTTTATGAAGCCACCCTGAAAAGTGCCGAAGCCAACCTGCAACAGACCAAATCGATCTCCGACCGCTACAAGCAGTTGGTCAACGAACAGGCCGTGAGCCGTCAGGAATACGACACAGCCCTGGCCAACCGGTTGCAATCGGAAGCCGCCCTGCAAAGCGCCCAGATCAATGTGCGTTACACCAAGGTTTACGCGCCACTCTCCGGCCGCATTGGCCGCTCGACCGTAACTGAAGGCGCGCTGGTCACCAGCGGCCAGGTCGACGCGATGGCGGTGATTCAGCAACTGGACCCAATCTACGTCGATGTGACCCAGTCTTCGGTTGAGCTGCTGGAACTGCGCCGCGAACTGGAAAGCGGCCGTCTGCAAAAATCCGGCGACAACGCGGCCAAGGTCAAGCTGACCCTCGAAGACGGCAGCGAGTACAAACAGGAAGGCAAACTCGAGTTCTCGGAAGTCTCGGTGGACCAGACCACCGGTTCCGTGACCTTGCGTGCGGTATTCCCCAACCCTGACCACACCCTGCTGCCAGGCATGTTTGTACACGCCCAATTGCAGGCCGGTGTGAACAGTGCAGCGATCCTCGCCCCGCAACAAGGCGTGACCCGTGATCTCAAAGGCACCCCGACCGCGCTGGTCGTCGGTCCGGACAACAAGGTCGAACTGCGTCAGCTCAAGGCCAGCCGCACTGTCGGTAGCCAGTGGCTGATCGAAGACGGTCTGAAGGCCGGCGATCGACTGATCACCGAAGGGCTGCAATTCGTTAAACCTGGCGTCGAAGTAAAGGCCAGTGAAGCGACTAACGTTGGCGCAAAGAACCCGGCCCCCGCAAAAGTAGCTGACAAGGCTTCCAGCGGCAAAGGGGAGTAAACCATGTCCAGATTTTTTATCGACCGTCCGATTTTTGCCTGGGTAATTGCCCTGGTCATCATGCTGGTCGGGGCACTATCGATCCTCAAACTCCCGATCAACCAATACCCGAGCATTGCGCCTCCGGCCATTGCGATCCAGGTGACCTACCCGGGCGCATCCGCACAAACCGTGCAGGACACCGTGGTGCAGGTGATCGAGCAACAGCTCAACGGTATCGATAACCTGCGTTATGTCTCGTCGGAAAGTAACTCCGACGGCAGCATGACCATTACCGCGACCTTCGAGCAGGGCACCAACTCCGATACCGCGCAGGTTCAGGTCCAGAACAAACTGAACCTGGCCACCCCGCTGCTGCCGCAAGAAGTGCAGCAACAGGGTATCCGCGTGACCAAGGCAGTGAAGAACTTCCTGTTGGTGATCGGCGTGGTATCGCGCGACGGCAGCATGACCAAGGACGACCTGTCCAACTACATCGTGTCGAACATGCAGGACCCGATCTCCCGGACCGCCGGTGTCGGTGACTTCCAGGTCTTCGGCTCCCAGTATGCGATGCGTGTCTGGCTCGACCCGGCCAAGCTGAACAACTTCAACCTGACGCCAGTGGACGTCAAAGCAGCCATCGCGGCGCAGAACATCCAGGTGTCTTCCGGCCAGTTGGGCGGCTTGCCTGCTGCACCCGGCCAGCAGTTGAACGCCACCATCATCGGCAAGACCCGTCTGCAGACCGCCGAGCAGTTCAACAAGATCCTGCTCAAGGTCAACAAGGACGGTTCGCAAGTGCGCCTGTCCGATGTCGCCGATGTCGGTCTGGGTGGTGAAAACTACAGCATCAACGCGCAGTTCAACGGCGCACCGGCTTCCGGTCTGGCGGTGAAACTGGCCAACGGTGCCAACGCCCTCGACACCGCGAAAGCCCTGCGCAAGACCATCGAAACCCTCAAGCCATTCTTCCCGCAAGGGATGGAAGTGGTGTTCCCGTACGACACCACGCCGGTGGTGACCGAGTCGATCAAGGGTGTGGTTGAAACCCTGGTCGAAGCCATCGTGCTGGTGTTCCTGGTGATGTTCCTGTTCCTGCAAAACTTCCGCGCCACCGTCATCACCACGATGACCGTGCCCGTGGTACTGCTGGGGACCTTCGGGATCCTCGCGGCATTCGGTTTCAGCATCAACACCCTGACCATGTTCGGTATGGTGCTGGCCATCGGCTTGCTGGTGGACGACGCCATCGTCGTGGTGGAAAACGTCGAACGGGTCATGAGCGAAGAAGGCCTGTCACCCAAGGAGGCTACCAAGAAATCCATGGGGCAGATCCAGGGTGCACTGGTCGGTATTGCCCTGGTGCTGTCGGCGGTACTGCTGCCGATGGCGTTCTTCAGCGGTTCCACCGGTGTGATCTACAAGCAGTTCTCGATCACCATCGTCTCGGCCATGGCCCTGTCGGTACTGGTCGCGCTGATCTTCACCCCGGCGCTCTGCGCGACCATGCTCAAGGCGATTCCGAAAGGCGAGCACGGCACGCCGAAACGCGGCTTCTTCGGCTGGTTCAACCGCAATTTCGACCGTGGCGTCAAAAGCTACGAACGTGGCGTGGGCAACATGCTCGCGAACAAGGCCCCGTACTTGCTGGCCTACCTCGTCATCCTGGTCGGCATGATCTGGCTGTTCACCCGCATTCCAACGGCGTTCCTGCCCGAAGAAGATCAGGGTGTACTGTTTGCTCAGGTGCAGACTCCGGCCGGCTCCAGCGCCCAGCGTACGCAAGTGGTGATCGATGAGATGCGCTCCTACCTGCTGGATAAGGAATCGAGCGCCGTGGCCTCGGTCTTTACCGTCAACGGCTTCAACTTCGCCGGTCGCGGCCAAAGCTCGGGCCTGGCGTTCATCATGCTCAAGCCGTGGGATCAGCGGGATGCGGAAAACAGCGTGTTCAAACTCGCTGCCCGCGCCCAGCAGCACTTCTTCACCTTCCGCGATGCAATGGTGTTTGCCTTCGCCCCGCCGGCGGTACTGGAACTGGGTAACGCCACCGGTTTCGACGTCTTCCTGCAAGACCGTGCCGGTATCGGTCACGACAAGCTGATGGAAGCGCGAAACCAGTTCCTCGGCATGGCCGCGCAGAGCAAGGTGCTCTACCAGGTGCGTCCGAACGGCCTGAACGACGAGCCGCAGTACCAGCTGGAAATTGATGACGAAAAGGCTAGTGCTCTGGGCATCACCCTCACCGACATCAACAGCACCCTGTCGATCGCCTTGGGCAGTAGCTACGTCAACGACTTCATCGACCGTGGTCGAGTGAAGAAAGTGTACGTGCAAGGCCAACCGGGTGCGCGTATGAGCCCGGAAGACATCAAGAAGTGGTATGTACGCAACGCCAAGGGAACCATGGTGCCTTTCTCGGCCTTCGCCAAGGGTGAGTGGATCTACGGTGCACCGAAGCTCTCGCGTTACAACGGCGTAGAAGCGATGGAAATCCTCGGTGCCCCGGCTCCGGGCTACTCCACCGGTGAAGCCATGGCGGAAGTCGAAGCCCTGGCCAAGAAACTACCGGCCGGTGTCGGTATTTCCTGGACCGGCCTGTCGTACGAAGAACGGCTGTCCGGCTCTCAGGCTCCCGCGCTGTACGCGTTGTCGCTGCTGATGGTGTTCCTGTGCCTGGCAGCGCTGTACGAAAGCTGGTCGATTCCGATCGCGGTGATGTTGGTGGTGCCTTTGGGGATCATCGGTGCATTGTTGGCAACCAGTCTGCGGGGACTCTCCAACGACGTTTACTTCCAGGTGGGCCTGTTGACGACCATTGGTCTGGCGGCGAAAAACGCCATTTTGATTGTCGAATTTGCCAAAGAACTGCATGAACAAGGGCGTAGCCTGCGCGATGCCGCAGTCGAAGCCTGCCGGATGCGTTTACGACCGATCATCATGACGTCGCTCGCTTTCGTCCTCGGTGTGGTACCACTGGCTATTTCCACGGGTGCAGGTTCGGGTAGCCAGCATGCGATCGGTACCGGGGTGATTGGCGGTATGCTCACGGCCACGATCCTGGCGATCTTCTGGGTCCCACTGTTTTTCGTCACCGTGTCGGCCATGGGGCAGCGCAAAATCGCTGACCAGGACGACGCTCTAGAACCTTCTAAAGAGGCTGGCTTATGAGCAAGTCGCTACTTTCCCTGGCTGTTGCCGCCTTCGTGCTCGGTGGCTGCTCGCTGATTCCCGATTATCAGCAGCCTGAAGCTCCGGTGGCGGGCCAGTACCCGCAAGGTCCGGCGTATTCGTCGGCCCAGGCGCCTGCCCAGGCTGCCGCCGAACAGGGCTGGAAGCAGTTTTTCCATGACCCGGCGCTGCAACAACTGATCCAGGTCGCCCTGGAAAACAACCGTGACCTGCGTGTCGCGGCGTTGAACATCGACGCCTTTGCGGCTCAATACCGCATCCAGCGTGCCGATCTGTTCCCGGCCGTGTCGGCCAACGGCACCGGCAGCCGCCAGCGGGTCCCGGCTCGGGCCTCGCAGACAGGCCAAGCGGACATCACCAGTTCCTACTCGGCCACGGTCGGCATCAGCGCCTATGAACTCGACCTGTTCGGTCGGGTTCGCAGCCTGAGCGAAGAAGCGCTGCAGAAGTACTTCGCCACTGAAGAAGCACGACGCACCACCCAGATCAGCCTGGTGGCCAGTGTGGCCAACGCCTACCTGACCTGGCAGGCCGACAAGGAACTGCTGAAACTGACCCAGGACACCCTCGGTGCGTTCGAGGAGAGCTACAAGCTCACCGCCCGCAGCAACGAAGTGGGTGTCGCCTCAGCGTTGGACCTGGCCCAGTCGCGTACCTCGGTGGAAAACGCCCGCGCGCAAATGGCCAAGTACACCCGTCAAGTCGCCCAGGATGAAAACAGCCTGGTGTTGCTGCTCGGCACTGGCGTCCCGGCCAATCTGCAAGCGGCCAAGCCATTGGCTGACGACCTGCTGAGCGAAGTGCCGGCCGGTCTGCCATCGGACTTGCTGCAACGTCGTCCGGACATCCTCCAGGCCGAATACAACCTGAAAGCCGCCAACGCCAACATCGGCGCGGCACGGGCTGCGTTCTTCCCGAGCATCAGTCTGACGGCCAACGCCGGGACCCTGAGCCCGGACCTGTCCGGTCTGTTCAAGGGTGGTTCGGGCACATGGCTGTTCCAGCCGCAGATCAACCTGCCGATCTTCAACGCCGGCAGCCTGCGCGCCAGCCTGGACTATTCAAAAATCCAGAAAGACATCGGCGTGGCGAACTACGAGAAGTCCATTCAAACGGCCTTCCAGGAAGTCGCCGACGGCCTGGCCGCCCGCCAGACCTACACCGATCAGTTGCAGGCCCAGCATGATTTCGTCACCGCGAACCAGGACTACTACCGTCTGGCCGAGCGTCGTTATCGCATTGGTGTCGACAGCAACCTGACCTTCCTCGATGCCCAGCGCCAGCTGTTCAGTGCTGAGCAGGTACTGATCACCGACCGTCTGGCGCAACTGGTCAGTGCCGTCAATCTGTACAAGGCACTGGGCGGTGGCTGGAACGAGCAGACGGCGAAGAACGAGCCGTTGAAAGAAGAAGCGCCGAAGATGAAGTTGTTCTGATAGCGCTGTAAAACAAGAAGCCCACCGACTGGTGGGTTTTTTGTTAACCACAGGAAAGTTGTGTTGGCCTCACTGGCCTCTTCGCGAGCAAGCCCGCTCCCACATTTAACCGGGTTCTTCCAGAAAGAATGCGGTCGAGTGTGGGAGCGGGCTTGCTCGCGAAGGGGCCGGCCCAAACAACACAAACCCTTGCCAATCTTATGTTCGATAATCGCCCAAAACCCGCTTTCACCGATTGAACCATCCGGTCCATTCCCCGCACCATTCGTCGCACAAGACCAATAACAACAGGTTCGACACCATGCCCCCGCGCCCTGCCCTGTCCGGCTGATCCCGTTCGTTTTTATCCCGAATTCAAATTTTGGTCTGCACCCCCCCAAGTTGCGGCAGCGCCCCGTTTCACGCCTAAAAACTAGAGAGACCCGAGCACATGACACCTTCCAATACTCAACACTGGTTCCCCAGCCTCATCGCCGTTGCAATGGCCAGTACGGCTCTGCCCGCCATGGCCGAGGAGTCAGGCTTTGTCGAAGGTGCCAAGGTCAACCTGAACCTGCGCAACTTCTACATCAATCGCAACTTCACCAACCCGACCAAAGCTCAGGGCAAGGCAGAAGAATGGACACAAAGCTTCATCCTCGACGCCAAGTCCGGGTTCACTCAGGGCACCGTGGGGTTCGGCATGGATGTGCTGGGGCTGTACTCGGTGAAGCTCGATGGCGGTAAAGGCACGGGCGGTACGCAGTTGCTGCCGCTGGACCACGACGGTCGCCCGGCGGACAACTTCGGTCGCACCAACGTGGCGTTCAAGGCCAAGCTGTCGCAGACCGAAGTGAAGGTGGGCGAATGGATGCCGGTACTGCCGATCCTGCGTTCGGACGACGGTCGTTCCCTGCCGCAAACGTTCCGTGGTGGTCAGATCACCTCGAAGGAAATCAACGGCCTGACGCTCTACGGCGGCCAGTTCCGCGCCAACAGCCCGCGCGACGACAGCAGCATGAACGACATGTCGATGACCGGAAAACCAGCGTTCACCTCCGACCGTTTCAACTTCCAGGGCGGTGAATACGCCTTCAACGAGAAGCGCACCCAGATCGGTGTGTGGAACGCCGAACTCAAGGACATTTACAGCCAGCAGTACGTGAACCTGATCCACAGCCAGCCCATCGGCGACTGGACCCTGGGCGCCAACCTCGGTTTCTTCTACGGCAAGGATGACGGCAGCGCCCGGGCCGGCGAGCTGGACAACAAGACGTGGTCGGGCCTGTTCTCGGCCAAATACGGCGGCAACACCTTCTACGTCGGCCTGCAAAAACTCACCGGCGACAACGCCTGGATGCGGGTCAACGGCACCAGCGGCGGCACCCTGGCCAACGACAGTTACAACGCCAGTTATGACAATGCGAAAGAAAAATCCTGGCAGGTACGTCATGACTACAACTTCGTCGCCCTCGGCATTCCCGGCCTGACCCTGATGAACCGCTACATCAGCGGCGACAACGTCCACACCGGCACCATCACCGACGGCAAGGAATGGGGCCGCGAAAGCGAACTGGGCTACACCGTGCAGAGCGGCGCGCTCAAGGACCTCAACCTCAAATGGCGCAATTCGACTATTCGTCGTGACTTCAGCAACAACGAGTTCGATGAGAACCGGTTGATCGTCAGCTATCCGATCAGTTTGTTGTAAGGCTCAGGGACGTCTTCGCGGGCAAGTCGGATCGCCGCACCGCTCGCTCCTACAAGGGATCTTTGGTGAACGCAAATTCTGTGTTCACACCGGATAACTGTGGGAGTGAGCCTGCTCGCGATGGCGTCAGCTCAGACACCTAAAAACGCCAGGATCACTCCCGCGATTCAACCCCCAACTCATCCCACACCGACTCAGCGAGATGGAACGTCGCATTCGCTGCCGGAATGCCGCAGTAGATCGCGCTCTGCATGATCACTTCCTTGATCTCGCCGCGGGTCACGCCGTTGTTGGCGGCGGCGCGCAGGTGCAGTTTGAGTTCTTCGTTGCGGTTCATGCCGATCAGCATGGCCATGGTGATCAAGCTGCGGGTATGGCGCGGCAGCCCCGGACGGGTCCAGATGTCGCCCCAGGCATGGCGGGTGATCATCTCCTGAAACTCCGAGTTGAACTCGGTCAGCGCGTTCAGGCTGCGGTCGACGTGAGCGTCACCGAGTACTGCACGGCGGACTTTCAGGCCTTCGTCGTAACGTTGTTTCTCGTCCACAAAAAAGCCCTCAATGACCTGACAAAAACGCCAACACGCGCTCGCTGAATGCAGCGCCGGCCTGGACGTTGGACAGGTGCGCAGCATAGAACTCGGCGTACTCGGCGCCCTGCACATGTTCCTGAATGAAGTGCCCGCCAGACGGCGGCGTGACCGCGTCTTCGGTGCCGGCGATGACCAGCAGCGGCACCTTGATCGAGGACAGCTGATCGCGGAAATCGGCATCGCGCACGGCGGCACAGTTCGCGGCATACCCTTCAGGCGAGGTGGCCGCGAGCATGTCAGTAATCTTCTTCGCGGCAGCAGGATTGGCTTCGGCAAAATCCGCGGTGAACCAGCGCGCAATCGACGCATCACGCAAGGCGACCATGGCGGCCGGACCGTCACGCAGCACGGTTTCAATACGCGGGTTCCATACCGACGGATCACCGATTTTCGCCGCGGTGTTGCACACCACCAGTTTGTTCAGGCGATCACCAGCGTTGATCCCCAGCCACTGGCCGATCAAGCCGCCCATGGACAGGCCGCAAAAATGCGCGCGCTCGATGTGCAACGCATCCAGCAGCGCCAGCACGTCATGGCCCAGTTGCTCGATGCTGTACGGCCCCGGCGTGACCAGCGATTTTCCATGGCCACGGGTGTCGAAACGCAGCACGCGGAAATGCTCGGTGAACGCCGCAATCTGTGCGTCCCACATGTTCAGGTCGGTGCCCAGCGAGTTGGACAACACCAGCACCGGCGCATCCGCCGGGCCATCGAGTTGCGGCCCTTGAATTTGGTAGTGCAGTTCGCCCTCGGCGAGTTGTACGAAAGCCACAGCAATCTCCTTCAGGCAGTCAACGCAGAATGTTCAGCCACCGCTCGTTCGACCCAGGTATGGGCCTGACCGAGGTAATGGGCGGGGTCCAGCAGATGATCGAGTTCAGCAGACGAGAGTTCGGCAGTCACTTGCGGTTCGTCGCCGAGCACCGCTCGCAAATGACGTTGTTCAGTCACCGCGCGCTTGCAGCATTGCTCCAGCAAATGGTGCGCAGTGTCGCGGCCGACCCGTTGGGCGAGGACGATGCTCACCGCTTCGGCGAGCACCAGGCCTTGGGTCAAATCGAGGTTGCGGGCCATGCGCTCGGCGTCCACTTCCAGTCCATCCGCCACCAGCCGCGCCTGCTTCAGGCTGCCGGACACCAGGCAGCAAATCTCTGGCAGGGTTTCCCATTCGGCATGCCACAGACCCAGGCTGCGCTCGTGTTCTTGAGGCATGGCGCTGAACAGCGTCGAGAGCAAACCGGGTACGCGAGTCGCCGCGCCGATCAGTACCGCCGCGCCCACCGGATTGCGTTTGTGCGGCATGGTCGAAGAACCGCCCTTGCCCGGTGCCGAGGGTTCAAACACCTCACCCGCCTCGGTCTGCATCAACAGGCTGATGTCACGACCCAGTTTGCCGAGGCTGCCGGCGATCAATCCCAGTACCGAGCCGAACTCCACCAAGCGATCTCGCTGGGTGTGCCAAGGTTGATCCGGTAGTGTCAGTTTCAATTCTTCAGCCAGCGCCTGGGCAATCGGCATCGCCTGCTCGCCGAGGGCCGCCAGGGTTCCGGAGGCCCCGCCGAATTGCAGCACCAGCAGCCGCGGTTTGAGTTCGCGCAGACGCTGACGACTGCGAGTGACAGCGCCCAGCCAACCGGCGATCTTCATCCCGAGGGTGACGGGCGTCGCGTGCTGCAGCCAGGTGCGCCCGGCCAGTGGTGTGGCAACATAACGCTGAGCCTGGCTCGAGAGGGTTTCGCCCAGTTGCGCCAGATCGATTTCGATCAGTTCCAAAGCACGGCGCAGTTGCAACACCAGTCCGGTGTCCATCACGTCCTGGCTGGTCGCGCCCAGATGCACATAGCGCTCGGCTTCGGCATGGTTGGCCGCGATCTGTTTACCCAGCGCCTTGACCAACGGAATCGCCGAATTGCCCGCCGTGGCAATCGCCTCACCGAGGGCGACAAAGTCGTAATGCCCGGCCTGACAGGCCGCTTCAATCGGCGCGACAGCCGTCTGCGGAATCAGCCCGACTCGCGCCTCGGCCCGGGCCAGTGCTGCTTCGAAATCAAGCATCGCTTGAACCCGACCCTGATCGCAGAACACCTCACGCATGTCGCGGGCAGTGAAATAGGCATCGAACAATTGATTGCCCGGTCGCTCGTTCATAAACAGTCCCTGGAGGCGTGGGCCGGTCAGGCCCACGGGTAAAGATCAAAGGTCGTTTTCCAAATACTTCGCCTGTTTCGGCAAGCGCAGGCTGAACAGGAACGCCACCGCCATCATCACCGTCACGTACCAGTAGAAGGAGTTTTCCATGCCCCCGGCTTTGAGGCTCAGGGCCACGTATTCCGCCGAACCGCCGAAGATTGCATTCGCCACCGCATACGCCAGGCCGACGCCCAAGGCACGCACCTCCGGCGGGAACATTTCGGCTTTTACCAGGCCGCTGATGGAGGTGTAAAAACTGACGATCGCCAGCGCCACGGTAATCAGCACGAAGGCCAGGAACGGACTGCTGACGCTTTTCAGACTCAGCAGGATCGGTACGGTGAACAACGTCCCCAGAGCGCCGAACCACAGCATCGAGTTACGTCGGCCGATCTTGTCCGCGAGCATGCCGAACAGCGGCTGCATGCACATATAAAGGAACAGCGCGCCGGTCATGATGTAGCTGGCGGTCTTGGCCTGCATGCCGGCGGTGTTCACCAGGTATTTCTGCATGTACGTGGTGAAGGTGTAGAAAATCAGCGAGCCACCGGCGGTGTAACCGAGCACGGTGATGAACGCAGCCTTGTGGTCGCGAAACAGCGCACTGATGCTGCCGGCGTCCTTGTTCTCACGCATTTCCTTGCTGCTGGTTTCCTTGAGCGAGCGACGCAGGAACAGCGAAATCAACGCCGCCAACGCACCGACGACAAACGGGATCCGCCAGCCATAGGCGCGCAAATCATCCTCAGTGAGGAACTGTTGCAGGATGACCACCAGCGACACCGCCAGCAGTTGCCCACCGATCAGCGTCACGTACTGGAAGGAGGCGAAGAAACCGCGCTGGCCTTTGAGGGCCACTTCACTCATGTAGGTCGCGGTGGTGCCGTACTCACCGCCCACCGACAGGCCCTGAAGCAAGCGGGCGAACAGCAGCATGATCGGCGCCCAGACCCCGATGTCCTTGTAAGTCGGCAGGCAAGCGATGAGCAACGAACCGAAGCACATCATCAGAATCGAGATCAACATCGAATTCTTGCGCCCGTGCTTGTCCGCCAGCCGGCCGAAGATCCAGCCGCCGATGGGCCGCATCAGGAACCCGGCGGCGAACACGCCCGCCGTATTCACCAGCTGCACAGTCGGGTTATCGGACGGGAAAAAGGCAGGGGCGAAATAGATCGCGCAGAAGGCGTAGACGTAGAAGTCGAACCATTCGACGAGGTTGCCGGATGAGGCGCCGACAATCGCGAAGATCCTTTTGCTGCGCTCTTCACCGGTGTAGTGCGCTGTAGTAGCGGTGTTAGTTGTCATTGTTTTTTACTCAATGGGGACTGTGAGAGTCTAGACACACTTTGCAACAGCCCCGTTCCACAGATGCATTAGCGATGTAGATCCCTGTGGGAGCGGGCTTGCTCCGGGCGGCGTTCCGACGAAGGCGTCGTGTCAGTCGATATCAATGTTGCCTGACCCACCGCTTTCGTCGGAACGCCGCCCGGAGCAAGCCCGCTCCCACAGGTTTTGTAGCGCTCCATCAATAGTCGAAGAACACCGTTTCCGCATCGGTGCCCTGCAGGATCACATTCCACTGGTACACCCCGGACGCATTTTTCTTCGCCAGCAAGGTGCTGCGACGTTCAGCCGGCACACATTCCAGCAGCGGATCCGCCACGTTGGCCGGTTCGCCATCAAAGTAAATCCGCGTCAGCAAGTGCTTCACCAACCCGCGAGCAAACACCAGCACCACCAGATGCGGCGCCTGAGTCGTGCCTTTCAAGCCTTCCACCGTGCCCGGCTTGATCGTGGTGAAACGGAAACGCCCTTCTGCATCCACCGGAACCCGGCCAAACCCTTCGAAGTTCGGGTCCAGGGGTTTGTCCTGATCGTCTTCGGGGTGGTCATACTTGCCGGCGGCGTTGGCTTGCCAGACTTCCAGCATTGCGTCGTTGACGACGTCGCCGTTGCCATCGATGACTTGCCCGGTGATCGCCACGCGCTCGCCCAGGGTTTGTTCGACGGTCAGGTCTTCGCGGTTCAGCCAGGTCAGGCCGATGTGGTAATACGGCCCGACGGTGTGGGACGTGGTCGCGTTCAGCGTCATCTTATTTCTCCATCGGCGTGGCTTCGCGGCCGCGCAAGACGATGTCCCAGCGATAACCGAGGGCATAGGAAGGGATGGTTTTTTCCAGGTCGAAACTGGCGATCAACCGTTCTTTGGCGCTGGTATCGGGTACGCAGTTGTAGATCGGGTCGTAGGCCAGCAACGGGTCGCCCGGGAAATACATCTGCGTGACCAGGCGCGTCAGAATGCTCGGTCCGAACAGTGAGAAATGGATGTGCGCCGGGCGCCACGCGTTGTGGTGGTTGCCCCACGGATAGGCGCCGGGCTTGATGGTCTGGAACTGGTACCAGCCATCGGCGTCGGTCACGGTGCGGCCGGTGCCGGTGAAATTCGGGTCCAGCGGCGCATCGTGCAGGTCGCGATCATGGTTGTAGCGACCGGCGGCATTGGCCTGCCAGATCTCCACCAGAATCCCTGGCACCGGCAAGCCATCTTCATCCAGCACGCGGCCGTGAATGATGATGCGCTCACCCAATGGCTCGCCCTTGTGCTGGGCGGTCAGGTCGTTGTCCTTCTCCTGCAGACGCTCGGCGCCGATGGTCGGACCGGTAATTTCCGACAGCGAATGGGGCAAAAACACCAACGGCTTGGACGGCGAGCGACGGTTGGTGGATTGATAGGCCGGGTGCAGGTATTCCGGCTGGGTGCCCTCTTGCGGGCGGCGGTAACCAGGCTTGTCAGTCATGAAGCATTCCTCAGTTCTTATTCATCAACGCTGCGCGTCAGACCCGTTCGATCGCCAAGGCCAGACCCTGGCCCACGCCGACGCACATGGTCGCCAGACCTTTCTTGCCGCCAGTCTTTTCCAGCTGATGCAGCGCGGTCAGTACCAGACGCGCGCCACTCATGCCCAACGGATGGCCCAAGGCAATGGCGCCACCGTTCGGGTTGACCTGGGCTGCGTCGTCCGCCAGCCCCAGTTCCCGCAGCACCGCCAAGCCTTGGCTGGCGAACGCTTCGTTGAGTTCGATCACATCGAAATCGCTGACGGCCAGACCGAGGCGCTCGGTCAATTTACGCACCGCCGGCACCGGGCCGATGCCCATTACACGCGGTGCGACACCGGCACTGGACATGCCCAGTACTTTGGCGCGAGCCGTCAGGCCGTGCTTTTTCACCGCTTCGGCCGAGGCCAGAATCAATGCCGCCGCACCGTCGTTCACCCCGGAAGCATTGCCGGCGGTCACGGTTTTGTCGGGACCGTTGACCGGTTTGAGTTTGGCCAGGGTTTCCAGGGTGGTGTCAGCGCGAGGATGCTCATCCTGGCTGACGACACTTTCACCCTTCTTGTGGGCAATGCGCACTTCAACGATTTCTTCGGCGAAAAATCCTGCGGCTTGCGCGGCGGCTGTCCGCTGCTGACTGCGCAGTGCGAAAGCGTCCTGATCCTCGCGGGAAACTTCGTAATCGTCAGCCACGTTGTCGGCGGTCTGCGGCATCGCGTCGACGCCGTATTGGGCTTTCATCAACGGGTTGATAAAACGCCAGCCGATGGTGGTGTCTTCCAGCTTCATGTTGCGCGAAAACGCCGCGTCAGCCTTGCCCATCACGAACGGTGCGCGGGACATCGACTCGACGCCGCCGGCAATTGCCAGCTCCATCTCGCCACTGGCGATGGCGCGGAAGGCGGTGCCGATGGCGTCCATACCCGAGGCGCAGAGGCGATTGAGGGTCACGCCCGGAATGGTTTCCGGCAGGCCCGCCAGCAACAACGCCATGCGCGCCACGTTGCGGTTGTCTTCGCCGGCCTGGTTGGCGCAACCGAGGAACACCTCGTCCACCGCGTTCCAGTCCACCGACGGGTTGCGCTCCATCAATGCCTTGATCGGCACGGCAGCCAGGTCGTCGGCGCGAACCGCCGACAGACCGCCGCCGAAACGGCCGATGGGGGTGCGAATCGCATCGCAGATATAAACGTCACGCATCAGGCTTCTCCGGGTGCTTGGCCATGGGCCGCGGCGGTGCGGGCTTCCAGATCACGCAGCGCCTTCAGTTCAACTTCGGTCGGCTCCGCAGTGTTTTCAACATTTTCTGCGAAGCGAATCGCCCAACCGGTTGCGGCGGTGACTTGCTCGCGGGTCACGCCTGGGTGCAGCGCGGTGACCACGAATTCATGGGTGCCGGCTTCCGGTTCCATGATGCACAGGTCGGTAATGATGCCGACCGGACCGGCGCCCGGCAGGCCGAGACGCTTGCGCGAATCACCGCCCTCGCCATGGCCGACCGAGGTAATGAAGTCGAGTTTGTCGACAAAGGAACGCGCCGACTGCTTGAGGATGATCAGCACGCTTTTGGCCGAGCCAGCGATCTCCGGCGCACCACCGGCACCCGGCAGGCGGACTTTCGGCGCGTGGTAATCGCCAACGACCGTGGTGTTGATATTGCCAAAGCGGTCGACTTGCGCGGCACCGAGGAAACCGACGTCGATGCGCCCGCCCTGCAACCAATAGCGAAAAATCTCACCGGTCGGGACGACGGTGTCGGCGGTTTCCGCCAGCTCACCGTCACCGATCGACAGCGGCAGTACGCTCGGCTTGGCACCGATCGGACCCGATTCGTAGATCAGGACTACATCCGGCGAGGAAGTCAGACGCGCCAGGTTGGCGGCTTTCGACGGCAGGCCGATGCCGACGAAACACACCGAACCGTTTTTCAGACGGCGGGCAGCGGCGACGGTCATCATTTCATTGGTGGTGTAAGTCATTACTTGGCCTCCGAAGCAGCGGCCAGTTTGGCCTGGAACTCGCTGAAGTCAGCGCAGCCGTGGATGTACTCGTTGATCCACGCGGTGAAGGTTTCACGGTCGCGGGCAATCGGGTCCCAAGCCTGGTAGAAACGGTTATCGCGTTCGTTGTAACCGTGAGCGTAGGACGGATGCGCACCGCCGGGGACGTGGCAGACCGCGCTCAAGGCCCAGGTCGGCAGAACGCAGGAGTTCATCGGTGCATTGAGGTCGTCGACGATTTCCTCGACGGTAACGATGCAGCGCTTGGCGGCCAGTGCCGCTTCTTTCTGTACGCCGAGAATGCCCCACAGCAACACGTTGCCTTTGCGGTCGGCTTTCTGTGCGTGAATCACGGTGATGTCCGGGCGCACCGAAGGCACGGCCGCCAACACTTCACCGGTGAATGGGCAGGTGACGGTTTTGATCAGCGGATTGACCTTCGGCAGGTCGGAGCCGGCGTAGGCACGCAGCACCGCGAATGGTAGGCCGGAGGCGCCAGCGACGTAGGCGTTTGCCAGGTCGGCATGGCTGTGTTCTTCGATTTCCAGCGCGTGGGGCCACTGCTTCTCAACGGCGTCACGCAGGCGATGCAGCGAACCGACGCCCGGGTTGCCGCCCCAGGAGAAAATCAGCTTGCGAGCACAACCGGCGCCGATCAACTGGTCGTAGATCAGGTCAGGCGTCATCCGCACCAGGGTCAGGTCTTTCTTGCCCTGGCGAATGATTTCGTGACCCGCCGCCGTAGGAATCAGGTGAGTGAAGCCTTCGAGCGCGACGGTATCGCCGTCGTTAACGAATTGCTTCACCGCGTCGTGCAGCGAAAGGATTTCAGCCATGGGGCAGGCTCCCGTTTTGTTATGAACCGACAGTGGAAGAAAAAGGCGCGATGCGCAGCGCCGGAATGACTGAAGAGTAAGCTCCTGAAAAACGCCAAACAATCCGATAATCGACTGAGTGTTCGTTTATCGAACAGATTGTTGTCTTACTACCGATCGCCACGCGGAGCGTGGGAACGATCATCACCAGCCCTCAGGTCGCATCCGCATGACTGACCATGCCCTTGATCACCACCGCCGTGGTCGCCAATGCCGCTGGAATCACCAGCGCTGTCAGCACCTGCTCGAAGTTCCAGCCCAGGCCCAGCAGCGTTGCGCCCATCCATGCGCCGAGAATCGCGCCAAAGCGGCCAATCCCGAGCATCCACGACACCCCGGTCGCCCGCCCCTGCGTCGGATAAAACCGCGCCGCCAATGAAGGCATCGCCGATTGCGCACCGTTGACGCACATCCCGGCCACCAGCACCAACGTCGCCAATAGTGTGATGTTGCCCAGGCTCTGCCCTACCGCGTAGGCAAACACCCCGGCGAATAGATAGAAAATGCCGATAACCTTGTGCGGATTGAACCGGTCCATCGCCCAGCCCACGCCCACCGCGCTCAATACCCCACCAAACTGGAACAACGCACCAATGAACGCCGCCTGCTCCATGCTCGCGCCACTGTCACGCATCAGCGTCGGCAGCCAACTGGTCAGCAGATAAACGATCACCAACCCCATGAAGTAGGTCAGCCACAGCAACAAGGTGCCGGTGCTGTAGGTGCCGGAGAAAATCACCGCGAACACGTTGCGGGCCTTCACGGTTTTCTGTTCTGGCACGCTGAAGCTGGAAGCCTGAGCGACGACGGTTGGATCGATGGGCGCCAGAGTCTTGCGCACTTTGTCAGTGCCGCGATTGCGGACGACGAGGTAGCGCGCCGATTCCGGCAGCCAGAACAGCAATACGACGGCGAGGATCAGCGGCAAAATCCCGCCGATCATCAGCAGACTGTGCCAGCCAAACGCCGGAATCAGTTTGGCGGAAATGAAACCGCCGCCCGCCATGCCAAGGTTGAAGCCGCAGAACATGCTGGTCACCAGCAGGGATTTCTTGCGCTCCGGGGTGTATTCGGACAGCAGCGTCGTGGCGTTCGGCATGCCGGCGCCAAGGCCCAGGCCAGTGAGGAATCGCAGCACCAGCAGCTGATCGACGTTGGTGCTGTAAGCCGAAGCCAGGCTGAACGCGCCGAACAACAGCACCGCGCCTACCAGTACGACTTTTCGCCCGAAGCGGTCAGCCAATGGGCCAGAACCCAGTGCGCCAAAGACCATGCCGATCAACGCCGCGCTCATCACCGGGCCGAGACTGGCGCGGTCGATGCCCCAATCCTGAGACAGGGCGGGCGCAATGAAACCCATGGCCGCCGTGTCGAGGCCATCGAGGAAAACAATCAGGAAACACAGGATCACCACTCGCCATTGGTAGCGCGAAATGGGTTGAGCATTGATGAAGGACTGCACGTCGAGGCAGTTTCCTACAGCAGACTGAGGCTGGTTCATTATTTTTATTCCACGCAAAGAACGCAGTCGAACAGGTGCCAGCCGAGGCTGACGCTGTCACAAGAAAGAGGGGTCGGGATCAGGCGATGCGGTTCCGGCAGGGAAACCGTTGGGAACAGCGACAGTCGGGAAACGTACGCATGGGAGGTGCCTCTTCTCATTATTATTGGGGTCGTCGCCCGGCAATGGAGCGAGAACAGCAGCGCCGGATGACGCTGCCGCGACATTAATGATCCAAGGGAAAGAGCGTCAATTCGATAAACGCGACTCTGTGCGTTTATCGAACAGCTTAGGCGAAGAGTTGCGCGCTGAGGTCGCGACTCGCGCTCAGGAGGCCAGGCAGGAAACGTTGTTCCAGCTCGTTGCGGCTGACTCGACCGGCGTGGGTACTGACGTTTAGCGCCGCGACCACTTGACCGGAAGCGTCGTACACCGGAACGGCAATCGAGCGCAGACCTTGTTCCAGTTCCTGATCGACGATGCACCAGCCTTGCTGCCGCACCTCTTGCAGGCATTCGAGCAACGCCTCGGGGGTGTGCAAGGTTCGACTGGTCTTGGCTTGCAACTCTGCATGGTCGAGGTACTCGCGCAGTGACGTATCGTCAAGCGCCGCGAGAAGAATCCGACCCATCGAGGTGCAATAGGCTGGCAGACGTCCACCCACCGACAGGTCGACGGAAATCAGTCGCTGGGTGGTGGCCGAACGAGCGATGTACAAGATGTCATCACCTTCCAGAGTGGCCATGTTGCAGGCTTCATGAAGTTGCTCGCTCATGCGGTCCAGGTAGGGCTGGGCGGAAACCGCCAGCGGCGTCGAGGACACATAGGCATGGCCAAGCGTCAGTACTTTAGGCAGCAGCGAATACGTGCGGCCGTCGGTGGTGGCGTAGCCGAGTTTGATCAGCGTGTGCAGGCAACGTCGCACAGCGGCGCGGGGAATTTCCGTGCGGTGACTGATCTGGGCGATGGTGAGGTGACGTTTGCGTTCCTGGAACGCTTGCACCACGGCCAGGCCACGGGCCAGTGAGGTCATGAAATCCGGGTCGCCGGTCAGTGCCTGAATCCGCTTGGCGGGCGAGGCAACGATCGGCGGCGCCACTGAAGCGAAGGAATTGCGCATTTGATCGTTCATATAAGGTCCTTTTCCACGCGGATCAACGGCTATTACAAGCGGCAGCCGGTCCCTCACACAACCCCGGGCAGCCAAGACCGTGCGATTATCGAACCATCGGCCGATAATCGCAATCGACTCCCACCAGGACCAGCCGATTTTTGAGCGGGCTTGCACCTGTTTTTACACTGGCTCTGACGCAGACTAGAAGTGGTCGATGTAATTGTCCTAACTTGTTCGACTTAATGGCGTCAGAAAGACATCACTGTAACGTCGTGCCGCCGAACGACCTAGTTAGCCGTATAAAGTTGCGAGTAACAAAACAATCACACATCAAGACCCACTTTTAACTCTTTGGCGATAGTGTTCTTTGAATCGACCGCTATAATGCAATACAGTGGTGACCGGTTATTAATTGCCGATTCCACCACCCGGCAGCGCGATGTTCCATCGCCGTTGCCCGCAGCAAGCGCCTGACACTCATTTCATATGCTTCGCCAAGGCGTTCGCTGAAACAGGAATCTGATGCTGCGTCAGCTGTTTATCTCTGGTGTCGTGGCCGCCTGCAACATGGAAGTAATTGATCGCAATGCCGTAAAAAATGATGCCTTTGCGGGCCTTGTCCATTCGGCGAGCGTGGTTAAATACATTTGATGCAGCGCGTTTCACCAGAATTCAACTCAACTCAATCAGGTAGCACTGTGACGAAAGACGAACTGCGCGCGGAACTTGAGCGCCAGGAACAACGTTACAAGGAAGTTTACGGCGGGGAAGTCACCACCTACGCCGCTCAGCCCGAACCGGAACGCAAACCCTGGCGTAAACGCGCCACCGTTCAGGATCAGGCTTTCACTCAAGAATTGCAGAAAATGGAAAAGGAACTCAAAGCCGAAGAGCCATAAGCCTCGGCCTGAATCCTTTCAAGGGTCTGCGTCTGCATCCGTTAAAAACGGGATGTATCGATGATGCCTTTCGCGCCCGCTACCAGCGGGCAGCGGCCACCTCACCCATCGGATGAGGCAAATGGCTCATGTCTGGCCCTCTTTTCAGATATTTCACACAAGCGTTCAAACCTCCTGCTCCGACGAGAGGACGCCTTGTGGCTGCGGCCTTTTCAAAGAAATTCAATGACTTGCAAAACCCAGTAAAAACCTGGGGTTTTGGCTGCTGCCACAAATTAATTCGTTGAAGAATGTTACCGATGAGCAGCAAGTGCATTGATTAGCAGTCTTTTCTGGCATAATCGCGCCCCCTTACGACCGGGTCAGAAAACCTTCATGATCGATTTATTCAGCGGACTAGATGCTTGGGTGCTTGTGAGCCTCTTGCTCGCCCTGGCCTTTGTCCTCGCCTTCGAGTTCATCAACGGCTTTCATGACACCGCTAACGCGGTGGCCACTGTTATCTACACCAAAGCCATGCCGCCTCATCTGGCAGTGTTCTTTTCCGGTGTGTTCAACTTTCTCGGCGTGCTGCTGGGCGGTGTCGGCGTGGCGTATGCCATCGTCCACCTGCTGCCGGTAGAACTGCTGATCAATGTGAACACCGGTCACGGGCTGGCCATGGTGTTCTCGTTGCTCGCCGCCGCCATCACCTGGAACCTGGGCACCTGGTACTTCGGTATCCCGGCTTCCAGCTCCCATACGCTGATCGGGTCGATCCTCGGTGTCGGCCTTGCCAACGCCTTGATCAACGATATTCCGTTGGCTGATGGTGTGAACTGGCAGAAAGCGATCGATATCGGTGCGTCCCTGGTGTTCTCGCCAATGGCCGGTTTCATCGTTGCCGCTCTGGTGCTGATCGGACTGAAATGGTGGCGCCCACTGTCGAAGATGCACAAGACGCCGGACCAGCGCCGCAAGCTCGATGACAAGAAGCACCCGCCGTTCTGGAACCGTCTGGTATTGGTGATCTCGGCCATGGCCGTGAGCTTCGTGCATGGTTCCAACGATGGCCAGAAAGGTATCGGCCTGATCATGCTGGTGTTGATCGGTATCGTGCCGGCGCAGTTCGTACTCGACCTGGGCAGCACAACCTACCAGATCGAACGGACTCGCGACGCAACCCTGCACCTGAGCCAGTTCTACAAGCGCAATGCCGATACGCTGGGTGAATTCCTGGCCTTGGGCAAAAGCGTGGAAGGCGACCTGCCGGAGAAATTCCGTTGCAATCCGCAACAGACCGAACCGACCATCACCGCGCTGCTCGGCACCCTTAAAGGTGTAGCGGACTACCACTCGCTGCCGTCGGAAAGCCGCATCGAAGTGCGTCGCTACCTGCTCTGCCTGGACGACACGGCGAAGAAAGTCAGCAAGCTTCCTGGTCTCGCTGCCCGTGAAAAGGCTGACCTGGACAAGCTGCGCAAAGACCTGACCACCACCACCGAATACGCCCCGTTCTGGGTGATTCTGGCGGTCGCCCTGGCCCTCGGCCTGGGTACCATGGTCGGCTGGAAACGCGTGGTTCTGACCATCGGCGAGAAGATCGGCAAGCAAGGCATGACCTACGCTCAAGGCATGTCTGCACAGATCACCACCGCGTGCATGATCGGCCTGGCCAACATCTTCAGCCTGCCGGTTTCCACCACCCACGTCCTGTCCTCGGGCGTGGCCGGCACCATGGTCGCCAATAAAAGCGGCCTTCAGGGTGGCACCGTCAGAACCATCCTGCTGGCCTGGGTCCTGACCCTGCCAGCCACAGTGGCCCTGTCGGCCGGTCTGTTCTGGCTGGCGTCGAAGGCATTGGGCAGCTGATACATCGCTGCAACGAAAAAGGCGCGCCTCGTAAGAGCCGCGCCTTTTTCATGCCTGCTGGAAAGTAGATCGTTCCCACGCTCTGCGTGGGAATGCCTCAAGGGACGCTCCGCGTTCCAGCTTTCGAAAGGGACGCGGAGCGTCCCGGGCTGCATTCCCACGCAGAGCGTGGGAACGATCAGATGCGTACTTCAATAGGAAACTGCAGGCAAAAAAAAGGGCAACCGAAGTTGCCCAAAATGCCTTGCGTGCTCATTGCTTCCAGAAAGACCTACGGTTTGCGCTTATGCGAATCCTTCCAGATAAAAAATCCAAACCCTGCAAAAAACAGAACCATGAGGCCGACTGTCAGCACTCCGGCGATCACCACGTTGTCGAAAAACATGACTGGCCTCCTGCACTTGCCTTGTTGCGATGGGGCTAAGTTAACCAATCAGGCAGGAGAAGAAATTGACCGGGATCAATGTCGCCCGAGACTGGGCGTAAAGGAGGGGAAATAACTGACCTGCATCAAGCGATGCAGGGTGTTTCAACGCTTTTTCGGTTTGTTCTTCGGCTTCTTCTTCGCTTTACCCAACGGCATGGCGTGCTCGAACGCCTGGCGCACTTCGTTCAAGCGCTTTTCATTAAGGTCATGAACCCGCTTGGCGCGTTCGGCGTTGAGGTCGATCAGCTTGTCGTCTTGGCTCATGGTGCTCAGTGCATCGCCTGGAATGAAGTTCAGTTGCCGCGTTTGCAGGCAAGGATATGCCAATAATGCGGTCTGACGGCAGCGCTGACCAGCCGTGACCTCAAATCTGGATATCGACCCACAACCCTTGCCGCGGCTGATCTTCCATTAAAGGCGCCACTGGCACAGTATTGTCGGCGTTGAGCTCGTCACCGGGAATCGCCAGGTGTTCTTCAGGATCTTCATCGGCTTCGCGGCGGCGCCTTTGCTGTTCCTGCTTGCGACGCTGTTCCTCGCGCAGCTGAAACCCCGCCTCTTCCGGATCGCGCTGTTGCAGGTCGATGGTGCTTTCGTTGGAGCTTTCCTGCACCGGCACCACGGGGGGAATATCCGGCCGCTGGCGAATCGGATCCTGCTGTGAGGTGATTGGCACGGCACTCAAGGGGAGCATCGGTAGAAGCATAATTATTAGTCTCCTGTCAGCAGGCTGTCGGCTGAGGGGATGGCGACTTGAGCCATCGGTCGCAAACTGTGACCCGTTTGGCACGAATAGGTGCCCCGACCTGCAAGCGCTGCATCGTTGGACTAACGTAAGACTTCGGGTTTTTATGAGAGTCCTTTGGCCCTGAAGCCCTCATTCCGTTAAGATAGCCCGCTTTTTCAAGGTGGGAGTCAGGCAGCATGGCGCAGCAGTATCAACCGGGGCAACGCTGGATCAGTGACAGCGAAGCCGAGCTGGGTTTAGGCACCGTTCTGGCACAGGACGGCCGCTTGTTGACCGTGCTCTACCCGGCCACTGGCGAGACTCGCCAGTACGCGCTACGGAATGCGCCCCTTACCCGCGTGCGGTTTTCGCCGGGTGACTCGATCACTCACTTCGAAGGCTGGAAACTGACCGTACAAGAAGTCGACGACGTCGACGGCCTGCTGGTTTACCACGGCCTCAACGGGCATAACGAAGTGGTTACCCTGCCGGAAACCCAACTGTCGAACTTCATTCAGTTCCGTCTGGCCAGCGATCGTTTGTTCGCCGGGCAGATCGACCCGCTGGCCTGGTTCTCCCTGCGCTACAACACCCTGGAACACACCAGTCGCCAGTTGCAGTCTGCGCTTTGGGGCCTCGGTGGCGTGCGTGCGCAACCGATCGCGCACCAGCTGCACATCGCCCGTGAAGTCGCTGACCGCATTGCGCCGCGGGTTCTGCTGGCGGACGAAGTGGGCCTGGGCAAAACCATCGAAGCCGGTCTGGTGATCCATCGCCAACTGCTCTCGGGCCGCGCCAACCGCGTGCTGATCCTGGTTCCGGAGAACCTGCAGCACCAGTGGCTGGTGGAGATGCGCCGCCGCTTCAACCTGCAAGTCGCGCTGTTCGACGAAGAACGCTTCATCGAAAGCGATGCCGCCAACCCGTTCGAAGACACCCAGCTCGCGCTGGTTGCACTCGAGTGGCTGGTGGAAGACGAGAAGGCCCAGGACGCGCTGTTCGCCGCCGGTTGGGACCTGATGGTCGTCGACGAAGCGCACCACCTGGTGTGGCACGAAGACAAGGCCAGCCCGGAATACTCGTTGGTCGAGCAATTGGCCGAAGTCATTCCCGGCGTCCTGCTGCTGACCGCAACCCCGGAACAACTGGGTCAGGACAGCCACTTTGCGCGTCTGCGCCTGCTCGATCCGAACCGTTTCCATGACCTGCACGCCTTCCGCGCCGAGAGCGAAAACTATCGCCCGGTGGCCGAAGCCGTTCAGGAGTTGCTGGACAAGGGGCGTCTGTCGCCTGAAGCGCACAAGACCATCCACGGTTTCCTCGGCAACGAAGGCGAAGCCTTGCTGACTGCGGTCAACGATGGCGACACCGAAGCCAGCGCCCGTCTGGTCCGCGAACTGCTGGACCGCCACGGTACCGGCCGCGTGCTGTTTCGCAACACCCGCGCCGCCGTGCAGGGTTTCCCGGAGCGCAAGCTGCATCCGTACCCGCTGCCATGCCCCGACGAATACCTCGAACTGCCGTTGGGCGATCACGCCGAGCTGTACCCGGAAGTCAGCTTCCAGGCGCAACCAGACGCCAACGAAGAAGAACGCTGGTGGAAATTCGATCCGCGGGTCGAGTGGCTGATCGACACGCTGAAGATGCTCAAGCGCACCAAAGTGCTGGTGATCTGCGCCCACGCCGAAACCGCCATGGACCTGGAAGACGCCCTGCGCGTGCGTTCCGGCATCCCGGCCACGGTCTTCCACGAAGGCATGAACATCCTCGAGCGTGACCGCGCCGCAGCCTACTTCGCCGACGAAGAATTTGGCGCGCAAGTGCTGATCTGCTCGGAAATCGGCAGTGAAGGTCGTAACTTCCAGTTCTCGCACCACTTGGTGCTGTTCGATCTGCCGTCGCACCCGGACCTGCTGGAGCAGCGTATCGGCCGTCTGGACCGGATCGGCCAGAAGCACATCATCGAACTGCACGTGCCGTACCTGGAAACCAGCCCGCAACAGCGCCTGTTCCAGTGGTACCACGAAGCGCTGAATGCGTTCCTCAACACCTGCCCGACCGGTAACGCCTTGCAGCATCAGTTCGGCCCGCGCCTGCTGCCACTGCTGGAAAACGCCGATGACGGCGAGTGGCAAGCGCTGATCGACGAAGCCCGCGCCGAGCGCGAGCGCATGGAAGCCGAGCTGCACACCGGCCGCGACCGTTTGCTGGAGCTCAACTCCGGCGGTGCTGGCGAAGGTGATGCGCTGGTCGAGGACATCCTTGAGCAAGACGATCAGTTCGCCCTGCCGATCTACATGGAAACCCTGTTCGACGCGTTCGGCATCGACAGCGAAGACCATTCGGAAAACGCGCTGATCCTCAAACCGAGCGAAAAAATGCTCGACGCCAGTTTCCCGCTGGGCGACGACGAAGGCGTGACCATCACGTACGACCGCAACCAGGCGCTGTCTCGCGAAGACATGCAGTTCATTACCTGGGAACACCCGATGGTTCAGGGCGGCATGGACCTGGTCCTGTCCGGCTCCATGGGCAACACCGCCGTGGCGCTGATCAAGAACAAGGCGCTGAAACCTGGCACCGTGTTGCTGGAACTGCTCTACGTCAGCGAAGTGGTTGCTCCGCGCTCGCTGCAACTGGGCCGTTACCTGCCACCGGCCGCCCTGCGCTGCCTGCTCGATGCCAACGGTAATGACCTGTCGGCCCGGGTCTCGTTCGAAACCCTTAACGATCAGCTGGAAAGCGTGCCGCGTGCCAGCGCCAACAAGTTCATCCAGGCCCAGCGCGATCAGCTGACGCCACGGATCAACGCCGGCGAAGAGAAAATCTTCCCGCGTCACGCCGAGCGCGTGGCTGAGGCGCAGCGTCGTCTGGCCGCCGACACCGACGAAGAACTGGCGCGCCTGACCGCGTTGCAAGCGGTCAACCCGACCGTGCGTGACAGCGAACTGGTTGCCCTGCGCAAGCAACGCGAGCAAGGCCTGGCCATGCTCGACAAGGCTGCGCTGCGACTGGAAGCGATTCGGGTGCTGGTGGCGGGTTAACTCCCCCTGCTCTGCCCCGCTAAAACAAAAAGGCCCGCAGCGATGCGGGCCTTTTTTTATCCACTTGATTATTGCGTTGTTGCCGATGGCCTCTTCGCGAGCAAGCCCGCTCCCACAGGGGAATGCATTCCAAATGTGGGAGCGAGCCTGCTCGCGAAAGCGGTTAAGCAGTCGCCGCAGAACCCACAGGCTCAACCACAGCCACCAACCCTTCTTTCATCCGCTTGGCATCACGCACAAAACACCGCGACGCCAAAAACAGAAACACCATGGTGAAAAACAGCGCCACCGGGATCAAATACATCGCGTCATGCAAGCCGACAGCCTTGAACGCCTCCGTCATCTGTTCAGCACCGGCCGAGAGCATCGCCGTATGCGCAAAGTGGTCGGACAATGCGCCCACCACCACCGGCCCCAAACCACCACCCAGCAAATACAACCCGGCAAAGAACAGCGCCATGGCCGTAGCCCGCAAGCGCGGCTCGACCACGTCCTGAATGGCGGTGTAAACGCAGGTGTAGAAGTTGTAGGCAAACAACCAGCCCACACTGAACACCGCCACAAATACCCCGATCTCGATCCGCCCGGAATGCAGCGCCCAAGCCGTACACACCGTCGAGATGATCAAGCTGAACGCGGCAAACAGCAGTCGCCCATTGGCCACCCGCTGGTGAATCTTGTCCGCCACCCAACCGCCCAGCGTCAGGCCGAACAACCCGGTCACGCCGACGATCACCCCGGTCGCCACCGCCGCTTCCTGCAACGGCATCAGGAAATAGCGTTGCAGCATCGGTACCAGAAACGAGTTGCAGGCATACGTGGCGAAGTTGAAGCACAGCCCCGCCATCACCAGCCACAGGAAAGTCGGCACCGCCAGCACCCGACGGATCGGCCGGTCTACGCGTTCCTGAGAAACCTGCACACTCTCTGCGGCGCCGCGTTTCGGTTCTTTGATGAAGAACATGAAGATCGCCAGGATCAGCCCCGGCACTGCCGCGATAAAGAACGGCGCGCGCCAGCTGTCGAAGGCCTTGACCATGGCGCCGATGGTGAAAAACGCCAGCAGCAGCCCCAACGGCAAGCCGAGCATGAAAATGCCCATCGCCCGTGCCCGGCGGTGGGCCGGGAACAGGTCGCCGATCAGCGAGTTGGCGGCCGGTGCGTAACTGGCTTCACCGATGCCGATGCCCATGCGCACGATCAGGAAAGCCCAGAAACTCCCCACCAGTCCGTTGATTGCTGTCAGCCCGCTCCACGCCGCCAGGCCCCAGCCCATCAATTTACTGCGCGAACCGGTATCGGCCATCCGCCCCAGAGGCAGGCCGGCAATGGCATAAACGAGGGTGAATGCGGTACCGATGATCCCCAGCTGAAAGTCGCTGAGGTGCCATTCCATGCGGATCGGTTCGATGATGATGGCTGGAATGGTGCGGTCGAAGAAGTTGAACAGATTGGCCAGGAACAGCAGGAACAGAATGCGCCAGGCATTCGCCGCTTGGGTCGAGTTCTGCATGGGTCCGTCTCTTTTATTGTTATTGGGGCTTCACTGCCAGCGCATCCGAGCCCGGAGCCTGCAATCTAGTCAGGCCCGCCAGAGCTGTCTGTCATTATTTGTAAAGCTGATATCCGCCCATGGAAGATGTCGCAGCTGATACAACAGTTATTTCCAAATGCTCTAACGCTCATTCCAAAATGGTTAGGGCCAATTTGCCACTATCGTTTGCACTCTAAACATGCCTTCTATACTCCAAAGCATTCGCCAGCGTTCATGGCGTCAGCCAGGATGACAATGGGGCATGCTATGGAGTGGCTTGGCTTGCATTTCATTACCGAGCTGACGGCGAACGGCCAGGTAATACTCAACTGCACACATGACCCTTTTCTGGTACTGCTGGCGTATTTGGTCGCCTGTGTCGGCAGCTTTGCCACATTGGACATGGCCGAACGGGTCGGTCACGTGGAAAAACCCGCCTCGCAGCGGCTCTGGCGCTGGGTCGGCGCCAGTTGCCTGGCGGGCGGGATCTGGGCCATGCACTTCATTGGCATGCTGGCGTTTCAGGCGCCGATCGACATTCAATATGAATTACCCATCACTCTCCTTTCTCTGTTGATCGCCCTGCTCGCCTCGTGGCTGGCCATGCATACGCTCAGTCATCCCCGCCTGAGTTTTTGGCAATATCTCCAGGCTTCGATCTGCATCGGCCTGGGCATCGCCACCATGCATTACGTGGGCATGAGCGCCATGCGTTCGAGTGCGGTGGCGTATTACCAACCCACGCTATTCGCCCTCTCCGTTGTGATCGCCATCGGTGCCAGCCTTGCAGCCCTGCTGATATCAAGTCATCTGCGCGACGGCACCGGCCTGTTCCATCAACTGCTCAAATACAGCGCCAGTCTGGTGCTCGGGGCAGGCATCATCTGCATGCACTTCACCGGCATGGCTGCCTTCAATCTGGTGCTGCCCGCCGACAGCCTCCAGCCGCTGCCCGGCGTAAACAATCATCTGCAACTGGGTCTGACGGTGGCGGTCATGACGCTGCTGATCATCGGCAGCAGCATCAGCGCGGCGCTGGCGGACAAGAAGCTGCAAAACAAAGAGCGCGACCTGCAGCGGGTCAACGCCCTGCTCAGTCAACTGGACCAGGCGAGGATGTCGTTACAACAGGTGGCGCACTACGACCCCCTGACCAACCTGATCAACCGCCGTGGCTTCAACCAGATCTTCGCCGAGAAGCTCATGGAGAAAACCAACGAAGGCGGCATGCTGGCGGTGCTGTTCCTGGACATCGACCATTTCAAGCGGATCAACGACAGCCTCGGCCATGATGCCGGCGACGAATTGCTCAAAGTCCTGGCCAGCCACATAAAATGCTCGGTGCGCAGCCACGAAGATGTGGTTGCGCGCTTCGGAGGCGACGAGTTTTGCATCCTCATCAGCCTGCATGATCGTGATGAAGCGCGGCACATGGCCCAGCGCATCATGGCGAAAATGAAGGAGCCCATCGAGCTGTCCGGGCGGCGCATGGTCATGACCACCAGTATCGGCATCAGCGTGTTTCCGGAAGATGGCAAGACCTGTGAAGAGTTGCTGAAAAACGCTGACCTGGCGCTGTATCAGTCCAAGGACAGCGGGCGCAATGGCCTGAATTTTTTCAGCGAAAACCTGAAAACCCGCGCGACGCTGGAACTGCAACTGGAAGAAGAGCTGCGCCACGCCCTGCGCGAAAACACCGGACTGATGCTCTATTACCAACCGATCTATGATCTGAAAACCGCTCAGGTCAGCAAACTTGAAGCGCTGGTCCGCTGGCAACATCCGGTTCACGGACTGCTGGCACCGGACCGGTTCATTGCCATCGCCGAGGCCAACGGCCTGATTGCCGAACTGGACAACTGGGTCCTGCGCAAAGCCTGTGAGGATCTGGGCGAGTTGTCGCGTCAGGGTTGCGAAGAACTCCACATCGCCGTGAACTGCTCGCCCCTGAACCTGGCGCGCGAAGAATTGGCCGATGAAATCGAACACGCGCTACGGGTCGCCGGAGTGGCGCCGCAGCGGCTGGAACTGGAAGTGACGGAAAATGCGCTGATGGGCAACATCGCCGATACGCTGGTGTTGCTGCGCCAGATTCGTGCCCTCGGTGTGTCGCTGTCGATTGATGACTTCGGCACCGGTTACTCATCACTGGCCTATCTCAAACGACTGCCACTCAACACGCTGAAGATCGACCGCTCGTTCATCCAGGACATTCCCAAGGCCACCCAGGACATGGAAATCGTTCAAGCGATCATCGTCATGGCCCACACGCTGCATTTGCAGGTGGTGACCGAAGGCGTCGAAACCGTTGAGCAATACGAGTTTCTGGAGCGTAACGGCTGCGACTTCGTGCAGGGCTACCTGCTCAGTCGTCCAATCCCGCTGGCGCAGTTGCGTCCGGTGCTGAGCGAAATCAACCAGCGCAAGCACCTGCACACTGTCAGCCCTTTGAGTCTGGCTCGCGGTACAACTGCACTAGCGTCGACGGATCTTTTTCCAGGAATCCCTGGCTCCCATGCAGTCGCATCAATTGTGCGGCCAGTCCACTGATCGGCGTGGCCGAGCCTTGCTCACGGGAAAACTTCACCGCGGTATCGAGGTCCTTGAGCAGCGTGCGCACATGCCATTTCACCGGTTCGAAACGGCTTTCGGCCATTTGCGGAGCAAGGATCTGCAATGGCTTTGAATCGGCGAAACCACCGGCCAGAGCCTCGGCGATCAGACTGGCCTGCACCCCGGAACGTTCGGCCAATGCCACCACTTCGGCGATCACCAGCGCATTGCAGGCGACGATCATCTGATTACAAGCCTTGGTCACCTGCCCCGCTCCGACAGCGCCCATGTGGGTCACGCGCTGGCCGAGGCTCAACAGCACAGGCCTGACGCGCTCAAGGTCCGCCGTTTCACCGCCCACCATGATCGCCAGGCTGCCAGCCTCGGCGCCGACCACTCCGCCGGACACTGGTGCATCCAGCCAGCTCATGCCGGTTTGGCTGACCAGCGCTGTCGCCATTTCCCGCGTCGCGGTAGGTTCCAGGCTGGAAAAATCCACCAGCAATTGACCGCTTTTCGCACCTTGCGCAATCCCTGTCGCGCCAAACACCACCTCACGAACCACCGACGTGTCCGCCAGACACAACATCACCACGTCAGCGTGCCGGCACAGCTCAGCCGGCGTGGGGACTTGTCGTGCGCCGGCCTCGACCAGCGGCGCGCACTTGGCTGGATTGCGGTTCCACACCGTCAGCGGATAACCCGCTGCCAGCAAGCGCCGGCACATTGGCAAGCCCATCAGGCCGACCCCGGCAAACCCGAGCGAAGGTAACGATGCCATCATCTGGCCTCCTTTTGATTAAAGATTGGCGAATATTGGCCGATTCATCATGACTTAGGAAAGGATTCCCCCGAGTAATGCTCAGGTCAAGGCCCTGACGCTTGGGCCAAATACGCGCTAAAAAAAGACGCGAGATCCCATCCGTGATGGTTCGACGACATCGTGTCGCTCAACCAACCAGCCCAGGTACATGGCGCACAATGACTTCTAAAAACAATCCGGCCCCTGCGATATCCGATCTGACGTTGAGCCCCGCGGCAAACAGCCCCGCACCGTCGAAGCCATTGACGCCATCGCGCCCGTTGGCAACTCAGCAATACCTGTACTTCACCGAAACCAATACCGACCGCATCCTCGATAATCTCGACGGTCTGCGCGACATGGTGTTCCCGCGCCCACCGCACCTGGAAGGCGACAGTGAACATCACAGCGATCAGGAATTCCCGTCGGTGTGCCTGATCGGCCTGGGCCGCTGCGGTTCGAACATCGCGCTGGACGTCGCCGAGCTGGTGTACAACGCCCGCAAGTTCTACCTCAACGAATTCAATAACGAAGACCGCCTGTCACCGGACAAGCGCTTCGCCGAAAAGGGCTACAGCCCGGCACAGTGGATTCGCAACAACCTGCGTCTGGGTCCGAACAAGGCGACCAAACCGGTATTCCTGGTAGAACCGCTGGTTATGCTCGGCGACCTGGACAAAGACATCGCCGGTCGCATCCGTTTCTCGCGCAAAGGCGAAAAAAGCGGTTTCCTGCGCGACTACAGCAAAATGAAAATCATGGACTTGTCGGAAGTCCACGCCGGTGGCGCCGGTAACGCGCCGATCCTCGGCCAGTACCTGGCCAAGATCATCCTGAACAAGGACACCCAGCGTTTCTCCAGCCCTGACTGGAAGATGATCCACTCGTACCTGATCGACAGCTGCGGGATCAAGGCCAACCAGTCGCGCCTGTATTTCTCGATCTTCAGTGCCGGTGGCGGTACCGGTTCGGGCATGGCCTCGGAATTCGGCCTGGCCCAGCAGCACTCGTACATGAACAAGACGTTCGACACCAAGCCGATGGACGAGCACGACGGCAAAAGCGGTCATTCCTTCGTCTTCGAGCCGATCTTCACCAGCGGCATCTGCGTGTTGCCGAACATTTCCGATCACCGCAGCGAAATGTCCGAGGCGCTGCACATCAACGCCGGGCGCCTGCTGTGCAAATACCTGTCGGAAGAGTGGGACTTCTCCTACAACTTCGCCAACGAAGACAGCAGCGAAGCCAGTGTCATGGGCCGTATCCGCCCATGGAACGCCATGATGCTGATCTCCAACGACATCATGCGTTACGCCGAAGAAAGCGATGACGGCAACATTCAGAACATCGACGTCAACGCGATGGAAAAGCACGCTAACCAATACATCTCACAGCAGATCTTCAACATTCTGACGGCGCAGGCGGTGACCACCGACTACGACCAGAACTATTTCCGTCGGGCTGGCATCGACATTGGCGAAACCATTCGCCTGGACGCCAACGACCTGTTCATGAGTCTGGCCGGCCCGGTGGCGATTGCCTACGCCGAGTCCGTGGTGCCGGAAACCCCGCCGCCGAGCAGCGACAAGTTCAAGGTGTTCGAGAAGGAACCGCAGCGCCTGAACATCGACGACCTGTTCTTCCGCTCCATCGACTTGCCGCACTTCAACAAAGTGACCCAGGCAATCGAAGGCATCAGCCTGTTGCCGATCGAATCCAAGCGCTATCGCGCCTCGCTGGAGCAGTACAAGAACTCAGGGTATGACGCGGCCGCCTTGCACGACCTGCACTTCTTCAAGAACTGCTCGTCGGTGGTGTCGATTGTTTCGTTGCCGAAGGACTACAAGCTGTCCTACATGGACCTGAACCGGTTGAAGACCCACCTCAACAGCCTGTTCCCGAACACCACGCTCAAGCGTTATGCGCTGGTCATCGGCGCGTCGGCCAACCTGTCGCTGACCACCCTGATCGCAAAAAGCCCCTGCCTGTCGGACGACTTCCTGACACTGATCGTGGCCTTCATCAAGCGTTGCTTCGCGAAAAACCCGTACCGTTTTGACGAGACCCTGGATAACTCGATCCTGGACTTCATCATTAATGAAGAGTTCGACGAGGACCGGATCGACGAACTACTTAATGAATTCGAGAACCCGGCGAAGATCCTCGATACCAACTGGTACGCGATCAAACCGATGTACGAGAAGAAGTACCGCGAGCTGATCAACGACAAAGACAAGTTCGTCTCGATCAATGACATTCGTCTGTCCCGGGATTGCGTGAAGAAGGCGATCAAGTACTTGCGCGAGATTTATCGTCACCGGATTGGCAAGACCAAGGTTATTTCCCTGAATAACCATACTGGCAAGACTGCCTGAGACCGACCTGACACCGCGTCGCGCCCTTCGCGAGCAAGCCCGCTCCCACATTCGACCGCATTCCTTCAGGAGGAACTCGGTTAAATGTGGGAGCGGGCTTGCTCGCGAAGACGGCTTCAGATTCAACACAAATCCAACATCCAGAAACAATTAAGCAGCCATCAGGCTGCTCGATAAACTGTTCCCGTTACGTTTACGTCACCGTGATGCTGGCCCGCCTGTGGCCTTTCTCTACGGCAACATGCCATCACGCTACTCGGCTACACACTTTTGCCCGACAAAGTCGCGCACCAATAGAGTGCACACCTTCAGCTCGTCGCCCTTTCCTGGATCAGAATCCACGGCGAAACGACCACTGCCCACAGCTCCGGATCACGTTCGAAAAGATCCAGCGCCCGCGTTTCAGACAGCTTGGCGACCTTGTCGGCGGCCAGCCAGGCAGCCACTTTCTCGCCTTCATCGGTCGCGACTGCTTCCGCTGCAGCAATCAAATCCAGACCGGGGTCGACCCACAATAGGGCACCCTTGGCGAAGAACGGCTCCAGCTCCTTCCAGGTAATAGATGCGGTTTCACCAAGCAGCTTGGCATAGAGGGTGCTAGGTTCTTGAGTCATGGGTCCTGTCCGGAAAAGAAATCGACGTCATCATAACGTTGGTGTTCTGGCAGAAAAACCCGGATGCAATTGAGTTACCGATTGAAAACAGCAGGAAAGCCAAGGATTGCTGATATTTCAGCTATAACCCCCGCCGCCATTCTGTCTTTTTCTTTCAAAAAAGCGACACCCTCTGATTTTGCCCCCTGGCGCCAGCTTCCCAGGCTAACAATTGGCGCTCTACACTGTACCGGTACAGTTGCCGGGGGCATTTTCCGGAGGATATCGAAGATATCTGACCCGGTTCTGCTGCTACGGCGCCAGGACTATAAAAACTACAACAGTAAGAGTGGAGCACTATGACTAAGGCTACTAAGCAGATTTCCAAACTGTTTGCCGCTATGGTTCTGGCCGGGGTTGCCAGCCATTCGTTCGCAGCTGACACCATCAAGATCGGCATCGCCGGCCCTAAAACCGGCCCTGTAGCCCAATACGGCGACATGCAGTTCAGTGGCGCCAAAATGGCCATCGAACAGATCAACGCCAAAGGCGGCGTAGACGGCAAGAAACTCGAAGCCGTTGAATACGATGACGCCTGTGATCCAAAACAAGCGGTAGCGGTCGCGAACAAAGTCGTCAACGACGGCGTCAAGTTCGTGGTCGGTCACCTGTGCTCCAGCTCCACTCAACCGGCTTCGGACATTTACGAAGACGAAGGCGTGATCATGATCACCCCGGCTGCCACCAGCCCGGACATCACTTCCCGTGGTTACAAAATGGTGTTCCGCACCATCGGTCTGGACAGCGCCCAGGGCCCTGCCGCCGGTAACTACATTGCCGACTTCGTAAAACCGAAAATCGTTGCTGTTCTGCACGACAAACAGCAATACGGTGAAGGCATCGCCACCGCCGTGAAGAAAACCCTGGAAGGCAAAAACGTCAAGGTTGCCGTGTTCGAAGGCATCAACGCCGGCGACAAAGACTTCTCTTCGATGATCTCCAAGCTCAAGCAAGCCAACGTCGACTTCGTCTACTACGGCGGCTACCACCCGGAGCTGGGTCTGATCCTGCGTCAAGCCCAGGAAAAAGGCCTGAAAGCCAAGTTCATGGGTCCGGAAGGCGTGGGTAACGACTCCATTTCGCAGATCGCCAAAGACGCTTCCGAAGGTCTGCTGGTAACCCTGCCGAAATCCTTCGACCAGGATCCGGCCAACATCGCCTTGGCTGATGCGTTCAAAGCGAAGAAAGAAGACCCGAGCGGTCCGTTCGTGTTCCCGGCCTACTCGGCTGTGACCGTGATTGCCGACGGTATCAAGGCTGCCAAGTCCGAAGACGCTGCCAAAGTGGCTGAAGCCATCCACGCAGGCACCTTCAAGACTCCGACTGGCGACCTGAGCTTCGACGCCAAAGGCGACTTGAAAGACTTCAAATTTGTGGTTTACGAGTGGCACTTCGGCAAACCTAAAACTGAAGCCAAGCCTCAGTAAGGCGTTGCCTGACTGACTGCCAATAAAGCCCACGGCGTGCCGTGGGCTTTATTTTACGAACGTATTGGGCCGCGCTGGCGTGATCCGCCAGTCTCCCCACCTGAAAATCTCAAAACCGTCATCAGCGGTTCGCTGGCAAACCTCGCGTTCGAAGTGGATGCAGATCCACGGGGCTCGAGCGGGAAAATGACTCCACCAGTGAAATGCGTATCAGGTTTTTAGGAGCGCTGTAATGCCTGACATCTATCACTTTTTCCAACAGCTGGTTAATGGTCTGACCATTGGCAGCACGTATGCCCTGATCGCCATCGGCTATACGATGGTTTACGGCATCATTGGAATGATCAACTTCGCCCACGGCGAGGTGTACATGATTGGTTCCTACGTGGCGTTTATCGCCATTGCGGGCCTGTCCATGATGGGACTCGACAGTGTTCCGCTGTTGATGACCGCCGCTTTTCTCGCGACCATCGTCGTGACCAGTGCCTACGGTTACAGCATCGAACGGATCGCCTACCGCCCTCTGCGCGGCAGCAACCGTCTGATCCCGCTGATTTCCGCCATCGGCATGTCGATCTTCCTGCAGAACACGGTTCTGCTGGCGCAAGACTCCAAGGACAAATCCATCCCCAACCTGATCCCCGGTAACTTCTCCATCGGGCCAGGTGGCGCACAAGAAGTGCTGATTTCCTACATGCAAATCGTGGTGTTCGTGGTGACCTTTGTCGCCATGCTCGGCCTGACGTTGTTCATCTCCCGCTCTCGCCTGGGTCGCGCCTGCCGCGCCTGTGCCGAAGACATCAAGATGGCCAACCTCTTGGGTATCAACACCAACAACATCATCGCCCTGACCTTCGTCATCGGTGCCGCACTGGCAGCCATCGCGGCTGTGTTGCTGAGCATGCAATACGGCGTGATCAACCCGAACGCCGGCTTCCTGGTCGGTCTCAAGGCCTTCACTGCCGCGGTACTGGGCGGTATCGGCAGCATCCCCGGGGCCATGCTCGGCGGGATCGTGCTTGGGGTGGCGGAAGCCTTTGGTGCCGATATCTTCGGCGACCAGTACAAGGACGTCGTGGCGTTCGGTCTATTGGTTCTGGTGTTGTTGTTCCGGCCAACCGGCCTGTTGGGCCGTCCGGAGGTTGAAAAAGTATGACTAGGAATCTTAAACAGGCGTTGTTCAGCGCCTTGCTGGTGTGGGCCGTTGCCTACCCGGTACTCGGTCTGAAACTGACCATTGTCGGCATCAACCTCGAAGTCCATGGCACCAGCAACGCAACGCTGATCACCATCGCCGTGTGCTCGGTGCTGATGTTCCTGCGGGTGTTGTTCGATCAGCAGATCAGCTCGGCCTGGAAATCCTCGCCGAACATGCCGGTGATGCCGGCCAAGGCCAGTACGTTCCTGACCCTGCCAACCACTCAGCGCTGGATCATCATCGCGTTGATCATCGGTGCGCTGGTCTGGCCGTTCTTCGGCTCCCGCGGTGCGGTGGATATCGCCACGCTGGTGCTGATCTACGTGATGCTCGGCCTGGGCCTGAACATCGTGGTCGGTCTGGCCGGTCTGCTCGACCTCGGTTACGTCGGCTTCTATGCCGTCGGCGCCTACAGCTATGCGCTGCTGTCGCACTACTACGGTCTGAGCTTCTGGATCTGCCTGCCGATCGCCGGGATGATGGCCGCCACCTTCGGCTTCCTGCTCGGCTTCCCGGTCCTGCGTCTGCGCGGTGACTATCTGGCGATCGTGACCCTGGGCTTCGGTGAGATCATCCGTCTGTTCCTGCGTAACCTGACCGGCCTCACGGGTGGTCCGAACGGCATCAGCAACATCGAGAAACCAACGTTCTTCGGCCTGACCTTCGAACGTAAAGCCGCTGAAGGCCTGCAGACCTTCCACGAGTACTTCGGCCTGGAATACAACTCGATCAACAAGGTGATCTTCCTTTACCTGGTTGCGCTGTTGCTGGCGCTGTTCGCGCTGTTCGTCATCAACCGCTTGCTGCGCATGCCGCTGGGCCGTGCCTGGGAAGCGTTACGTGAAGACGAAATCGCCTGCCGTGCGTTGGGTCTCAATCCTACGATCATCAAGCTTTCGGCCTTCACCCTCGGTGCGTGCTTCGCCGGTTTTGCCGGCAGCTTCTTCGCCGCGCGTCAGGGCCTGGTGACACCGGAGTCGTTCACCTTCATCGAGTCGGCGACCATCCTCGCCATCGTGGTGCTGGGTGGCATGGGCTCGCAACTGGGCGTCGTGCTCGCTGCCACGGTGATGATCCTGTTGCCGGAAATGATGCGTGAGTTCAGTGAATACCGCATGTTGATGTTCGGCGCCTTGATGGTGCTGATGATGATCTGGCGTCCTCAAGGACTGCTGCCCATGCAACGTCCTCACATGGAGCTGCGCAAATGAGCCGCGAGATCCTTAAAGTCGAAAATCTGAGCATGCGCTTCGGCGGCTTGCTGGCGGTCAACGGCGTAGCCCTGAGCGTGAAGGAAAAACAGGTCGTGGCACTGATCGGCCCGAACGGCGCCGGCAAGACCACCGTGTTCAACTGCCTGACCGGTTTCTACCAGCCGAGTGGCGGCAGCATCCTGCTGGACGGCGAGCCAATCCAAGGCCTGCCCGGCCACAAGATTGCCCTCAAAGGCGTGGTCCGCACCTTTCAGAACGTGCGGTTGTTCAAGGACATGACGGCGGTCGAGAACCTCTTGATCGCCCAGCACCGTCACCTGAACACTAACTTCCTGGCCGGTCTGTTCAAGACCCCGGCGTTCCGCAAGAGCGAGCGCGAGGCCATGGAGTTCGCCGAGTTCTGGCTGGACAAGGTCAACCTCAAGGCGTTCGCCAACCGTCCGGCCGGCACCCTGGCCTACGGTCAGCAACGTCGTCTGGAAATCGCTCGCTGCATGATGACCCGTCCACGGATCCTCATGCTCGACGAACCGGCCGCCGGCCTGAACCCGAAGGAAACCGAAGATCTTAAAGCGCTGATCAGCATGCTGCGTGAAGAGCACAACGTCACCGTGCTGCTGATCGAACACGACATGAAACTGGTCATGAGCATTTCCGACCATATCGTCGTGATCAACCAGGGCACGCCTCTGGCCGACGGCACGCCGGAACAGATCCGCGACAATCCTGAAGTGATCAAAGCCTACCTGGGGGAAGCGTAAATGCTGCAATTCGAAAACGTTTCCACCTTCTACGGCAAGATCCAGGCCCTGCACAGCGTCAACGTGGAAATCCGTCAGGGCGAAATCGTCACCCTGATCGGTGCCAACGGCGCGGGCAAATCCACCTTGCTGATGACGCTTTGCGGTTCGCCGCAAGCCCACAGCGGCAGCATCAAGTACATGGGTGAAGAGCTCGTGGGGCAGACCTCGGCGCAGATCATGCGCAAGAGCATCGCCGTGGTTCCGGAAGGTCGTCGGGTGTTTGCCCGCCTGACCGTGGAAGAAAACCTCGCCATGGGCGGTTTCTTCACCGACAAGGGCGATTATCAGGAGCAGATGGACAAGGTTCTCGGACTTTTCCCACGCCTGAAAGAACGCTTCGCCCAACGCGGCGGCACCATGTCCGGTGGCGAACAGCAAATGCTCGCCATCGGCCGTGCGCTGATGAGCAAGCCCAAGCTGCTGCTGCTCGACGAACCTTCGTTGGGCCTGGCACCGATCATCATCCAGCAGATCTTCGACATCATCGAACAGCTGCGCAAGGATGGTGTGACGGTGTTTTTGGTGGAGCAGAACGCCAACCAGGCGCTGAAAATTGCTGACCGTGCGTACGTTCTGGAGAACGGCCGGGTGGTAATGACAGGCACTGGGGAAGCACTGCTGACTGATCCGAAAGTGCGTGAAGCGTACCTGGGTGGTTGAGTCTTTGCGGTAAACAAAAAACGGCCTTCGGGCCGTTTTTTTTGTGCCTGCCCCAAACCCGAAATCACTGAAGATCCCCTGTGGGAGCGGGCTTGCTCGCGAACGCGGAGTGCCATTCAGCATTCATGTCGACTGATACTCCGCCTTCGCGAGCAAGCCCGCTCCCACAGGTTCGGTGTGATGAGCTAAAGCCGATCCAGTGCCTCACCGCTGCGCTTGAACCAGCCAATCAAGTAATCCGCCAACACCTGCGTGCGCTTTGGCAAACCGCCCTGATACGGGTGAACCAGGTACATCGGCATGCGACGGGTCTGATAGTCACGCAAGAGCCAGCGCAAACGGCCGTCAGCCAATTCCGTTTGCAACAAGTAGGACGGCAACCGCGCAATGCCGGCGCCAGCCAGTGCCGCTTTCTTCAGCAGGCTGTAATGGTTGCTGGCGAACGGTCCCGACACGCGAACCCGCAACAATTCGTGTTGCTGGTGATAGAGCCACTCTTCGCGGCCGCTGTAATGACTGTTGAGCAGACAGCGGTGTTCAACGAGTGCTTGAGGCGTCAACGGTTCGCCGTATTGCTCAAGGTAAGCCGGGCTGGCGCAGGTCATTTCGTGCCAGGCTAAAAGCGGTCGGGCCACCAGGCGCTCGTCATTGCCCACCTCGGAGCGAACCGCCAGATCAAATCCGTCGCGGGACAAATCACGGTAGTTGTTGCTCAGGTCCAGTTCGATCTGCACCTCGGGATATTTGCCAGAGAACTCCAGCAACAAGCCATCGAAGAAGGTTTCCCCCAGCGATACCGGAACCGTCATACGCACCGGTCCGGCCATGTCGTCCTTCAGCCGCGCCAATGCCTGACGCGCCCTCTCGACCTGGACTACGAGCGCCTGGGCTTGCGGCAACAGCGCCGCACCCGCGGCGGTCAAACTCAAGCGCCGGGTGGTGCGTTGCAGCAGCACCACGGAAAACCGCGATTCCAATTGGCTGATGCGCTTGGATAACTGCCCCTTGCTGCACCCCAATTGCTGCGCCGCCAAGGTGAAACTCCCCGCCTCGATCAACACCGCAAACGCCGCCAGATCATCCATTTCGCTCATGGATTGTTTCCATTTGAAAACCAAAGGTTGCCTATTAGCGCGCTTATCAATGGAAAAAACCACTCTAGACTTCAACCTCGTTTAACCACTTCGAGGAACAGCACGATGAAAATTCTTTTGATAGGCGCAGGCGGCACCATTGGTTCGGCGGTCGACAAGGAGCTGTCCGAGCGTCACGAGATCATCCGTATCGGCCGCAACAGCGGGGACTTCCATGTGGATATCAGCGACAGCGCTTCAATCCGCAAGCTGTTCGAACAAACCGGCAAGTTCGATGCACTGGTCTGCGCCGCCGGCAACGTGACCTTCGCACCCCTCGATGAAATGACCGAAGAAAGCTTCGCGCTGGGCCTGAAGGACAAGTTGATGGGTCAGGTCAATCTGCTGCTGATCGGCCGCGAGTTCGCCAATGACGGCGCCTCGTTCACCTTCACCACCGGCGTGCTCAGCCACGACCCGATTCGCAGCGGCGCCTCGGCAGCGCTGGTCAATGGCGCTCTGGACAGCTTCGTCCGCGCCGCAGCGATCGAACTGCCTCGCGGCCTGCGCGTCAATTCGGTGAGCCCGAACGTACTGGTCGAAGCCATGGGCAGCTACGCGCCGTACTTCCGCGGCTACAAACCGGTTCCGGCAGCGGATGTGGCATTGGCCTACGCCAAAAGTGTGGAAGGCCTGCAAACAGGCCAGACCTTTCACGTGGGCTAAACCCTTGTGATGAACGGTCAGGCTGAGTAACGTGGCGGCACTTGTCTGGAGACTCAAAGATGCGTGTTGCCCGTTCCTTAGTCCTTGTTGCCCTGCTTCCGTTGTTCGCCGCTTGCCAGTTGCTCGATGGCCCGCGTGAAAGTGCCTCCCACGTGGGCGAGACCCGCATGCAGGGCCAGTTGATAGCGGCCGACGGCAAGCTGTTGTTCCAGCCGTGCAATGAGCAGCGCAGTTACGTGGTCAACGACACCGGCGGCACCAGCGTCCTGCAAGAGGCCGCAACCCTCGCCGATGCCCAGGGCAAGCTGTTTGCCGACGTGCGTGGGCGGATCGTTGCCAGTGGTGCCGACAGCCGCCTCGATCTTGCGCAGCTGTACCGCGTCGAGCGCTCGGGCACCGCGTGCAACGATCCGAATTTCAAACTGCTGATTCTGCGCGCCGCCGGTCATGGGCCTGAGTGGAACGTGAAAGTCAGCGGCAAAGGCATGGTCATCGAGCGCGCCGGTCAGCCGCCATTGGCCGTGCCCTACGTTGAAGAACAACTGGGCGATGGCCGCTTCAACCTCAGCACCGAAGCCAATAACCAACGCATTGAACTGTGGGTCGCGCCGCAACGTTGCGTCGACAGCAGCACCGGCAGCGTCCAGCACATGAGCGCCGAACTGCGCGTCGACGGCCAGGTTCAGCGTGGCTGCGGGTATTTCGGCGGATCGCGTAACGACTGATCGTTTTAGCCTCACGGGAATCATTCGTTGAGGCTTATAATCGCGGGCCTCAAACGCCTTGGCGCAGTTGTGCGCCCCGCGAACCGGATCCTGTCATGTTACGAATCACCGAACTCAAGCTGCCGATCGACCATCCCGAAGAAGACCTGCGCCCTGCCATCGTGCAGCGCCTGGGCATCACCAGTGATGACCTGCTCGACTTCACCTTGTTCAAGCGCAGCTACGATGCGCGCAAAAAGTCCTCCGAACTGTGCTTCATCTACACCATCGACCTCAACGTTCGCGATGAGGCGGCGGTGCTGCACACGTTCGCCGATGACCGTAACGTCAACGTGGCGCCGGATGTCAGCTACAAAGCGGTCGGCCAGGCGCCGGCTGATCTTGAGCAACGTCCTGTCGTCGTGGGTTTCGGCCCGTGCGGGATTTTCGCCGGGCTGCTGCTGGCGCAAATGGGCTTCAAACCGATCATCCTCGAGCGCGGCACCGAAGTGCGTCAGCGCACCAAGGACACTTGGGGTCTTTGGCGTAAAGGCGTGCTTAACCCGGAATCCAACGTGCAGTTCGGTGAAGGTGGCGCGGGGACATTCTCCGACGGCAAGCTCTACAGCCAGATCAAGGACCCGAAATTCATCGGTCGCAAAGTCCTGCACGAGTTCGTAAAAGCAGGCGCGCCGGAAGAAATTCTCTACGTCAGCAAACCGCACATCGGTACGTTCCGTCTGACCGGCGTTGTGGAAAACATGCGTGAGCAGATTCGCGCATTGGGTGGCGAAGTGCGCTTTCAGCAGCGCGTTACCGACGTGTTGATCGAAGACGGCCAACTGGTCGGCGTCGAGCTCAATGGCGGCGAGCAGATCCATTCCAAACACGTGATTCTGGCCCTCGGCCACAGCGCCCGCGACACCTTCCGCATGCTCCACGGCCGTGGCGTGTTCATGGAAGCCAAACCGTTTTCGGTGGGTTTCCGCATCGAACACCCGCAATCGCTGATCGACCGCGCGCGTCTGGGCAAGTACGCCGGCCACCCGAAACTCGGGGCCGCCGACTACAAACTGGTGCACCACGCCAGTAACGGACGTTCGGTCTACAGCTTCTGCATGTGCCCGGGCGGCACCGTGGTGGCGGCGACCTCCGAGCCGGGCCGCGTGGTCACCAACGGCATGAGCCAGTACTCGCGCAACGAGCGCAACGCCAACTCTGGGATCGTCGTCGGGATCACCCCGGAAGTCGATTATCCGGGCGGTCCGCTGGCGGGTATCGAGTTGCAGGAACGCCTGGAATCCCACGCTTTTGTGCTGGGCGGCAGCAACTACGAAGCCCCGGCGCAACTGGTCGGCGACTTCATTGCCGGCAAGCCGTCCACCGAGTTGGGCAGCGTAGAACCGTCCTACAAACCGGGGGTTGCCTTGGGTGATTTGGCGTTGGCCTTGCCGGCATTCGCCATCGAAGCCATTCGCGAAGCCTTGCCAGCGTTCGAGAAGCAGATTCGCGGTTACTCGCTGCACGACGCCGTGCTGACCGGGATCGAGACGCGTACGTCGTCGCCGCTGCGGATCACCCGTGACGAGTCGATGCAGAGCCTGAACGTGAAAGGCTTGTTCCCGGCGGGTGAAGGTGCAGGTTATGCGGGTGGGATTCTGTCGGCGGGTGTCGACGGGATTCGGATTGCAGAAGCTGTGGCCCGCGACATCCTCGGCCTCAAGGCCTGACCTGCATTACCTGGAATAAATGCAAAACCTGTGGGAGCGGGCTTGCTCCGGGCGGCGTTCCGACGAAAGCGGTGGATCAGCCAACATCTCTGTTGAATGTGAAACCGTATTCGTCGGAACGCCGCCCGGAGCAAGCCCGCTCCCACATTGGATCTTCAGTGTTTGAACAATCTCAGATATTGGCACGCAGCACGGTGGCCGGCAGCGGCTCACCGCGCTCGACACTTGCCGCCACCACATCCATCAAACCACTCAATTCATACCCCTGATCCTTGAGCCAATCCTGATCGTAATAGGTGGTCGCATAGCGCTCGCCGCCATCACACAGAATCGCCACGATTGACCCCGACTCCCCCGCCGCCGCCATCTGCTGGGCCGCCATCAACGCGCCGATCAGATTGGTCCCGCTCGACCCGCCGACCCGACGTCCCAAACGCTGCGCCAGGTAATGCATGGCCGCCAGAGACAACGCGTCCGGCACTTTGACCATCGCATCGATCACTTTGGGCAGGAACGACGCTTCTACCCGAGGCCGGCCAATGCCTTCAATCCGCGAACCGCAATCCAGGCGCAGACTGGCGTCGCCGGTCTGGTAGTAATCGAAGAACACCGAGCGCTCGGCATCGGCGCAGAGCACGCGGGTGCAATGCTGGCGGTAACGCACGTAACGGCCCAGCGTCGCGGTGGTACCGCCGGTGCCGGGGCTGGAGATCAGCCAGCTCGGCTCGGGGTGCAGTTCGAAGCGCATTTGCTGGAAGATCGACTCGGCGATGTTGTTGTTCGCCCGCCAGTCGGTAGCGCGCTCGGCATAGGTGAACTGGTCGATGAAATGCCCATCGTGTTCACGGGCCAGGCGTTCGGATTCGGCGTAGATCTGCGTCGGATCGTCGACCAAGTGACTCTTGCCGCCGTAGAAAGCGATCTGCGCGATCTTCTCCTTGGAGGTGGTCGCCGGCATCACCGCAATGAACGGCAAGCCCAGCAAACTGGCGAAGTACGCCTCGGAAATCGCCGTCGAACCGCTGGACGCTTCAATCACCGGCGCCCCGGGCTTGAGCCAGCCATTACACAGCGCATACAGAAACAGCGAGCGCGCCAAGCGGTGTTTCAGGCTGCCGGTGGGATGGCTGGACTCATCCTTGAAATACAACTCGATGCCCGGAAAACCCGGCAGCGGCAAGGGAATCAGGTGGGTGTCGGCGCTGCGCTGGAAGTCGGCCTCGATGATCCGGATGGCTTCGCGGGCCCACTGTCGGTTGTCGCTCATGGTGGTTTTCTCGTTGAGTCGGCCTTGTTGCAAGGCTCAGCTAACAAGCTTAGGAAAAAACCTACATCACGCACAGGTACAGCTGAGGTTCAATACGCCCGACAACTGCTAGGCTCAGGTCCCTGCCGGTCGTTCACGTTGTAACGGCATATAACAAAAAAGAATATAACTTTTGTTTTAACAACTAACGGTACGGGTTAGGGTGTGCCACCTTTTGAATTCATCGATGGAGAGCGACCTTGCCTCTGCGTAGCACTTTCACGCGTTTCTTCCAGTTGGAAGCTGCCAGCGGTCTGTTATTGATCGCCGCTGCTGCCCTGGCTTTGATCATCAACAATTCCCCGCTGTCGTGGCTTTACAGCAGCTTTCTGGACACTCCGGTAGTGGCGCAGGTCGGCGCGTTGCAAATCGCCAAACCGGCGCTGCTGTGGATCAACGACGGCCTGATGGCCCTGTTCTTCCTGCTGATCGGGCTGGAAGTGAAGCGCGAAGTCCTTGACGGTCAACTGTCGAAACCGTCGCAAATCGTCCTGCCCGGCGCGGCGGCGATTGGCGGCATGGTGGTTCCGGCGTTGGTCTACTGGTTTCTGAACCGCGAAGACCCGGCAGCACTGGGTGGCTGGGCCATCCCGATGGCCACCGACATCGCCTTCGCCCTCGGCGTACTGGCCCTGCTGGGTAAGCGGGTGCCGGTGTCGCTGAAGCTTTTCCTGATGACGTTGGCGATCATTGACGACCTCGGCGCAATCATCGTCATTGCGATCTTCTACTCGGGTACGCTCTCGACCCTTTCGCTGTCTCTGGCCGCGACGTGCATCGTGGCACTGATCGCGATGAACCGGCTCGGGGTGGTCAAGCTCGGGCCGTACATGATCATCGGCCTGATCCTTTGGGTTTGCGTGCTCAAGAGCGGCGTCCACGCGACACTGGCCGGTGTGACCCTGGCCTTCTGCATTCCCCTGCGCACGAAAAACGCCGAACCGTCGCCGCTGCTGACCCTCGAACACGCCCTGCATCCATGGGTGGCCTACGGCATCCTGCCGCTGTTCGCCTTCGCCAACGCCGGCCTGTCCCTGAGTGGCGTAACGGTCGAAAGCTTCACCCACCACGTGCCGATGGGCATCGCGGTTGGCCTGCTGCTGGGCAAAACCCTCGGCGTCTTCGGCCTGACCTGGCTGGCCGTGAAAATCGGCATCGCCGCCCTGCCCCAAGGCGCCAACTGGGGCCAGGTATTGGGCGTGGCGATTCTCTGCGGGATCGGCTTCACCATGAGCCTGTTTGTCGGCTCCCTGGCGTTTGAGCCGGGTGTCAGTGAGTACGCAGGGATGGATCGGATGGGGATTTTGACCGGTTCGATATTGGCGGCATTGATTGGTTATGCGGTGACGGCGGCGGCGAGTCGCAAGAGCAGCGCGCTGCAATCCTGATAAACAGAGACAACTCTTAGAGTTATTGAAGACTCGTCCTACAGCCACGATCAGCCTCGTTCGTTAACGTCGCACAGCCCCTTTTTTGGGGGCTGTCGATGTTCGAACGCAAGGAAGATCAGTGGCTGGTAATAAGGACATTCCCCGGGTTCAGAACCCTCCGTCAGGCGACGGTCATCACGTCACTCACCGCTTCATGACGGCTACCGAACTGGCCGTGCGGGACGCCAGACAAAACGCTTACGACGCCATGCTCGCGAGGCAAGACGCCTTCGAACGGAGTCGTGAGGTCGTCGCGAGAAAGCACGAAGCCGTTCGCGCAGGCTGCGTCTTTGCCAAGTCCTGCAAGCTGCCGGACGCCATCATCGATTACTCGAATCCTTCGGGAATGGTGCCTACCGACAGCCTCAAGGACTACGGAGAAGTCGCCTGGCTCGGCGCTCGCGAGGCAGACGATGCCGGGCTGCTGAACCTTGAAACCATCAGCGGCAGCACCGTTTCGCTTGGCATTGGCCGTCTAGCACTTCACGCCCCGGCGCTTGCCGCTCCGGCCGCTGCACTTGGCACTGCTGGATCCGCCGTATTGGCCGGCGTGGTCGCGCTGTTCTGGACGGCGAGCCTAGGCGACAGCGCGCTCTATACCGAAGATCAATTGCGCGCCCTGAAACAGGCCAGAACCCGTCTTCGTCTACAGGTCGAGCAACAGGCTGACGGTAGTCTCAAAGGATATGGTTTCTACACCGGCAAGAACCGTGATTGGGAAATGGTTGATGTCGTGCAATTCACATTGCGTGGCAGTCAGCAGGTGGCGGATCTGGGGGATGGTGTTGAGCTGATCTGGACACCGGCTGTGGATGGTTCCGACATCCTCGGTATTCCAGCTTTGGAAGCAGCACCGCAAGCGCCGCATATTTGGGTTTATCCGCCGACGAAAGCGGCGGATAGCATCATTGTGAATCCGGTTTACCCGCCTGAGTACAAGGATTTCATTCTTGTGTTTCCGGCGGGGTCGTTGGTGAAGCCGGTTTATGTAGTGATGAGCATGCCGGGGGATCATAAGTACTACGATGATCCGGAAACCCTCCCAGGCTTCCCTGATGCATTCCCCGTAAAACCGAAAGTTTCAGTTCAAGGTGGAGGTAAAAAACGAGCCCGATGGCTAGACCGCAGAGGCCGTATATACGAGTGGGACTCCAAAAGCGGTGCTGTAGAGCTTTACGATAAATTAGGAGTGCATTTGGGCGAATTCAATCACGTAACCGGCGAGCGAACTAAAAAGGCAAAGCCTGGTAGAAGAACCTCAAGAAACTGAAGAGAAAAATTATGCGCTATCTGTCCATCACCGGTTTTTACCCTGATGAAAAACAAGATGATTCATTGCAGTTCCAATTGACCATCAAAGACTATGAATTGAACCAGGCATTGGCTCAATTGACCGAGTCAAAAAAACTGGAAGAAATAGAGCCTGGAGAGCTGGAGCTAACATCTACTCAAATCCTACAGGTTGCAGAGCTACTAAAAGTCGACTTCCCCGAGGGGCTGGAATATTTTATAGGTCCCCGCGCCGCGTCGTGACAATCCTGAACAAACAAAACCCCGACCAGTCACCTGATCGGGGTTTTCTTTTACCCGTATTCCCGCTTAGTGCGAAACGCGGCTAGTCCCATCAACAGTAGCAATCCGCACCCGCTCGCCAACACGGAACACTTCATTCTCCTGAACCTGTTGCACGTAGGCGCGCATGCTGCCGTCGTCTTCGCGCACGGTGATTTCCACGCCCTGGGTGCGGGTCAGGCCTTCTTCGGCTGCAGAACCTGCCAGGCCACCGGCGACTGCGCCGATAACTGCAGCAACGATGCTGCCACGACCGCCACCGATGGCGCTACCGCCGACACCGCCCACGACGGCACCAGCTGCGCCGCCGATCGGGGTTTTGGTGCCTTCGATTTTGACCGGGCGCAGGGATTCGATGGTGCCCATGCGAACGGTCTGCACGCGACGCGCTTCGTCACGGGAGTAGGAGTCACCGGTCAGGCTCGATTGGCAGCCAGTGAGCAACATCGCCATCGTGGAAAAGGAAGCAACCAGCAGAACAGACTTACGCATAGCATCAACTCCAAAGGACAAGTATTCATTAAACTCCGCAGCTTGACGCCTGTCACGGTCTCGCCCGGATAAAATTGGTTTGATTCAGGCCCGGTACAGGCCCCTCCACGAACTCAACACACAGTAGCGGCAAATTCCGGAATCTGCGCCGCTGCCCAAGGATTGTCATGGATTACTTCATCATTGTCGCCACTACCGTTGCCGGATTGTATTTCCACTGGTGGCTATACGTGCGGATCAAACGCTGGATGGACCGCGATCTGGCGTTGGCACTGGCGGGTAAAGACGAGCAGAAAAAGGCGTTCATGCTCCAGCAACTGGCGAACGCTCAAGCGCAGAAGATCAAGCGCCGAGACCTGCCGCAGTGGCTTGAAGCCGCTGCGGCAGGCTATCCCGATCGGTAGACGGCTTAAGGTGCCAGACGTTCAAGAATCCAGTCGGCGCCCTGCAAACGGTAGTTGAGGCGATCGTGCAGGCGGCTCGAACGGCCCTGCCAGAACTCGATGCGCTCCGGTAACAAACGATAACCGCCCCAATGCTCAGGGCAATGAGGTTGCGTGTCGCTGAAACGTTGCTCGGTGTTCTTGAGCAGCGCTTCCAGTTCGGCACGATCGGTGATCACCTGGCTCTGGGGCGAAGCCCAGGCACCGAGGCGACTGCCCAGTGGACGGACCTGGAAGTAGGCGTCGGACTCTTCAGGCGTAACCTTCATCACCCGCCCTTCGATGCGCACCTGGCGCTCCAGGGCCGGCCAGAAAAAGGTCATGGCCGCGAACGGGTTCGCGGCCAGATGCTGGCCCTTGGCACTGTCGTAGTTGGTGAAGAAGGTAAAGCCCTGCTCGTCCAGCCCCTTGAGCAGCAGAATGCGGCAATGCGGCCGACCGTCCTGATCGACGGTGGCCAGGGTCATGGCATTGGCTTCCACCGGCGCCTGCTCGGTTTTCACCGCGTCGGCGAACCACTGATGGAACAGCGCGAACGGCTCGGCCGGGGCTTGCGCCTCGGTCAGGCCATCACGGGTGTAGTCGCGACGCATATCAGCCAGGCCCTGGGTCATGGCGCATTCCTTTTGGTTAACGAATTACTTTTTTGTGGCGTCGGCGTCGGCAGCAGCGGCGGTGACTTTTTTCGAGTCGGCAGCGGCTTTGGCCGGAGCAGTCTTTTTCGCCGGGGTCGCGGTTTTAGCCGGAGCCTTCTTGGCGGCGGCTTTCTTGGCCGGGGCCTTTTTCGCAGCAGGCACATCGGCTTTCTTCGCGGCTGGTGCCGGGGTGACCGGCTTGACCACTGGCTTGACGTCCTGGGCAGCGACCAACTTCACTGGCGCCGGGGCCGGCATGTTGTACTTGCTCAGCAACGCGACCATGGTGTTTTGCGGGGTCACCAGCAATTCCACACGACGGTTCAAGGCACGGCCTTCATTGCTGTCGTTGGCAGCACGCGGGGCTTCGCCACCCATACCGCGCAGCATCAGACGATCACGCTGCAGACCGCTGAGGCGGAAAATCGCTGCCACGGCCTGGGCACGCTCCTGGCTCAGTTTCACGTTGGCCGGTGCGGCGCCCGACGTATCACTGTGGCCGAGAATCAGCACGGAAGTTTTCGGATCAACTTCAAGAATTTTCGCGACGCGAGTGAACGGGCCGAGGGTCACCGGCAGCAGCATGGCCGGACGGTCAGGGTTGAACGAGCCTTCTACCGGCGCGGTCACCACCAATACGTTTTCACGGCGCTCGAGTTGCAGGTTGCTGCCCTTGATCGCTTCGCGCAGGCGCGGTTCGTAGTCGTCGAGCCAGGCCTGGGTAACTTTAGGATCAGGCATCGGCACGGCTTTAGCGGTGCTTTGCTCTTTGCCGCCGAACGGCCACCACCAATTGCCACCTGCATCGGCCTTGGCCTTGGCCACCTCGACCGGTTTGGCTTCAGGCTTGGCTTCAGCTTTCACCTCAGGCTTCTTGTCGAGAACTTCATCGGAACCGAATGGCCAGTACCAAGGGTTGGAGCTTTCAGCCTTGGCCACCGGAGCGGTCGCGGCAGGCTTCAAAGGTGCCGGAGCTGGGGTCGGAGCCGGACCTTTAGCGGCGACTTTGTCGGAGGAACCGAACGGCCACCAGCTGCTGCCATCCGAGTCATTTTGTGGAGTTTGTGCGCAACCGGTAATAGCGAAGCACAGGGCCAAAGCGAGGGTTTTATTGGAAGACATTGGATATCCACAAAATAAGTAATGAACAATCAGGCCGGGTTGACCCGGATAAACAGACGCTTGGAAACCATAAAGGCCTTGGGGTTCCGGCCTTGGAACCCCTGAGCGCGTTTTACAGACAAGTGGCCAGTGCCCGCACCAGCTTTTGTGCGCGCGGATCCATCAAGACGTACGGTCCCAAGGTATTTGTCACAAAGCCGAAGGCCACATCGTGTTCCGGGTCAGCAAAGCCGGTGGAACCGCCCGCACCCGGATGACCGAACGCACGAGGGCCGAGGCCGTAGGTGGCGTTGGGGACGTCCGGTTGATCGAGCATGCACCCCAGGCCGAAACGGGTCCGGGTCAGTAAAGTCTTGTCCTCACCGAGGCTGTGCTCGCGCGTCAGTACTTCGAGCATTTCGCTTTCCAGCAAGCTGCCATCGAGCAGACCGGCATAGAACCCGGCCAGGCTGCGGGCATTGCCGTGGCCATTGGCGGCCGGCTGCTGCATGCGCCGCCACTCGGGTTTGTTGGTGCTGGTCATGATCGACGGCGGGTTGGTGAACGCCCTCGTGGTCATGGCCGTCGGCTCGCGCATGGTCACTTGCAGCAAGCGCTGAGCCGCGGCATCGCCGACATTGCCCTTGCCACGGGCGATGTGCGCCACGCGATGGAACTCCTGGTCCGCCAAGCCGACGTGGAAATCCAGGCCCAAAGGCTTCGCGACCCGCGCCACGATGGACTCACCCGGCCCACGACCGTCGGCACGACGCAGCAACTCACCGACCAGCCAGCCGTAGGTGATTGCCGCATAACCGTGACCAACGCCCGGCGTCCACCACGGTTCTTCGGCGGCCAGGGCGTCAACCATGGTTTGCCAGTCGTAAAGGGCTTCCGGGGCCAAAAGCTCACGCAGCGCCGGCAGACCGGCCTGATGGCAGAGCAATTGACGCAAGGTCACCGACTCTTTGCCAGCGGCGGCGAACTCGGGCCAGTAGCGGGCAACCGGAGCATCCAGTTGCAGTTTGCCTTCGGCCACCAGTTGCAGGGCGGTCACGGCGGTAAAGGTCTTGGTGCAGGAAAACAGGTTGGCGATGGTGTCGCTGTGCCAGGCTTCGGTGCCGTCCTTGTCAGCGGTGCCGGCCCAAAGGTCGACCACGGTTTCACCGCCGATCTGGATGCACAACGCTGCGCCACGTTCCTGAGGATCGTCGAACAGCGCCGCGAAAGCCTCACGCACCGCTTCGAACTTCAGCTCGTAAAAACCCTGAATCTGCACCCGCAACTCCTCTGGATAAACGTTCTACAAAGTGGCCGCATTGTTCCAGCCATTGAAGGTTTTGGGAACAGGGCCGGGCCGGGCGGTCGCCATCCCGCCCGAGTGAAACACTCAGTAAATCTTACGTACTTGTCAGCACTCAGTGGCCATTGCCGGAATGCCCACCCGCATGACCAGCGCCCTGCCCCGGGCCTTTGCCGGCGTCGCCTTTTCGGCCGCCCTCGGCGGCATGGCTGGCTTTTTCAGCTTCGGCGCTGGCCTTCTCGGCCTCTATACCGAGCTGATCGACGGTCTGCAAATTGCTCTTGCGCACGCTGTCGACGAAGCCCTGGAACGGCAGATCGGTAATGCCCACCAGCCCGAAGTGACCGTTCTCGCCATCCAGCAGACGACCGGTAACCGGTTGGTCAAGGTATTGGAACCAGTGCACGCCGACGATCGACGGTTCGCTCATCGCCTGTTTGAGGAAATTGGCGTAAGCGGCCCCACGGTCTTCTTCCTTCGCCAATTGCGTCACGCCGCCCCAGAACGGGCCGCGATCCGCGGAGCCAAAGTTGAACTCGGTGATCAGCACCGGTTTGTCCAGGCTGCGCAATTTGGCGAAGTCATACCCGTCCTGCGGTTGCAGGGTGTACATGTTGAAGCTCAACACGTCGCAATATTGGGCGCAGGACTCAACCGCTTCCGGGGTACTGATGGCAAACCGGCCACCCAGCAACAGCTGATTCGGCGCGTGCCACTTGAGCGAGTCGGAGAGGGTCTTGAAGTACGTGTCGGCGAAAACCTTTTGGAAGTATTTGAAGTCGGCTTCAATTTCCGGGTGTTCGGCGCTTGGCAGCGGTGGCACGAAGCCCGGGTCTTCCATCAATTCCCAGGCCGGCAAATCAATGCCCCAGGCTTTGGAAAGGCCCGCCTGATTGCGGTACTTGTCCCGCAATTGCTTGAGGAATGCGCGCTTGGCCGGCACGTCGGTGGTCATTTTCAAGGTGCCGTAGGCCAAGGCGTAGCGGGCTTTCGGGTCGTCGCCGGGGCCGGCCCAGGCCAGTTCATTGTCGGCGAAGTAACCGATCAGCCATGGATCGTCGCGATGGTCGCGCGCGGCAATGGCCACGGCACGTTCGGTGGCCATGGCGAAACGCGGGTCAAACGGGTCGGGCATGCCGCCCCACCAGTCGGTGCCGGTGCTGATGCTGGCGTAATCGCCGACGATCGACAGCGGCAAGGTGTACGGCACGCGATCAGCGTTGGCCAACGCCGGGGCGCTCCAGTTGCCGAGGGTGTTGAAGCCCCAGGCTTGCAGGCGATCAAGCGTGTGGCTGGCCCAACGCTGTTCATCAACCACCGCTTTGCAGGGTTCGGCAGGTGTTTGCTCTGCTGCTTTCGCGGCGGTCGCTTCAACGGCACCGGTCTTGGCGGCTTCGGCGACACCGGATTCGGCCGTCGAAGGAACGACAGGTTGCTCAGCAGCCTTCTCCACCGTTGCCGTTGCCGCAACCGCGTCAGCCTTGGCCGCTTCGGCGACACCGGCCTTGGTGTCGCTGCCTGGTGCGCAAGGTTCGCCATACAAGCGCTGCAAGTTGGCGCCATAGAAGTCGTACCAGCGACCGGCGTTATATCCACGGCCCTGATCGACTCCGTTGCCACCACGGTTGTCGCCTTCGCCATAGTGGCTGGCCAGCGGTTCGTCGGGTTTTGGCAGGGACTCGAACATCCACTCACGGCCGGCGACGTAGGTCTGGTCGACGTCCGGGGTGACGGTGTTGACTCCGAGCGAATAGAACGGATGGCCTTCCGGCGTCACCAGGTACCAGCGACCGTCGCGCTTCTCAGTGCGGAAAAAGCCGCTGGCCTTGAATGCCGGGCCTTTGTTCCAGCCACCGAACTTGTCCAGGGACGACTTCTCGCGCTCGGCCAGCCAGGTTTTCAGTTGCTGCTGTTCCTTGGCGGCGGCATTTTTCAGTTGCTCGTCGCTGCTGACTTTCTCTGGCCATTTGGCCCGGGTCGACTGGCCGTAAGCGTCTACCAGACCGCCAAAAGCCGCTTGGGTAACCGCATCGCCGTCTTGCACGCCGAAGCGTTCCAGCAGAATGCTTTGCGCGACTTTCGGCTGATCCATCGACAAGGTCACCGACACCACCTGGCTGCGCTCCAGCTCACCGGCGCTGCTGGCCAGCAATACGCGCTGCCCCTCAAAAGTGATCGGCATCGGCGGGCCGGCTTTCAGGCCCAGGCTCAATGGCGTAAAGGGCTGCAGCGGCACCAATAACGTTTGCGCAGGGCCGGCCGGCAAGTCGACGCGGCTGACCAGCGTCTTGCCATCGTTGCTCTGGATTTTCACGTACAGGGTCACGGCCCAGTTCATTGCGCTTTGAATCCGCAAACTCATGAAGCCCGACTGCGACCAGTCCCAAGCGCCCGTCTGCGGGGTCAGGCGCAAGGTCGGTTGTGCCACCGGGTTGAACGTCACCCGACGCAGCACCTCGCCTTCGGCCGTTTGCTCGGCGTTGGATTGCGGCAGGCTGGCGTCCTGAGTCGCCACCTGGACCACATCGGCGGGGCGCACAAAGTTGAACAACGTCTGTTGGCCGGCAGGAGCCGCCAGCAAAGGGGCTGCGAACATCAGAGCGAATACAGCGGGCAACGAACGGCGAATCATGAGAACGAAATTCTCCCTAACGACCAACAATGGTCAGTGGAAAAGCGATGGTAGAGAGATAGACAACGCGGTGGGCAAATTTGCCCACCGGTGTATCAGGAAATTTCACGACGGAAGGGTGGCAACGCATTGAGGATCGCTTTGCCATAACGCTGGGTCACCAGACGTCGATCGAGCAAGGTGATGGTGCCGCGGTCTTCTTCGGTGCGCAGCAAGCGACCGCAGGCCTGGACCAGTTTCAGCGAAGCATCCGGCACGGAGATTTCCATGAACGGATTGCCACCCCGCGCCTCGATCCACTCGGCCAGGGCCGCTTCGACCGGATCATCGGGCACCGAGAATGGAATCTTCGCGATCACCACGTGCTCGCAGTACGCACCAGGCAAGTCGACCCCTTCGGCGAAACTCGCCAGGCCGAACAACACACTGGAATCGCCACCATCGACGCGCGCTTTGTGCTTGTTCAAGGTTTCCTGTTTCGACAGGTTGCCTTGAATGAACACTTGCTTGCGCCAGTCGCGGTCGAGGCCGTCGAACACGTCCTGCATCTGTTTGCGCGAGGAGAACAGCACCAGGGTGCCGCGCGAACCTTCCACCAAGGCCGGCAAGTCGCGGATGATCGCCGCGGTGTGGGCCGGCGCATCACGCGGATCGGCCTTCAGGTCCGGCACTCGCAGCACGCCAGCGTCGGCATGATGGAAGGGACTTGGGACCACAGCGGTCACGGCTTTTTTCGGCAGACCGGCGCGCATGCGGAAGCGGTCGAAGGTGCCGAGCGCGGTCAGGGTCGCCGAGGTCACCAGAGCGCCGTAAGCCACGTTCCACAAATTGCGACGGAGCATTTCCGCCGCGAGGATCGGGCTGGCGTTGACCTCGATGTCGAACAGCGAACCGCTTTCGGCCAGGGTCAGCCAGCGGGCCATGGGCGGGTTGTCTTCCGGGTCTTCGGCGGTGAACGCGACCCACAATTCCCAGTTGCCCGAAGAACGCGACAACAGGCTGCCGAACAGCGGATACCACTCTTCGGCCTGGTTACTGGCGATGCCGATGTTGACCTCGCCGTCCATGCCTTCCTTGAGCAGTTCGGTGAGCCGGGTGAACAGGTCAGTCAGACGGGCAAAGCCCTTCTTCAGCTCGACGCCCATTTCGCGCATGTGCTCGGGAATTACCCCGCCGACAAAGCGATGACGCGGCCGCTCGCGACCTTCAACATCTTCGCCGGGTTTGAAGTCGGCGACCTGTTCGCAGGCGCTGAACATGAATTGCTGCTGGGTTTTGATTTCCCGCGCCAGCTCCGGCACCTGCTCGATCAACTTGCCCAGGTCGCCCGGCAGCGGATGCTGGGCCAGCAATTTGGTGAGGTTCTTGGCGGTGGTTTCCAGCCAGTCGGCGGTGGACCGCAGACGCGTGTAATGGGCGAAATGGCCGATGGCCTTGTCCGGCAGGTGGTGTCCTTCGTCGAACACGTAGATGGTGTCGCGCGGGTCCGGCAGCACGGCACCGCCGCCCAGCGCCAGGTCGGCCAGGACCATGTCGTGGTTGGTGACGATCACGTCGACCTTGCCCATGCCTTCGCGGGCCTTGTAGAAGGCACACTGGCCGAAGTTCGGGCAATGGCGATTGGTGCATTGGCTGTGATCGGTGGTCAGGCGGGCCCAGTCGGCATCTTCCAGTGCGGTCGACCAACTGTCGCGGTCGCCGTCCCACTTATTGCCGGCGAGTTTCTCGATCATGCTGGTGAACAGCTTCTGACTGGCCTCGTCGACCTCGATCTTGAAACCTTCTTCTTCAAATAGCTGCGACGTGGCGGTTTGCGCGTGACCTTCCTGGAGCAACATGTCGAGTTTGGACAGGCACATGTAGCGTCCGCGCCCTTTGGCCAGGGCGAAACTGAAATTCAGCCCGCTGTTGCGCATCAGGTCGGGCAAATCCTTGTAGACGATCTGCTCTTGCAGGGCCACGGTGGCCGTGGCAATTACCAGGCGTTTGCCAGCAGCCTTGGCCGTGGGGATGGCGGCCAGGCTGTAGGCCACGGTTTTGCCGGTACCGGTGCCGGCTTCCACCGCGACAATCGCGGGGTCGCCACTGCGCCGGCCTTCGTCGTCGGTGTCGATGTCACCGAGGACCTTGGCAATTTCGGCGATCATCAGGCGTTGGCCGTAGCGCGGCTTGAGGCTCTTGGCTTCGAGAAAACGCGAGTAGGCGCCCTGGATCGTGGTTTTGAGTTCGGTGCTGATCATGGATTGTCGGGCGCAAAAAACGCTGGATAAATTTTCAGTGGTTCGGTTCGGCCGCTATCATACCCCGCTAATTAATCCCGCGCAGAACGGAGTACCCCAATGACACCTTTTGGCATCGTTTACACCCTGCATGTCCTGTCCGCCCTGGTGTGGGTTGGCGGCATGTTTTTCGCGTGGATGGTCTTGCGGCCCGCGGCGATGAAGGCTCTGGAGGGCCCTGCCCGTTTGAAGCTGTGGGTAGAAGTGTTTCAAGGTTTTTTCCGCTGGGTCTGGGTCGCGGTGGTGCTATTGCCGGTCAGCGGTGTGGGCATGATTCATTTGCAGTACAGCGGTTTTGAAGCGGCGCCGCGGTATGTGCAGGTGATGATGGGGTTGTACGTGGTGATGACGGCGCTGTTTATCCGGATTCAGGCGTTGTTGTTGCCGGAGTTGCGCACGGCGGTGGCGGCGCAGGACTGGCCGACCGGGGCTGCGACGCTTGGGAAAATTCGCAAGCTGGTGGGGATTAATCTGATTGTCGGGTTGGTGCTGGTGGCGATTGCTGCGGCTCGGCCAATGTTCTAGGGCTTCATGATCATTCCCACTCTCTGCGTGGGAATGCAGCCCGTGACGCTCCGCGTCACTGGACGCGGAGCGCTCCTTGAGGCATTCCCACGCAGAGCGTGGGAACGATCGGTCAGGGGTTACAACCGTTGAACGGTCACCGAACCCGCCGCACCCGCAGGCCCCGGCTGACCATCAACACCCGGTTTGCCGTTCTTGCCGCCATCCGCTTTGTAGACGAAGCAGCCCTTGGCCTTGCCACCCGCGCCCGGTTTACCGCCAGGCCCGGCCACACCACCGTCACCGCCGGCCACCTGAACCTTGATCAGTTCCGCCGGGTAATCGCGCGGCACTTCCAGACGAACCAGTGCACCCGGCGCGCCCGGCTGACCGTCACTACCATCACTGCCATCGGCACCACGGCCGGCCTGGCCCCAGGTACAACCCGGTGCCTGACCGTTGGCCCCATCGAGACCGACGAAACCCGGTGCGCCCGCGCCGCCGCGAGCGTCCACCAACAATTGTGGCGCACTCAGTGCCTTGATCTGCAAGTTCAGGTTACGCCCGGAGCGGGCGGCCTTGAGATACGTCCCCGGCGCGCCGCGAGCCGTGATCTGGCTGCCTTCCGACAACTGCGCACGACTGACCTTCAGCTCAAGTGGCTGTTCGCCGGGTACGATGGCGATCCGCGCTTCACGACCCAGACGCAATTCACCGACGGACACCTCGGTCACATTCGAGGGAATCAACAGCGTGCCGTAGTCGGCCACTTCCAGGCGTTCCAGCTGCAAGGTGCTGGCGGTGTTGGGTAAACGCATCAGCGAGTTGGTTTCGACGCTCACCACCTGGGCGCAGGCCAACGGGCTGATGAGTGCAGCGAGCAGACAGAGTTTACGCATGGGAAGCCTTAGACGCGGTCGGAGCCGGGATGGTTTGCAGGTGATAAACGCCGAAAAAGAGGATCTTCAGGCGATCAAGCCAAGGGTGAGCGCGACCTCTGAGGCTGCGGAAACAGAACACCGCCTCAAGAAGATGAAGGCATGCCAGCAGGCCGCCGGCCAGATCGACCAGCAGATGCAGAGGATTGACGAACGGCGTGAGCTGGTTGACCAGCACCACCAGCCAGAACATCAGGGTCAACAACTTCCCCAGCCCCCAAAACACGTTCATACGCTCCCCCGTTAAGAATTATTCTTTGCGCGCACAGTACCGGCTTCCACGCGGGATAAGCCAGAGGGCAACGGAAAATTCTTCATGAAGGCCGCCGAATGGCCGCCGGACCGACTTCAATTGTGGTCCGACGGCTCTATTCCGGGGCTCAGCGATTGATGTGCAACTCCACCCGACGGTTTTTCGCCCGTCCTTCTTCCGTTTCGTTATCGGCCACCGGCTGACTTTGGCCCTTGCCCTCGCTGGTGAGCTTGTTCGGCGCCACGCCCTGACTCAACAGGTAGGCCGCCACGCTACTGGCGCGACGTTCCGAGAGTGCCTGGTTATAGGTGTCCGAGCCGACGCTGTCGGTATGACCGATCACCTTGATGCTCACCACATCGGCGCTTTGCAGTTTGGGCAACAGCGAATCCAGCTTGCTCTGCGCGGCTGGGGTCAGGTCGGATTGGTTGAAGGCAAACAGTACGTCGCCCGCGTCGCTCAGGGTGATGACCTCCGATTGCACAGGTTCAGGTTTCACGCTGGCCGGGTACTGCGGCAATGGGCAGCCATGATGTTCGACGGGGGTATTGGCCGGCGTATCTGGGCAGCGATCGCGTCGATCGAAGACACCATCGTCGTCTTCGTCGCCATCCTGGGCGTAACAGATCAAGCCACCGGTCAAGATACCGAGCGCCGCCCCACCGGCCGCCCAACCGCCACTTTCGAGAGCGCCCAGACCGCCACCGACCAGGCCGCCGATAACGCTGCAGATTGGCCAGGTTCGTTGATTGAGGGGGGCGGTGCCATCGCTGTGAGTAGCGCAACCGGTCAACAGGCTGCCCAGCAGCACAACCGGCAAGACGGTCCGTGTGAAAACACTCATGGTGAAAGCTCCTGTGTTACCGGCCAATGCCGGTCACACAGGAGTAAAGACCCGCATCCGCGACTGCACAAGCCGCGGAGTACGAGGGGTTTAGCGGTTGATTTTGATTTCCGTGCGACGGTTCATCGCGCGGCCGTCAGCGGTTTTGTTATCGGCAACCGGCTGGCTTTCACCGGCACCGGTAACAGACACGAATTCGCTGCGGGGTACGCCTTGGGAAATCAGGTATTCAACCACCGAGTGCGCACGACGATCCGACAGTTTCTGGTTATAGGTATCGCTGCCAACACTGTCGGTGTGACCGGTTACAGTCAGTTGGGCGTTAGACGCTTCCCCTTTCAAGCGAGTGGCGATTTTATCGAGTACCAATTTGTCGGCAGGGGTCAGTGTGGCCTTGTCGAACTGGAAGTGAACATCGCGAATGACAATGACTTCTTCTTTAACCACGGCCGCTTCTTCGACCACTGGCGCAGGCACCGGTGGAGGGCAACCATCGGCATCGACGCGCACGCCTCTAGGTGTTCCCGGGCACTTGTCGCGGCTATCCGGCACGCCATCGCCGTCTTCGTCGCCATCACCGTGAACCCAGCAATAGGCCGCAGCCGTGCCGCCGACGAGCAGCGCGCCATACCCCGCCCATGCCGAGCTCTCGGTCGCGCCGAGACCTGCACCCACGACACCACCGACCGCCGCACAGGTCGGCCAGTCGGTTTTCTGCAAACCTGCGCAACCAGTCAACACACTGGTTAGCAGAACCAAGGGTAATGCTGTCCGAACTATGCTCATCTAGTTTTCTCCTGAGGGATCGGCTTAGAACCGATTCAGGTAGTAAAGACCCGAGTTTTAATCTCCGCCAGCAATAGGCCATTGCAGTTTTATCCCGTGTTCACGGCACATCGGCGCTTTTGCGACAAACCAGCTCTAGGCCCGGCCCTTTGAGCAGGCTAGTCTTGGCAGCTCTGATTGAGGATCTTCGATGATTGCAGGTATTTCTTCGCGCACGCCCCAGCAGGCGTTGGCCGCTTTGCTTGATCGTTACGCCCCCGCGCGCCTGTTGCTGATTGGCGCCAGCGAATTCCCTGCGCTTGAGGCCTTCAAGCTGGCGCACCCGGACACTTCTGTGGCCCATGCGGCACCTGGACCGTTGCCTGCTGAACTGGCGGCGCGCCGGTTTGACCTGGCGCTGGTGGTCGATTGCCTCGAACACTTGCCCAAACGCGATGGCCTGAACCTGCTTGGCGGGGTGCGTAACCTCAACGCCAGTCGCATTGCGGTGCTGGCGGACTTGCCGGCCAGCGGCTGGCAGGAAACCGATTTTTTCTCCCTGGCCCTGCAAGCCAGCGAACGCTTCCAGCGCGACGATCAAGTGCTGACCCTGTTCACCTATGATCTGCTTGACTACAAACAAGTCCCCGACTGGCTCAACTCACGGTTCTGGGCCAATCCGGAAAACTTCGGGAAATATTGGTGGTAACGCAATGAGTACATCCATTTGCCCCTGCGGCAGCGGCACCCTGCTGGATGCCTGCTGCGGCCATTACCATGCCGGTCATCCGCCGCCGTGTGCCGAAGCCTTGATGCGTTCGCGCTACAGCGCCTACGTACTGGGGCTGATCGATTATCTGGTGGCGACCACCCTGCCCGCACAACAGGCAGGCCTTGATCGACAGTCCATCAGCGACTGGAGCGCCCAAAGCACCTGGCTGGGCCTTGAAGTCGAAAGCTCCGAGGTCTTCGGCGGTCAGCCGGAACATGCCTTCGTGACCTTTACCGCGCGCTGGCACGACGGCAGCGGTGAACACAGCCACCGCGAACGCTCGTCGTTCGTGCAGAACGCCGGTCACTGGTACTTCATCGACCCCACCGTACAACTCAAGGCCGGGCGCAATGATGCGTGCCCTTGTGCCAGCGGGCAGAAGTTCAAGAAGTGTTGTGCGGGTTATTTCAGCAGTTGAGGTAACCCCGAGAGGCTAGACTGGGCATGAAAGGGAGTCAGTCCATGCTCAGTCAGCGGCGCGTCTTTCAAACCCTCACCCTGCTCCTGTTTCTGGGGCTCGGCGGCTGTGCGTCCTGGTTCGGCGACGATGAACCGGAACCGCAAGTGCATCTGGTCAAGGTCGAAGTGGTCCAGGCCAAACTGATGCAGCAGCGATTCCTGCTGCACTTTCGCGTCGACAACCCCAACGACAGCGATCTGACGGTAAGGGGGATCGAGTACCGCATTCACTTGGGCGACATGCTGCTGACCGAAGGTGAGCACGAACACTGGTTCACCGTCGGTCCCAAACGCAGTGCCTACTTCAAAGTGCCGATCCGCACCAACCTGTGGCCCAAGGTACGGGATCTGGTGAAACTGCTGAAAAAACCCGACCAGCCGATTCCCTATCGTCTGGAAGGTGAACTGGAAACCGGTTTATTCATCGCGCACTACGTGCACCTGGCGCGCAATGGCGTGATAATCCCCGCCGATTTAATTCCGGAGCAAAACCGATGACCCAGCAACCCCATGTCCATGGCCCTGACTGCAACCACGATCATGACCATCACGACCACCATGATCACGACCATGGCCATGTCCACGGCCCGAACTGCGGCCACGCCCACCAGGAACCGGTGCGCAACGCCTTGAAAGACGTTGGCCGCAACGACCCTTGCCCCTGCGGCAACGGCAAGAAATTCAAGAAGTGCCACGGCGCTTGATGCTTCGGGTGGAGATCTTCTTCGCCTGTTGAATCGCTATCGCGAGCAAGCTCGCTCCCACATTGGACCGCTGAGTCCCTGTGGGAGCGAGCCTGCTCGCGAAGACGGACGGTTAGTCACCCTCAATTCAGGATCTGCACGGTGCTCACGACCGTCGCATATTCACCATGCAAATTCCCCAACGACATCGCATGCACTTCCTCAGCTGAATGGGCGTTGCCAAAATAATCGGCCTTGTCGAAGGTAAAACACGCATCCTCCACGACCCACGTTTCAAACCCCAGATTCCCGGCCGTTCGTGCCATGGATTCCACTGAGTTATTGGTCGCTACGCCGACAATGACCAACTGATCGATCCCCGCCTCTCGCAAACTTTTCTCAAGCCCCGTCGCACAAAACGCATCCGGCACCTGCTTTTGAATAAGCTGCTCACCGGTCTGTGGCTGAAACCGTTCTTGAAATTCCACCCCCGATTGCTGCGGCCAGAACACTGAGTCAGGTGAACGGGACAGGTGCTGTACATGAATGACCGGTCGCCCGGTTCGACGCCAATGCCCTAGCAAATCGAGGATTCGCTGCTCGGCCTGAAGATTATTTCGGCGACCGAGTTTGGGATGCAGGATGCCTTTTTGTTGATCGATGATGATCAGCGCCGCGTTTGTTTTGAGCTCCATGCCGGTTTTTCTCATGCGGGGTCATTGAATTTCCCGCACTTCAGCATCACCTCCTCCTACAGGCAAGCTTTCGAACGCAAACAGGACGACCTGATGCCGGCGTTTGCTGTCCGCAAGTAACGACATCTTTTGATTTGGAGTACTCCATGATCGACCTGTATTACTGGACCACCCCCAACGGCCACAAAATCTCGATATTCCTGGAAGAAGCCGGCCTGCCCTACAACGTTCACCCGATCAACATCAGCCAGAACGACCAGTTCAAACCCGAATTCCTGAAAATTTCCCCGAACAACAAAATTCCGGCCATCGTCGATCCCGAACCGGCCGATGGCGGTGAGCCATTGGCACTGTTCGAGTCCGGGGCGATTCTGTTGTACCTGGCAGAGAAAACCGGCAAGTTCCTGCCCAAAGACTTGCGTGGTCGCCAGCAAGCGCTGCAATGGTTGTTCTGGCAGATGGGCGGCCTGGGGCCGATGGCCGGGCAGAATCATCACTTCAGCCAGTTCGCCCCAGAGAAAATCCCCTACGCGATCAAGCGCTACATCGACGAGACCGCCCGCCTCTACGGGGTCCTCGACAAGCAGCTGGCCGATAAAGACTTCGTCGCCGGCAGCGAGTACAGCATTGCCGACATGGCGATCTACCCGTGGATCGTTTCCCACAAATGGCAGAGCCAGAACCTGGAAGACTTCCCCAACGTGCTGCGCTGGTTCAACCACATCCAGAGCCGTCCGGCGACGGTGAAGGCGTATGCCCTCGTGGCCAAGGTCAATCCGCCTAAATCCTGATGGAAGATCAAAAGATCGCAGCCTCGTTTCACTCGACAGCTCCTACACGGTTTTGCATTCCCTGTAGGAGCTGTCGAGTGAAACGAGGCTGCGATCTTTTGCGTTCCACAGACAAATCCTGAAATAACCTGATACCCCGCTTGCGCGGGCACCTCCTGCTCACTAACGTAGCGCCTTTATTGCGCCTCTACCCCCGCAGGAGCTTTGCCATGGCCTCGCCAGCCCTTACACATTTTCTTCCCCGGTTCGGCGTTGCCGCTGCAGTGGCCGGTGTTTTGAGCCTGACCGGTTGTCAGACCTGGAACACCCAGGACACCCTCCCACCGACCACCGGCGTGCAGCCGCTCAAGGGCCTGGCGCAGAACGTTTCGGTACGCCGCAATGCCATGGGCATGCCGTTGATCGAAAGCAACACCTTCCACGACGCGCTGTTCACCCTGGGTTACGTCCACGCCACCGACCGCATCACGCAAATGGTCACCCTGCGCCTGTTGGCTCAGGGCCGTTTGTCGGAGATGTCCGGTTCGGACCTGCTCGACGCTGACCGCTACATGCGCGCCGTCAATTTGAAGAAAAGCGCCGGCGAGCTGTACAAGGCGTCTTCGCCGCGCCTCAAACGCTTCTTCGAAGTCTATGCCCGCGGCGTCAACGCCTACCTGTTCCGCTATCGCGACAAACTGCCGGCGGACCTCGCGGCCACCGGCTACAAGCCTGAATACTGGAAGCCGGAAGATTCGGCGCTGATTTTCTGCCTGCTGAACTTCAGCCAGTCGGCCAACCTGCCGGAAGAGATTGCCTCGCTGATGCTGGCCCAGACCGTCAGCACCGACAAACTCCCGTGGCTGACGCCGTCCGCCCCCGATGAAAAGCTGCCGCTGGCCGAAGCTGAAAAACTTCAGGGCATCAAGCTCAACGGGCAAATCCCGGGCCTGGCCGAGATCAGTAAAGCCACGAGCCAACTGTCCGATCTGAATCTGCTGGGCGCCACCTCGTCGAACAACTGGGCGATCGGCCCGCAACGCAGCCGCAGCGGCAAAAGCCTGCTGGCCAGCGACAGCCATGGCCCCCTGGGCGTGCCGTCGTTGTTCAGTTACGTGCAGATCCGCGCGCCGAAGTACCAGGCTTCTGGTGTGACGATTGCCGGTTTGCCGATGGTGCTCGGCGGTTTCAACGGCAAAGTGGCGTGGAGCATGACCGCGGTAATGGGTGATAACCAGGACCTGTTCCTGGAAAAAATCAAACGCCAGGGCAATGGTCTTTCCTACGAGGTGGGCGGCAAATGGCAGCCGGCGATCGTGCGCAACGAAACCTACTTCGTCAAAGGCCAGCGGCCGATTCGCGAAGTGGTGTACGAAACCCGCCATGGCCCGCTGCTTAACAGTGCCCAAGGCACGACGCTGGCCAACGGTTTTGGCCTGGCCTTGCAGACGCCGAACTTCACCGATGACAAGACCCTGGACGCGTTTTTCGACCTGTCCCGCGCCCAGACCGTCGAGAAAGCCTCGGACGCCAGCCGCGAAATCCGCGCCATCGCGCTGAACCTGGTATTTGCCGACGCCAGCAACATTGGTTGGCAAGTCACCGGTCGCTACCCGAACCGTCGCGAAGGCGAAGGCTTGCTGCCGTCGCCGGGCTGGGAAGGTCGTTACGATTGGGACGGTTACGCCGACCCGATGCTCCATCCCTATGACCAGGATCCGGCCCAAGGCTGGCTCGGCACTGCCAACCAGCGCGTCATTCCCCATGGCTATGGCATGCAATTGTCCAATTCATGGTCGGCGCCGGAGCGCGGCGAACGCCTGGCCGAACTGGCGGGCGTGGGTAAACACGACACACGCAGCCTGATCGCCATGCAATACGATCAGACCACGACCTTCGCTGCCAAGCTGAAGAAGATGTTTGAAGCGCCGGGCATGGCCCAACCGCTCAAGCAGGCCATTGAAGCATTGCCTGTGGCGGATCGTGGCAAGGCTCGCGAGGCGTATACCCGCCTGATGGCCTTCGACGGCAAACTCAGCCCGACCTCCGCTGATGCAGCGATTTACGAGTTGTTCCTCCAGCAAAGCACCCAGCAAATATTCCTCGACGAACTGGGCCCGGAAAGCAGCCCGACGTGGAAAGCCTTTATCGCCAACGGCAAGTTGTCCTACGCCGCCCAGGCCGATCACCTGCTGGGGCGTGAGGACAGTCCCTTCTGGGATGACGCTCGCACGCCGCAGAAAGAAGATAAACCGGCGATCCTCGCCCGCAGCCTGGCAGCCGCGATCAGCGCGGGCGACAGTCAGTTGGGCGGCGATCACAAAGCCTGGCAGTGGGGCAAACTGCACCGCTACGAATGGAAAAACGCCAGTGGCCAGACGGTGCGCGGTCCGCTTGCAGCCGGCGGCGACCACACCACGCTGAATACTGCCGCATTCGCCTGGGGTCAGGATTTCAACACCACCCTGGCGCCAGCCATGCGCTTTATCGTCGACTTCGGCCAGGCCGAACCGCTGATGGGGCAGAACGGTACGGGGCAATCCGGTAATCCGGCGAGTCCGAACTACCTCGACAGCATTGATCCGTGGCTGAAGGGGCAATACATGAGTCTGCCGATGCAGCCGCAGAACTTTGACAAGGTGTATGGGAAAACGCGATTGACTCTTACACCTGGCAAGTAAGGCAAGATCAAAAGATCGCAGCCTCGTTTCACTCGACAGCTCCTACAGGGGATACGCATTTCGTAGGAGCTGTCGAGTGAAACGAGGCTGCGATCTTTTGCTTCTGATCTCTGAAAAAATAAATAGAACTTCTCGTCTCGCGCAAACCTCATAGCTAACAAGTCCCTCTATTTTGGTAACAACATGGATCTTGTTATCGCGCGCCCTGAAGGTTTGTACTGCCCGGCCGGGGATTTCTACATCGACCCGTGGCGACCGGTCGAACGTTCAATCATCACCCACGCTCACGGCGACCATGCCCGCACCGGCAACCGGCATTATCTGGCGGCCGCTCCCGGCGAGGGGATTTTGCGTGCGCGATTGGGCCAGGACATCAACCTGCAAACCCTGCCCTACGGTCACCCCCTGACCCACCATGGCGTCACCTTGAGTTTTCACCCCGCCGGCCATGTCCTCGGCTCGGCACAGGTGCGTCTGGAATACGGCGGCGAAGTCTGGGTCGCCTCGGGCGACTACAAGATAGAGCCTGACGGCACTTGCGCACCGTTCGAACCCGTGCGCTGCGATACCTTCATCACTGAATCGACCTTCGGCCTGCCGATTTATCGCTGGCAGCCCCAGGCGCACGTCTTTGCCGAGATCAATCAGTGGTGGCAAGCCAACGCCGCCGCCAACAAAACCAGCGTTTTATTCTGCTATGCGTTCGGCAAGGCGCAGCGAATTCTCCACGGTATCAATGCCAGCATCGGCCCCATTCTGGTGCATGGCGCCGTTGAACCGCTCAATCAGGTTTATCGCGAAGGTGGTATTTATTTACCGCCAACGATCTATGCCGGTGAGGTAAAAAAGAGCGACCCCATGATGCGCAAGGCGTTGGTCCTGGCCCCGCCTTCGGCTGGCGGCAGCACCTGGATGCGTCGCTTCGGTGACTACAGCGATGGTTTCGCCAGCGGCTGGATGCGTTTGCGTGGCACGCGGCGGCGACGTGGCGTGGATCGTGGTTTCGTACTGTCTGACCACGCCGACTGGCCGGGCCTGCTCTGGGCCATCGAACAGACCGGTGCTGAGCGGGTGATGGTGACCCACGGTTCGGTCGGGGTACTGGTGCGCCATCTGCGCGAACAGGGTCTCGATGCCATGAGTTTCAGCACCGAGTACGGCGACGATGAGGAAGAAAACGCAGCCGTCGAACCCGAGAGCGCCGAGGTGCTGGCATGAAGGCGTTCGCCGAGTTGTACGCCGAGCTCGATGCCACAACATCGAGCAACGCCAAACTGGCGGCGATGCAACACTACTTCGCCGAGGCCGCGCCGGAAGATGCCGCATGGGCTGTTTACTTTTTGTCCGGCGGACGGCCTCGGCAACTGGTGCCGGTGCGCATCCTGCGAGAGTTGGCGGTGGAGATCTCCGGCCTCGCGCCGTGGCTGTTCGAAGAGAGTTATCAGGCGGTCGGCGATCTGGCGGAAACCATTTCGCTGGTGCTGCCCGAAGCGCTTCACAGCTCCAGCGATGGATTGGCCGTCTGGATTGAACACAAACTGCTGCCGCTGCGCGGTGAAACCCCGCAAGTCCTCGCCGAGCGACTGCCTGCCCTGTGGTCGCAACTGGACCGCCAGAGCCTGATGCTCTGCATCAAACTGATCACCGGCAGCTTCCGCGTCGGGGTCTCCAAGTTGCTGGTCACCCGCGCCTTGGCGGCCATGGCCGGGCTCGACAGCAAACGCGTCGCCCAGCGACTGGTGGGTTACACCGACCTGTCCAACCGCCCGAGTGCGCCCGGTTATTTGAAGTTGATCGCCGCCGAGTCGTCTGACGAACATGCCCAACGGGGCGGTCAGCCCTATCCGTTTTTCCTGGCTCACGCGCTATCACAACCCGTTGAACAATTCGAAGCTCTGCTCGGCCCGGCCAGCGATTGGCAAGTGGAATGGAAGTGGGATGGCATCCGCGCCCAGGTGGTCAAACGCGACGGGCGACTGTGGATCTGGTCGCGAGGTGAAGAGCTGGTCACCGAGCGCTTCCCCGAACTCGACAGTCTGGTTCACTGCTTGCCCGAGGGTACGGTGATCGACGGTGAAATCGTCGCTTGGAAAACCGGACAACCCACCACCGAGGATGCCTTCAACCCTCATTCCCCGGTTTCGCCCGCAGTAAAGCCTTTCGCGCTGCTGCAACAGCGGATCGGCCGTAAAACCCTGGACAAAAAAATCCTCGAAGAAGTGCCGGTGGTGATCCTCGCCTACGACCTGCTGGAATGGCAGGGTGAAGACTGGCGCAACCAGCCTCAGGCCAAGCGTCGCACTCAACTGGAGCACGTCGTCAGCCGCTGTAACAACCCGGTGTTACTCGCCTCACCGGTGCTCACCGGCGAAGACTGGTTCGACCTCGCCCGACAACGGCAAGCCTCCCGCAAGCTCGGTGTCGAAGGCATGATGCTCAAGGCCCGGGATGCGTTATATGGCGTCGGGCGGACCAAGGACATGGGCGTCTGGTGGAAATGGAAAGTCGACCCGTTCAGCGTCGACGCGGTGCTGATTTATGCGCAACGCGGCCATGGTCGCCGCGCCAGTCTCTTCAGCGATTACACCTTTGCCGTGTGGGACGGGCCGCCTGACGCGAGCGAACGCGCACTGGTGCCGTTCGCCAAGGCCTATTCAGGGCTGACCGACGAAGAAATGCGCCAGGTCGACAGCATCGTGCGCAAGACCACCGTAGAGACATTCGGGCCGGTGAGCAGCGTCACGCCAAGTCTGGTGTTTGAACTCGGATTTGAGGGTATCGCCCTGTCCAGGCGACACAAGAGCGGGATTGCGGTGCGGTTTCCGAGGATGTTGCGCTGGCGGCAGGATAAGTCGGTCGAAGAAGCTGACAATCTCGCAACTCTGCAGGACTTACTGGGCTAATCAAGTTCCCTGTGGGAGCGAGCCTGCTCGCGATAGCGGTGTATCAGGAAACACTTTACTGCCTGACACTCCGCTATCGCGAGCAGGCTCACTCCCACATGGATCTGCGCCATTCTGGATCAAGTTAGTGCAGCTATTTTCCGACGCCCGTTTTCGTGCACAAATCCCTCCTTGCCATTTCTTGAATCACCTTTTAAAACACTTGTTCGGGACTCTGGTTCGGAAATTGCTACTTTCATAGGGTCTTACGCTTTCCAGTAACAATAATTCTGCGCCACAAGCGCTCATATTGGTTTTTAGGGATTGAATAATGAAAAAAGCATTGCTGACCCTTTCTGCACTGGCGTTGTGCATGGCAGCCGGTTCCGCGCTGGCCAAGGAATACAAGGAATTGCGTTTTGGCGTTGATCCTTCCTACGCTCCGTTTGAGTCAAAAGCGGCTGACGGTAGCCTGGTAGGCTTCGACATCGATCTGGGTAACGCGATCTGCGCCGAGTTGAAGGTCAAGTGCAAGTGGGTCGAAAGCGATTTCGACGGCATGATTCCGGGCCTGAAGGCCAATAAATTCGACGGTGTGATCTCTTCGATGACCGTCACCCCGGCCCGCGAAAAAGTCATCGACTTCTCCAGCGAGCTGTTCTCCGGCCCAACCGCATACGTGTCCAAGAAAGGTTCTGGCGTCACCGCAGACGTCGCTTCGCTCAAGGGCAAAACTGTCGGTTATGAACAAGGCACCATCCAGGAAGCCTATGCCAAAGCCGTTCTGGACAAGGCGGGCGTGAAAACCCAGGCCTATCAGAACCAGGACCAAGTGTATTCCGACCTGACTTCCGGTCGTCTCGACGCCGGCATCCAGGACATGCTGCAAGCCGAACTGGGCTTTTTGAAGTCGCCACAAGGTGCCGATTACGACGTCAGCAAGCCGGTCGACAACGAATTGCTGCCAGCCAAAACGGCTGTCGGTATCTCGAAAGGTAACAAAGACCTCAAGGCACTTTTGGATAAAGGTATCAAAGCGTTACACGACGATGGCACCTACGCCACCATTCAGAAGAAACACTTTGGCGATCTGAATCTGTACAGCGGCAAATAATGCCCGGCGCCCATCTCGCGATGGGCGCTTTTTTTATCCGATCAGGTTGCTGATTTATGTTCGAAAACCTACTACAAAACCTGGGGCTCTCAGCCTTCAGCCTTCAGGGCTTCGGTCCGTTGCTGATGGAAGGCACCTGGATGACCATCAAATTGTCGGTGTTGTCGCTGTTGGTGGCCGTGTTGCTCGGCTTGCTCGGCGCCAGTGCCAAGCTGTCAAAAGTCAAACTGGTACGGATTCCGGCCCAGCTCTACACCACGCTGATTCGTGGTGTGCCGGACCTGGTGCTGATGCTGTTGATCTTCTACAGCCTGCAAACCTGGTTGACGTCGTTTACCGACCTCATGGAATGGGAATACATCGAGATCAACCCGTTCAGCGCCGGGGTCATCACCCTGGGCTTCATATATGGTGCGTATTTCACCGAAACCTTCCGTGGCGCGATTCTCGCGGTCCCACGGGGTCAGGTCGAAGCGGCGACCGCGTATGGCCTCAAGCGCGGCCAGCGTTTCTGGATCGTGGTGTTCCCGCAGATGATGCGTTTTGCCCTGCCGGGTATCGGTAACAACTGGATGGTGATGCTCAAGGCCACCGCACTGGTCTCGATCATCGGCCTCGCCGACCTGGTCAAGGCGGCGCAGGATGCCGGCAAAAGCACTTATCAGCTGTTCTACTTCCTGGTGCTTGCAGCGCTGATTTACCTGCTGATCACCAGCGCCTCCAACTTCGTCCTGCGCTGGCTCGAACGCCGCTACGCCGCCGGCTCCCGGGAGGCCGTACGATGATCGAACTCTTGCAGGAATACTGGAAAGCTTTCCTTTATACCGACGGCTACAACATCACCGGCCTGGCCATGACCATGTGGCTGCTCAGCGCGTCGATCTTCATCGGTTTCCTGGTGTCGATTCCGCTGTCCATCGCTCGGGTCTCGCCGCACTTCTACATCCGCTGGCCGGTGCAGTTCTACACCTATCTGTTTCGCGGGACGCCGTTGTATATCCAGCTGCTGATTTGCTACACCGGCATCTACAGCCTGGCCGCCATCCGCGCACAACCGGTACTGGATGCGTTCTTCCGCGATGCGATGAACTGCACGATCCTGGCCTTCGCCCTGAACACCTGCGCCTACACCACGGAGATTTTCGCCGGGGCGATTCGCAGCATGGCGCATGGTGAAGTCGAAGCGGCCAAGGCTTACGGTCTGACAGGCTGGAAGCTGTATGCCTACGTGATCATGCCTTCGGCCCTGCGTCGTTCGTTGCCTTATTACAGCAACGAAGTGATTTTGATGCTGCACTCGACCACCGTGGCCTTCACCGCGACCATCCCGGACATATTGAAAGTCGCGCGGGACGCCAACTCGGCGACCTTCCTGACCTTCCAGTCGTTCGGCATCGCTGCGCTGATCTACCTGACCGTTACCTTTGCGCTGGTCGGCCTGTTCCGCCTCGCCGAACGCCGATGGCTGGCCTTCCTCGGGCCGACCCACTAGGACCCGCTTTAGGGATAAAGAGACATGCGCCACCAGATTCATGACCTGCTGGCCCCGCTGCCGGGGACCGCTCGACAGATTCACAGCTTTCACTTCGGCCCCTCATCGGCCAAAGGCAAGATTTACATCCAGTCGTCCCTTCACGCCGACGAAATGCCCGGCATGCTGGTTGCCTGGCACCTCAAGCAGCGTCTGGCGGAACTCGAAGCCGCTGGCCGTCTGCGCAGCGAAATCGTGCTGGTGCCGGTGGCCAACCCGGTCGGCCTCGAACAAGTGCTGATGGATGTGCCACTGGGCCGTTACGACCTCGAAAGCGGGCAGAACTTCAACCGCTGGTTCGTTGATTTGAGCGAAGCCGTCGGCAACGAGATCGAAGGCCTGCTTGGCGACGATCCGCAGCACAACCTCGAACTGATTCGCAGCAGCCTGCGCAATGCCCTCGCCCAACAGACGGCCAGCACGCAACTGCAATCCCAGCGCCTGGCTTTGCAACGGCTGGCCTGCGATGCCGACATGGTGCTGGACCTGCATTGCGATTTCGAAGCGGTCGCCCATCTTTACACCACGCCCGAGGCTTGGCCGCAGGTCGAGCCGTTGGCGCGGTACATCGGTGCCGAAGCCAGCCTGCTGGCTACCGATTCCGGCGGTCAGTCGTTCGATGAATGCTTCACCCTGCTCTGGTGGCAGTTGAAGGAGCGCTTCGGCGAACACTTCGATATTCCGCTGGGCAGCTTTTCGGTCACCGTCGAATTACGCGGTCAGGGTGACGTCAATCATCCATTGGCCAGCCTCGATTGCCAGGCGCTGATCGATTACCTGATTCACTTCGGCGCCATTGCCGGCGAACCCGCGCCACTGCCCGAGCTGCCCTACCCGGCCACACCGCTGGCCGGCGTTGAACCGGTGGCGACCCCGGTCGGCGGGCTGCTGGTGTTCACCGCGCTGCCAGGGGAATACCTCGAAGCCGGGCAACTGATCGCTGAAATCATCGACCCGATCTTTGACCGCGTCACCCCCGTTCATTGCACCGTTGCCGGGTTGATGTACGCCCGTTCGCTACGGCGCATGGCCACTGCCGGCATGGTGATCGCCCACATTGCGGGCACCGAAGCCTATCGCAGCGGCTACCTACTTTCGCCTTGAGGATGCATGCCCCATGTACAAACTGACCATTGAAGGCCTGCATAAAAGCTATGGCGAACATGAAGTACTCAAAGGCGTTTCGCTCAAGGCCAACACCGGCGACGTCATCAGCCTGATCGGCGCCAGCGGCTCGGGCAAAAGTACCTTCCTGCGTTGCATCAACTTTCTCGAACAGCCCAACGACGGCGCCATGAGCCTGGACGGCCAGAACATCCGCATGATCAAGGATCGCCACGGCATGCACGTGGCCGATGCCGATGAACTGCAAAAGATCCGCACCCGCCTGGCCATGGTGTTCCAGCACTTCAACCTGTGGAGCCACATGACGGTGCTGGAAAACATCACCATGGCCCCGCGCCGGGTGTTGGGGTGCAGCAAGGAGGAAGCCGAAGACCGTGCCCGGCGCTATCTCGACAAGGTGGGCCTGGCGGCGCGGGTTGCCGATCAGTACCCGGCATTTCTGTCTGGCGGTCAGCAGCAACGGGTGGCGATTGCCCGCGCGTTGGCGATGGAACCGGAAGTCATGCTGTTCGACGAACCGACCTCGGCACTCGATCCGGAACTGGTGGGCGAAGTACTGCGCGTAATTCAGGGCCTGGCCGAAGAAGGCCGGACCATGATCATGGTGACCCACGAAATGAGCTTCGCCCGCAAGGTGTCGAGTCAGGTGTTGTTCCTGCACCAAGGGCTGGTAGAGGAAGAAGGTGCGCCGGACGACGTGCTGGGCAATCCGAAGAGTGAGCGGTTGAAGCAGTTCCTGAGCGGCAACCTGAAATAGCCTCACTTCCCACCTCTACAACGAAATATGGCCAGTCAGCTGAAGTCTTTGAAGACATCAGCTGACTGGCCATTCGTTTTTCGCAGGCGGCGATCAAACAACGGGCGCTGGAGGCGGCTCGTCCGGCAAGGTGGGCTCACCGGGCTCGGTGGGTTGTTCGTTGGGGGTATCGGGATCAGGCTGACCGGGGATGCCCCCCGCCGTGCTGATAGGTGGATGTGCCAACAAGGACCAGGCCAAAACGCCAACCTGATTGGGCTCAAGCCTTGCCAGTTCGGCACTTATTCGCGGATCGATCTTCATAGGGCACTCCTGAGCGATGGCCCGTCCGCATTGCGCGAACCGGGCAGTACACCCAATAGAGTGTCCACCCGCTCAAGAATTCCCACGACTTGCCTGACGAACGGATCAGGTGCGTGGCAGGGTAACGCCGCGCTGGCCCTGATACTTGCCGCCACGGTCCTTATAGGACACTTCGCACTCTTCGTCGGATTCAAGGAACAGCATCTGTGCCACGCCTTCGTTCGCGTAGATTTTCGCCGGCAGATTGGTGGTGTTGGAGAACTCCAGGGTCACATGACCCTCCCACTCAGGCTCAAGCGGCGTGACGTTGACGATAATACCGCAGCGCGCATAGGTGCTTTTACCCAGGCAAATGGTCAATACATTACGCGGAATGCGGAAATATTCGACGGTGCTGGCCAGGGCGAAGGAGTTCGGCGGAATGATGCACACGTCGCTGTGGATGTCGACGAAGCTGCCGGCATCGAAGTTTTTCGGGTCGACGATAGCCGAATTGATGTTGGTGAACACCTTGAAATGATTTGTGCAACGCACATCGTAGCCGTAGCTTGACACCCCGTAGGAGATCACACGGCTATCGTCGCTGCCGCGCACCTGGCGCTCTACGAAGGGCTCGATCATGCCGTGCTCTTGCGCCATGCGGCGAATCCACTTGTCCGATTTGATGCTCATGGCGGGTGTCCTGAATAGCGAGGTGGAAAAAATCTGTCCGGCATCTTACCGGGCGCGCGCTTCGGGTTCAAAGTCCGGGTCACAAATCTTGCCGATCCCCCGTAATTTCCGGGCCTTGCGGGAAAACCGGCGGACCGTCAGTCATGAAAACAGGAAAACCTTCGCAGGAAGCATTGGCACGTTCCGGAAAAAGGGTTAAGGTGGCGCCACTGTGCTGCTTGTGTCACTGAGAATCTCTACACGATATGTTGAATTTCGATCCAACCATCTACAAGAATTTTTCCTGCTCTTTGCACTCAGTCTCGGCCAGGGTTCTTCCTGCGTCGCAGTTATCTTTGTTCAAGGAGTTACACCATGTCTAATCGCCAAACTGGTACCGTTAAGTGGTTCAACGATGAAAAAGGCTTCGGCTTCATCACTCCACAATCCGGTGACGACCTGTTCGTTCACTTCAAAGCTATCCAATCCGACGGCTTCAAAAGCCTGAAAGAAGGCCAACAGGTTTCTTTCATCGCTACCCGCGGTCAGAAAGGCATGCAAGCTGAAGAAGTTCAAGTTATCTAACTTGTACTTGCTTTAGTAAAAAGCCCCGCCCTCAAAAGCGGGGCTTTTTTGTGCCTGTCTGTTTTGCAGGCAAAAAAAATCGCAGCCCATGGCTGCGATTTTTTGCGTCTTACCAGGCCACGCCAAACCCAGCGGTGTACCGGGTCTTGTCCAAATCAGCATCGTCGGTGCCGCTAATGATGTCGCGCTCAGCCTTCAGGTTAAGCGACGCCCACTCGGTCACCTTGTAGCGCAAGCCCATCTCGGCATCGAGCGCGTAATCAGCAACGCCCGACAACGGCTTGCCCACTTCGCCATTGGTGAAGAACTCCACCTTCTTGCCGATCAGGTAGCGGTTGTAGTCCCACTTCATCGCCACGGAATAGAAGTTTTCTTTGCCGCCGTCAGCGAACTCATAGTCCGTGCGGTTGACCAGCGAGCCCAGCGAGAATGCGCCCAGTTCGTTATCCCAGAACTGGTAACCCGGACCGGTACCGACGGTGCGCTGACGAGAGAGCTCTTCGACCTTGTCGCGCTTATAGACCGCGCGCCCTTGCCAGAACCATTTTTCGGTCAGGAATCGGTCGAGCGAGTATTCGCCCCGCCAGTTGTCGGTAGTGACCACGCCATCCTGAAATTCGCGGTTGTACTCACCTTCTGCGGTGTGCCGCCATCTGCCATGACGCGCAGTGGTCTTGAAGTCGATATCGTAATCGTCGGTGTCTTTCTCGGCCCGCTGATAATCCAGCGCCGCGTCGATATTACCCTTCCACACCAAATCCTCGACGACAGGCTTGGGCTTGAGAATCTGCTGAATGCTTGCCAGCTCCACAGTCTTGGGCGTCTCGCCGTTGGCCAGGGTGACCTTGCCATCTTCTGCCGCATGCAGCGCCTTGGCCTTTTCACCGGTGTAGGCATCCTGCTTGACCAGCAACTCCTGATCGCTTTCCAGGGTTTTGACCTGCTTCCAGTCGATCGGGACGGCACCGGCGTATTCGGTCTGGATCAACAGCTTGCCGCCATCGAAAACGGTGATCTTGCCGCTCAGCTTGTCACCGTTCTTCAACCAGACGGTATCGGCGAGCAAGGGCGTGGAAGCGCTGACGACAGCGAGGCACAGCAGGGTTCTGGACAACATAAGCAAATACAGGCTCAAGTTTGCGAAAAAAAGTCGGCATTATCCATACGAATAAGGCCCTAACAAGGACTGACCCGACTATTTCTATTGAGTTCATTTCTCAATAGGCGATCCAAGATTTACTCTACAGACGGTAAGGCGAACTTTTTCAGGAACTGCCGACGTGACCGACTCAACCACTGAAACCGATAGTCCGGCGCAAATCCGACGCACGGCGCTGTACCTGACACTGGCGCAAGTCCCGGAGGGCAAAGTCGTGAGTTACGGTCAACTCGCCGAGCTGGCGGGACTCGGTCGCGCCGCCCGCTTCGTCGGACGGACACTGAGCCAACTGCCGGGTGACAGCAAATTACCCTGGCACCGGGTGCTCGGCGCCGGCGGGCGTATCAGCCTGCCTGCAGGCAGCCCTTCGGGGGATGAACAACGCGCGCGTTTGCGCATGGAAGGCATCAGTATCCTGAACAATCGTGTTGATATTCAGCGCCATGGCTGGCGCCCGGTAGAGCACAGCGGTTAGAGTGCGCGCTTTGTTTCCGTATTTCTTGAGGCAGACTCCAGCCCATGCCCCGTAAAACCTGGCGCGCCGCGCTCGCCGCCTATGCCAGCCCCTCGACGCTTGTACTGTTGCTGCTTGGTTTCGCCGCCGGCCTGCCCTACATGCTGGTGTTTTCGACACTTTCGGTCTGGCTGCGCGAAGCCGGCGTTGCTCGCGAAACCATCGGCTATGCAAGCCTGATCGGCCTGGCCTACGCCTTTAAATGGGTCTGGTCACCGCTGCTCGACCAATGGCGCCTGCCTTTTCTCGGCAAGCTCGGTCGCCGACGTTCCTGGCTGGTGCTTTCCCAGGCACTGGTCATTCTCGGCCTGATCGGGATGGGTTTCTGCGACCCGCAAAAGCATTTGTCCTGGCTGATCGCCATTGCGGTGGTCGTTGCTTTCGCCTCGGCGACGCAAGACATCGCGGTCGACGCCTATCGCCTGGAAATCGCTGAAGACAGCCGTCAGGCCGCGCTCGCCGCCAGTTACATGTCTGGTTATCGGATCGCCGCGCTGCTGGCCACCGCCGGCGCCCTGTTCTTTGCTGAAGGCTTCGGTTCAACCGGTTTCAACTACAAGCATTCGGCATGGGCCGGCACCTACATCCTGTTCGGCGCCTTGATGGTTCCGGCACTGCTGACCTCCTTTTTCATGCGCGAACCGCCGGTGCCGCTGCGCACGCAGCTTCAGGCCGGGCGCTACAGCTTTGTGCATCAACTGGCCTCAGTGTTTGTGCTGATCGTGCTGCTGGTTTCCGTGCCGGCCATGTTCACCCAGCTGTACAACACCGATTTCGCCAGCGTGCTTTTCCAAGGCGTGAGCGTGCTCGACCTGCTGCTCGAAGACCGCGCGTTCCTGCGGGCGATCCTCTACACCACGCTCACCGCCCTGTGCCTGTCAGCCATTGGCCGCCGCGGCCTGGCGCCGGTGCTAACGCCGATCAACGACTTCATTCTGCGTTACCGCTGGCAAGCGTTCCTGCTGCTTGGGCTGATCGCCACCTATCGGATGTCCGATACGGTCATGGGCGTGATGGCCAACGTGTTCTACATCGACCAGGGCTTCACCAAGGATCAGATTGCCAGCGTCAGCAAGATCTTTGGCCTGATCATGACCCTGGTCGGCGCCGGCATGGGCGGCCTGCTGATCGTGCGCTTCGGCATCTTGCCGATTCTACTCATCGGCGGCATTGCATCAGCCGGCACCAACCTGCTGTTCCTGATGCTCGCCGACATGGGCGCCAACCTGAACATGCTGATCCTCACCATTTCCCTGGATAACTTCAGTTCGGGCCTGGCGACCTCGGCGTTTGTCGCCTACCTGTCGAGCCTGACCAACTTGAAGTTCTCCGCGACCCAGTACGCCCTGCTCAGCTCGATCATGCTCTTGCTGCCACGCCTGATCGGTGGCTACTCGGGGGTCATGGTGGAGAAATTCGGTTACCACAACTTCTTCCTCATCACCGCCCTGCTCGGCGTACCGACCCTGCTGTTGATCGCGCTGCACTGGTTCCAGGAGAGCCGTCGCGAAGGTCCGACGCCAACGCCGACACCAGAACCGGTTCCGACCCAGGTCGCAGAAGAATCGTAGGTTCTGTAGCAGGACGCAGCGCAGAGGGCGCGGGGATTCCCGCCCTCCCGCCACACCCCGCCGACCGCACGCCTGTACGCCAGCAGATCTCGCCCGTACAATGCTCCGTCATTTCTCGTCATCAGCAACCGACAACGGCCAACCATGCGCACCAGTCAATTTTTGCTCGCCACACAGAAAGAAACGCCTTCCGACGCGGTCGTGATCAGCCATCAGCTGATGCTGCGCGCCGGCATGATCCGCAAACTCGCCTCGGGCCTGTACACCTGGCTGCCGATGGGCTTGCGAGTGATGCGCAAGGTCGAAGCCGTCGTTCGTGAAGAAATGAACGCCGCGGGCTCTCTCGAAGTGTTGATGCCGAGCACCCAACCGGCTGAGCTGTGGCAGGAATCCGGTCGCTGGGAAGAATACGGCCCTGAATTGTTGCGCTTCAAGGATCGCCACGGTCGCGATTTCTGCGCCGGCCCGACCCACGAAGAAGTCATCACTGACCTGATGCGCAACGAGTTGAGCAGCTACAAACAGCTGCCGATCAACCTGTACCAGATCCAGACCAAATTCCGTGACGAAATCCGTCCACGCTTCGGTTTGATGCGCGGTCGCGAATTCATCATGAAGGACGCCTACTCCTTCCACGCTGACCAGGCATCGCTGCAGGTCACCTATGACCGCATGCACCAGGCTTATTGCAACGTGTTCACCCGTCTGGGCCTGAAATTCCGTCCGGTTGAAGCCGACAACGGCTCGATCGGTGGTGCCGGCTCCCACGAGTTCCACGTGCTGGCCGAATCCGGCGAAGACGATATCGCCTTCAGCAACGGTTCCGACTACGCAGCGAACATCGAGAAAGCCGAAGCCGTGCCACGCGAGACCTCCCGCGCCGCACCTGCCGAAGAGCTGCGTCTGGTCGACACGCCGAACGCCAAGACCATTGCGCAACTGGTCGAAGGCTTCAACCTGCCGATTGAAAAGACCATCAAGACCCTCGTGGTTCACGCTGAAGAGAAAGGCAAGCTGATTGCCCTGATCATCCGTGGCGACCACGAACTGAACGAAATCAAGGCCGGCAACCAGCCTGGCGTTGCCAGCCCGCTGGTCATGGCCTCCGAAGCCGAACTGCGCGACGCCATTGGCGCCGGCGCTGGCTCCCTCGGCCCGTTGAACCTGCCACTGCCAATCATCATCGACCGTTCCGTCGAGCTGATGAGCGACTTCGGCATCGGTGCCAACATCGATGACAAACACTATTTCGGCGTGAACTGGGAGCGTGATCTGCCGGTTCCGACCGTTGCCGACCTGCGTAACGTGGTCGCCGGCGACCCGAGCCCGGATGGCAAGGGCACCCTGGAAATCAAGCGCGGCATCGAAGTCGGGCACATCTTCCAGCTGGGCAACAAGTACAGCAAAGCGATGAAGTGCGAAGTGCTGGGCGAGAATGGCAAGCCAGTCACCCTGGAAATGGGTTGCTACGGCATCGGCGTTTCCCGCGTGGTGGCTGCGGCCATCGAGCAGAACAACGACGCCAACGGGATCATCTGGAGTGACACGCTGGCCCCGTTCCAGATCGCTCTGGTACCGCTGCGCTACGAAACCGAACAGGTTCGCGAAGCCACCGACAAGCTGTATGCAGAATTGACTGCCGCCGGCTTCGAAGTACTGCTGGACGACCGCGACAAGAAAACCAGCCCGGGCATCAAGTTCGCGGACATGGAGCTGATCGGCATTCCTCACCGGATCGTGGTCAGTGACCGCGGCCTCGCCGATGGCAATCTTGAATACAAGAGCCGCACCGAGCCCGAAGCGCAAGCGCTACCGGTCGCAGACGTGCTGTCCTTCCTTCAGTCCCGTATCCGCCGCTGACACCAGATAGAGAAGTCATGTTCAAGCGAAACACCTTAGGCCTCGGTGGTGCCGCCCTGTGCGGCACCCTGCTGGTCAGCGGCTGTGCCAATCACATGTCACAACGCAGCGAGCACGAGGAACGTGTCGAGCGTAAATTGCTCGATCACAGCCTGCAGATTGATGTCGGCGAGCCGAAGGTGCTTGAGCTGCCGCAACGTCGGGTGAAGATCCACGAGCAGAAGACGTTCGAAGTCACCGAATTCGAAGTCACGCGCCACTACGACCGTTACACGCCTTACCAACCCTGGCGGGAGGTTTACGAGATTCCGCTGGGTGCGGTGGCCGTAGTGGCCGGCGTCGGTGCGAACGTGGTCAACGTGTTCGCTCTTGGTAATCTGCCGGACAGCGTGACCAAGGATTGGCTGAGCTATGGTTTCGCCGGGCTCAACCCGTTCATGAACACGCAATCTCATGGTCGCGCGCAGCAGAACCTGGCGGGAATCGACGAGGTTCAGCTCGACAAGCGTACCGAGTACTCGAGCCTGCCATGGAGCGAGCGCCCGGTTGAGGTCAAGGCCGGCAAGGAAACGTTCGAGCTAAGCACCGACAAAAACGGTGTATTGCGCGTGAACCTGCTGGACAGCCCGTTCGCCGAACATGACATCAATCATTTGAGCCGGCTGCTGATCAGTGTCCAGGACGCTCAGGACAATGTGCACACCGATTCGTCCCTGGCGGTCAGTAGCTCCTTGCGTGGCAAGCTGCTCGAAGCTCACGGGCTGATTTACGACGACCTCGAAGACGACGAAGTGAGCCAGTGGGTACACCGGGTCAAACGCTTGTCGGAACTGGGTCTGGAAGAAGAAGCCACCGAGCTGGAACAAAGCCTGATCGAACTGACGCGCAACGATCCCGAGTTGCAGACCGAATTCCTCAAGTCGCTGACCAAGAATGCCGGGCGACTGGTCGCGGATCCAGGACCGAATTAAGGCCAAAAGCTTCGCGAGCAAGCCCGCTCCCACAGTTGACCGCATTCGTCTGATCAACTCGGTCAACTGTGGGAGCGGGCTTGCTCGCGAAGGCGGCCTGACATTCACTTCAACATCAAGATCTGCCACTACCGCTCAAACAACTCCATCTGCTCAAACCCGCCCCGCAAATCCTCCAGCCGCACCCCAATTCCCAACAACCGCACCGGTTTCCCGCCGCGATTGAACGCCTGGGTCAGCAACAACTGATAGCTCCCCAAATCCCGCCCTGCCCCGGCCTGCTCCAGAGTGGTCTGGGTGAAGTCATGGAATTTCACTTTGACGAACGGCTTGCCCGGTCGATAGCTACTGTCGATTCGCGCCATGCGGCCGGCCAGGGTCTCCAGTAACTCGGGTAATTTATCGAGGCAGCTCACCAAGTCCGGCAGATCCACGTCGTAGGTGTTTTCGACACTGATCGACTGCCGACGACTGTCGTTGTGCACCAACCGGTCATCGATCCCACGGGCCAGGCTCCAGAGTCGCTCGCCGAAGCTGCCGAATTCGCGCACAAGCGCCAACTTGTCCCATTCGCGCAGATGCGAACAATCGACGATGCCAAGCCTGCCTAATTTGTCCGCGGTCACTTTGCCAACGCCGTGCAACTTGCTCACCGGCAAACCACTGACAAAATCCTCGACCTGATCCGGCGTAATGACGAACAAGCCGTTGGGCTTCTTCCAGTCGCTGGCGATCTTGGCCAGAAACTTGTTCGGTGCAACGCCAGCCGAAACAGTGATGTGCAGCTGATTAGAGACGCGACGGCGAATGTCCTGCGCGATCCGCGTTGCGCTGCCGCCAAAATGCGCGCTGTCGGACACGTCGAGGTAGGCCTCATCCAGAGAAAGCGGCTCGATCAAGTCGGTGTAATCGCGAAAGATCGTGTGAATTTCCTTGGAGGCTTCTCTATAGGCCTCCATGCGCGGCTTGACGATGGTCAGGTCCGGGCACAGCTTCAAGGCATGTCCGGAAGACATGGCCGAGCGCACCCCATAAGCCCGCGCTTCATAATTGCAGGTAGCGATCACGCCACGTCGATCCGCCGAACCACCCACTGCCAAGGGTTTACCGGCCAGGCGCGGGTCGTCACGCATCTCGATGGCGGCGTAGAAGCAGTCACAATCGACGTGGATGATTTTTCGCTGCGTCATATAAAAGCAGTGTTCATGGTGAAGAAATGGCGTATTGGCGAGTCAGATCGGCAGTATCTCACTGACACCTGTATATAGCACCAGTACTCCGAATGTTCTTTTCCACCCGTAGGAAAAGTGCCAGATGAATTTATTTTTTCAATCGAAAAGCCTCACTCGATAGAGCTGAAAGCCTTGCCACACCGACCTTACAGCCAATCACCCAGCCCTCTTTTCAAGCTAAGCGATTGAACGGGAAGAGGTTTTCTCTGGATTGAAGGTTGACAGCCCGCCGATCCTCTGTAGAATGCCGACACACAGACGCGGGATGGAGCAGTCTGGTAGCTCGTCGGGCTCATAACCCGAAGGTCGTCGGTTCAAATCCGGCTCCCGCAACCAAACATCAAAAAAGGCTACTCGAAAGAGTGGCCTTTTTTGTGCGCGTCTCTTTTGTAAATATGAGGCCTTCCCCTGTAGAATGCCGCCACACAGACGCGGGATGGAGCAGTCTGGTAGCTCGTCGGGCTCATAACCCGAAGGTCGTCGGTTCAAATCCGGCTCCCGCAACCAAACATCAAAAAAGGCTACTCGAAAGAGTGGCCTTTTTTGTGCGCGTCTCTTTTGTAAACACGAGATAGAAAAGAGCGGGTAACGGCTGACATGCAGGATTGAGAAATCGTTCTGATTCAGAAACTTAAGTCTCCCCCACGACCGATCGCCGCTCATTTACGCTTATTTGACCCTATTCAGGATTAACGGTAGACACTCCGGCGTTCACCTGTAGAATGCCGCCACACAGACGCGGGATGGAGCAGTCTGGTAGCTCGTCGGGCTCATAACCCGAAGGTCGTCGGTTCAAATCCGGCTCCCGCAACCAAACATCAAAAAAGGCCAATCAGAATGCCGCCACACAGACGCGGGATGGAGCAGTCTGGTAGCTCGTCGGGCTCATAACCCGAAGGTCGTCGGTTCAAATCCGGCTCCCGCAACCAAACATCAAGAAAGGCTACTCGAAAGAGTGGCCTTTTTTGTGCGCGTCTCTTTTGTAAATATGAGCATAGATACGAGCGGGTAACGGCTGACAGTGCAGAAACGAGAAATCGTTCTGATTCCGAAACTTAAGTCTCCCTCACGACCGCTCACCGCTCATTTATACTTATATGACCCTATTCAGGATTAACGGTTGACACTCCGGCGTTCGCCTGTAGAATGCCGCCACACAGACGCGGGATGGAGCAGTCTGGTAGCTCGTCGGGCTCATAACCCGAAGGTCGTCGGTTCAAATCCGGCTCCCATAACCCCTGTAGAATGCCGCCACACAGACGCGGGATGGAGCAGTCTGGTAGCTCGTCGGGCTCATAACCCGAAGGTCGTCGGTTCAAATCCGGCTCCCGCAACCAAACATCAAAAAAGGCTACTCGAAAGAGTGGCCTTTTTTGTATCTGTTGAAAAAGTCCTTTCGCAACAATGATCTGCCACCGTGTAGCGAGCCGTTCGGGTTCACCCATGCTCTGAACCCAGACTATGCTGAACCACAGACAGAACCCTCTACGACTGATGACGCACCCATCGCCGATACCCGGTGAGAGGCGTTAATATTTGTGATTATTTTTTTCTACAGGGATTGGTAACTTGGCTCGATACCCCCATCCTGTCGCGCACAATCCAAGAGGTGATTGATGCGCGCCAACTCGTCTGATCCACAAGACACCGTCACAGCGACACAACCGATCAAGTCCGGGCGTCTGCGCTTGCTTGATCGAATCAGCAAATACCGTCAGCCCATCGGCCTGGCAGTCACTTTGCTGTTGTTCGCTATCGCGCTGATTGCCTGTCGCCACCTGCTGAGCGAACTCGATCTGTACGCTCTGCACGACTCGATTCTCGACGTTCCGAAACCGGCATTGCTGGGCGCGTTGGGCGCGACCGTGGTCGGCTTCATTATCCTGCTGGGCTACGAATGGTCGGCCAGCCGCTACGCAGGCGTGACACTGGCGCCGCGAACCCTGGCACTGGGTGGGTTCACCGCATTCGCCATCGGCAATGCCATTGGCCTTTCGATGCTCTCGGGGGGCTCGGTTCGTTACCGTTTATATGCACGTCATGGTCTGGGCGCCTCTGAAGTCGCCCACATGACACTGTTCGCCAGCCTCTCGCTCGGCTGCGCCCTGCCCCCTCTGGCCGCCCTCGCGACCCTCAGCAACCTGCCTGGCGCCTCTGCCGCCCTGGGTTTGTCCGAGGTATTGCTAGGCGCAATCGCCGCGGCCGTTTTGCTGCTCTTCAGCGTACTGGCCATCGGGATTTACCGCCGCCGCCTGCCAGAGCAACCTTACCCGGACAACCTGCTGGTCAAGGTCGGGCGCCGCACGTTGCGCCTGCCGGGCCGTCGCCTGACGTTCCTGCAACTGATCATCACGGCCCTGGACGTCGCCGCCGCAGCAACCGTGCTCTATCTGTTGCTGCCTGAAGCACCGCCCTTCGGCGCGTTCCTGCTGGTGTACCTGCTGGCCCTGGCCGCCGGTGTGCTCAGCCATGTTCCCGGCGGGGTCGGGGTGTTCGAAGCGATTCTGCTGGCTGCCTTCTCCGACACACTCGGCGCCGCGCCACTCGCTGCCGCCCTGCTGCTCTATCGCCTGATCTACGTGGTGCTGCCATTGCTGGTGGCCTGCGTATTCCTGCTGATCAACGAAGGTCAGCGCCTGTTTCAATCGCGTCAGTCCTTAAGGGTGGCGTCCGGCCTGGCCGCGCCGATTCTGGCGGTGCTGGTCTTTCTGTCCGGCGTGGTGCTGCTGTTCTCCGGTGCCACCCCGGAAATCGACACACGCCTGGAACACATCGGCTTTCTGATCCCGCATCGACTGGTCGACGCCTCGCACTTCGGTGCCAGCCTGATCGGTGTGCTTTGCTTGCTGCTGGCTCAAGGGCTGCGCCGCCGACTGTCGGCCGCCTGGATGCTGACCACCATCTTGTTGCTGGTCGCGGCCCTGCTCTCTCTGCTCAAGGGCTTCGACTGGGAAGAAGCCTGCTTGCTGACGCTGACCGCGAGCTTGCTGGGGGTTTTCCGCAGCTCGTTCTATCGCCCGAGCCGTCTGACCGAGGTGCCGTTCTCACCGCTGTATCTGGTGGCCAGCCTGTGCGTACTCGGTGCGTCGATCTGGCTGTTGCTGTTCGCCTATCAGGACGTCCCGTACAGCCATCAGCTCTGGTGGCAGTTCACCCTCGACGCCGATGCCCCGCGTGGCTTGCGCTCGCTGCTTGGCGCCGCCGTCCTGCTGGTGGTGGTGTCCCTGACCTGGCTGCTGCGCACCGCGCGCCCGGTGATCCATCTGCCAACACCCGATGAACTGGACCGCGCGGTAAAGATCCTGATGGCCTCCGCCCAACCGGATGGCGGCCTCGCCCTGACCGGTGACAAGGCGCTGCTGTTTCACCCTAACGACCAGGCGTTCCTGATGTACGCACGCCGTGGTCGCAGCCTGGTGGCCTTGTATGACCCGATCGGCCCGACTCAGCAACGGGCGGAAATGATCTGGCAGTTCCGCGACCTTTGCGACATCCACCATGCCCGTCCTGTGTTCTATCAAGTGCGCGCCGAGAACCTGCCGTACTACATGGACATCGGCCTGACCGCGATCAAGCTCGGCGAAGAAGCCCGGGTCGATCTGCTGCGCTTTGATCTCGAGGCCAAAGGCAAAGAGATGAAAGACCTGCGCTACACCTGGAACCGCGGCACTCGCGATGGCCTGTCGCTGGAGATCTTTGATCCAGGGCAAGCACCGATGGAAGAACTCAAGGTAATCTCCGATGCCTGGCTGACCGGCAAAAATGTGCGCGAGAAAGGTTTCTCCCTCGGCCGCTTCAGCGATGACTACCTCAAGCATTTCCGCGTCGCTGTGATTCGTTTCGAAGGGCGCCCGGTGGCATTCGCCAACCTGCTCGAGACTTATGGCCATGAACTGGCCAGCCTCGACCTGATGCGCGCGCACCCGGATGCCCCCAAGCTGACCATGGAGTTCATGATGGTCGGCCTGATTCAACATTATAAAAATCATGGATACGCGCGCTTCAGCCTGGGCATGGTGCCGTTGTCGGGGTTGCAACCCCGTCGTGGCGCACCACTGACCCAGCGTCTGGGCTCGATGGTTTTCCGCCGTGGTGAGCAGCTCTACAACTTCCAAGGCTTGCGCCGCTTCAAAGACAAATTCCAGCCTGACTGGGAACCCCGTTATATGGCCGTGCCCGCCGGACTCGATCCGCTGGTTGCCCTGGCCGACACTGCCGCCCTGATTGCGGGCGGCTTGACCGGATTGGTGAAACGCTGATGATTCAACGCTCCTTGCGGTACGTACTGGCCACACTGGTAGTGCTGGCCCTGATTCTCGGTGGCGGCTACTGGTACCTGAAACGCCCGGCACCGGAACCGACCCTCGAACAGCTGACGCCGGCCGATGGCGCCGCGATGACCCGCGTCATCCCCGGCAACACGCCACGCGCCCAGGTGCTGGTGGCGGTCAATGAAGAGCAGAAGCTCAGCAACAAACAGCTGATGACCCTGAGCCGCAGCGGCTCGGCACAGATTGTTCAGGTGATCCTGCCCAAAGACTGCCTGCTGCAAAGTCGCGCCCTGCAATCAGCCCTGAGAGAACTCAAAGGTCCGGCGACCCTGGTCAGCGGCATCGGTCCTGGCGCCGTGCTGGCGTGGCGCTGGTTGTCCGAACAGAAGAGCGACAAGGCCCAGGCCGTCTCGGTGGACCTGGCCCTGGAAAAACCCGGCTGCACGCACCTGCTACCGAAAAGCGCCGCTCACGGCCACTGGCTGGTGGCCTGGAACGACAACCCGGACGACACCAGCGCCGGCTTCGTGCGCGACCAACCCAACGCCGAAACCAGTATCAGCGACTACGACATCAACCTGCCGCAAGTGCTGAACAACGAGCTGCGCAAGATCCTCGTTGGCGGCGATAAAGCCGCTGGCGGCCTGCAGATCCCGGTAGTCGAAGTGCCCGCCGGCCAAGCCAAGGACACCGTGACCCTGTTCCTGTCCGGTGACGGCGGTTGGCGCGACCTTGACCGTGACGTCGCGGGCGAGATGGCCAAGATCGGCTACCCGGTCGTCGGCATCGACACCCTGCGCTACTACTGGCAACACAAGAGCCCGGAGCAAAGCGCCCTGGACCTCGCCGAACTGATGCAGCACTACCGGCAGAAATGGGGCACCAAGCGCTTCATCCTGACCGGTTACTCGTTCGGCGCCGACGTCCTGCCCGCCATCTACAACCGCCTCGAGCCATCGGAACAGCAACGGGTCGACGCGATCATCCTGCTGGCCTTCGCCCGCACCGGCAGCTTCGAGATCGAAGTTGAAGGCTGGCTCGGCAACGCCGGCAAAGAAGCCGCCACCGGCCCGGAAATGGCCAAGCTGCCGCCGGAGAAAGTGGTGTGCATCTACGGTGAAGAAGAAGTCGACGAGAGTGGCTGCACCGACAAAACTGCGGTGGGTGAAGCGATGAAATTGCCGGGTGGCCACCATTTCGACGAGAACTATCCGGCGCTGGCCCAGCGGTTGGTGGACATCATCGAAAAGCGTCAAGCCAAGGGTGAGACGGCTCAGGAGTGACCTGAGTCTAGCCCACGAAAAAGCCCCCGCAGCCGTAAAGTTGCGGGGGCTTTTTTGGTTAGAGACGACGCTCTGCCGCGCCCTAGACCTCTTTGTCACGTCGAGCACCAACGGCAACGATCAATACCTGAATCGCCTTGCCATCGACTCGATAAACAATCCGCGTGTCGCCTGTTCGGATCCGTCTACAGCCTGCAAGACTGGCTCTTAGGGGCTTGCCGCTCTTGTCCGGCTCACCATTGATAATCCGCTCTTCGATGACATCAAGAATGCGGTTCGCCGCTACAGCTCCCAGCAGATCCAGATCCTTCTGAACCTCAGGATGATAGATAACGCCCCAAACCATCCACAGCTCCTTTAGTCTTTCCTGGCGTATCGCGCCCGCATATCGTCGTGGCTGACTGCCTTGTTCTGATCAAAACCGATCAGTCGCTCCCGAGCAGCTGCTTCAACCCTCAGATCCTCAAGTTCATCGAGCATTTCCTGATACGCATCGACATTGATAATGACCGCTGCGGGTTGGTTGTCTTTGAAAATGACCAGTCGTTCGGTGGCTCGGCTGGAAATCTCTTTGAGCCTTGCGCTGAACCCCCTGACCATTGCAGTCACCGATATCGCTTGGTCAGCACGCTCCAGTAATGCCGTCATACTCACCTCTCTACACAATCATGCAAATTTGAACACACAGTTCTACGCAGAGTATTGCGTCGAATTCGACATACAGCAAGCGGCAAAAAACGCGAACTGATCAACGTGCTTGTTTCACGCCTACAAAAAATGAACCGGACAATTTGTAAATCCTCTCACCATGTTTAACTTCGTTTACTTAAGGTGTCGCAATATCGGATGACGCCCGCAGACCTTGTAGGCAAACTCCGAATCGTTCTTTTTGGGCACTTTGATGCCTTGTTGCGCTTTTCTTCGACGGGATACTCTCCGGACGTCGCTGACCATTCAGCGATCGGGTGTGGTAACCCGGCGAAACCAGCGCAACAGCGCCTTCATTCCGAACACAGGCATTTTTTATGTCTGCGATCTCAAGTTATGGCGGCTGTGCGTGGGACGCCCTCGGGCGTGCCGGTTTCCTTGGTTCCCGGTTTACCACCCTGCGTACAGCTGCCTCCCTTTCGTGTGGTAACGGAAATGGCAGCTCCTCGAACCCAGGAATAAAACCATGACCAAAACAAATCCATCAGAACCTGACGAACTGAAAACCATCGGCCTCACCCCCTTAATCTACTGCTCAAACCGACCCCTGTTCCGTGTCAGTCGAGACGTCCCCCTCGGTGATGCGTTAGCCATGGCTTCTGATTTTCTGTTCCTTGCCAAAGAACTAACTAAAGATGCTGCCTACGCCCGCGACACCGACCGACACGCCTGGGCCGCGCATTACCTGACGGCAATGAGTAAGGCCGTGATTGATGATGCGGTGAAGGTACTGACGCCGCCACCGCCACCTGCCCGGACAAAAGCTGAATCTAAAAAATAACTGCCCGAAAGCAAGTAAAGGAGCAGAGACGGAATACGTGCAAACGCCGCACACCCCCTGTGGGAGCGAGCTTGCTCGCGATAGCGGACTTATAGCCACCATCAATGTCGACTGACAGATCGCCATCGCGAGCAAGCTCGCTCCCACAAGGGGTCTTCATTGCCTTCAGGGAAATGCGCCGCCCACAAAAAAGCCCCCGCTACCGCAATGGCAACGGGGGCTTTTTGATGTTGCTTACATCTCTACCTGCGTCCCCAGTTCAATCACCCGATTCAACGGCAGATTGAAGAAGCGCAAATTACCGTTGGCGTTCTGCAACATGAAGGCGAACAGCGCCTCACGCCAGCGGGCCATGCCTTCGAGTTTGGAAGCGATGACCGTCTCGCGACTGAGGAAGTAGGTGGTGCGCATCGGGCTGAAGTCCAGGTCATCGAGATGACACAGCTTCAGCGCTTGCGGCACGTCCGGCTCGTCGACGAAGCCAAAGTGCAGGATCACCCGGAAGAAACCTTCGCCGTAGGAATCGACCTCGAAACGCCGTGATGCCGGTACCCGCGGGATGTCTTCGTACACCACCGTCAGCAGCACCACTTGCTCGTGCAGCACTTGGTTATGCAGCAGGTTGTGCAACAGCGCGTGGGGCACGGCGTCCGGGCGAGCGGTCAGAAACACGGCAGTGCCCTGGACGCGATGCGGCGGTTGTACGGCGATGCTGCTGATGAAGATCGGCAGCGGCAAGCCACCCTCGTCGAGGCGATCGACCAGCAGTTGCTTGCCGCGTTTCCAGGTGGTCATCAGCACAAACAGCACGATACCGGCAATCACCGGGAACGCCCCGCCCTGAATGATTTTCGGCACGTTGGCAGCGAAGTACAGACCGTCTACCAAGAGGAAACCGAGCAACAGCGGAACCGCGAGGACCGGAGGCCATTTCCACAGCAGCAATATCACCGCCGACACCAGGACGGTGGTCATCAGCATCGTGCCCGTCACGGCCACGCCGTAAGCCGAGGCCAGCGCGCCAGAGGATTCGAACCCCAACACCAACAGGATGACGCCGACCATCAGCGCCCAGTTCACCGCACCGATGTAAATCTGGCCTTGTTCGGCGCTGGAAGTGTGCCGAATGTGCATGCGTGGAATGTAACCGAGTTGGATCGCCTGACGGGTCAGGGAGAACGCACCGGAAATCACCGCTTGGGAGGCAATCACCGTGGCCAGGGTCGACAACCCCACCAACGGAATCAGCGCCCAGCTCGGTGCCAACAAGTAGAACGGGTTGCGCGCGGCTTCCGGATCACCGAGCAGCAGCGCCCCTTGGCCGAAGTAATTCAGCACCAGCGCCGGCAGCACCAGAATGAACCACGCACGGGCAATCGGTTTGCGGCCGAAGTGGCCCATGTCGGCGTACAGCGCTTCGGCACCGGTCAATGCCAGCACTACCGCGCCGAGAATCGCCACGCCCATGCCCGGGTGCACAACGAAGAAGCGCACGCCCCAGACCGGGTTCATCGCTTTCAACACTTCCGGATGCTGCATGATGCCGTAGACACCCAGCGCCCCCAGCACCACAAACCAGGTCACCATGATTGGCCCGAACAGGATGCCGATCCGCGCGGTACCGTGACTCTGAATCAGGAACAGCGCCACCAGCACGATCAGCGACAGCGGCACCACCCAATGGTCGATGCCATCGAATGCCAGCCCCAGGCCTTCAATCGCTGAAAGGACGGAAATCGCAGGTGTAATCATGCTGTCGCCGTAGAACAGCGCCGCGCCGATCAGCCCGCAGACCACCAGAAACCCTCTCAACTTGGGATGCCCCGCCGCAGCCCGCCGAGCCAGTGCAGTCAAGGCCATGATCCCGCCTTCGCCCTGGTTGTCGGCGCGCAGAACAAACATCATGTACTTGATCGACACGACCCAGATCAGCGACCAGAAGATCAGCGCCAGAATTCCCAGCACCCCGTCATGGTTGACGGGTACACCATAGCCACCGGAAAACACTTCTTTGAGGGTGTACAGCGGGCTTGTGCCGATATCGCCATAAACCACCCCGACCGCCGCGACCAGCATGCCGATCGGCTTCGCCGCCGAATGCTCGGCACCCGCCGCCTGACTACTTGCCTGACCCATCCACCACTCCTACTACCCAGACCGGACTTCTTTGGAAGAAGCACTATGCTTTGCCGTGCAGCATGCGCTGTTTTACTTACGGTTACAGACGTTTTGTTGACTGTAAAAAATCGGTAAAGCGTAACGGCGCGAAGCATAGCGCAGCACTCGTCGTATTTCCCTGCATAAAGCTGGTCAAGTGCGCCTCTCATCGCTAGAATTGCGCACTTTTTGATCAGAGGCGCAGAAAACGTCCTGTCTCGCGAATCACTGCTGCTTTTTGACGGCGCCTGTTGTCGCCATGCTGCGTTGCCTGGCAACAACAGTCACTCGTCAAAAAACAGCGTATTCACGAGATAGGACGTAAGCGCCCGTTTGTCGCCTTGCCGACTTCGGCTGGAGGCGTCACAAATACCGAGGTTAGACATGTCCACCACTCCTGCGCCGGCCAATCCAAAGGTTGGCTTCGTATCCCTGGGTTGTCCCAAAGCACTGGTCGACTCCGAGCGCATCCTTACCCAGCTGCGCATGGAAGGCTATGACGTTGTGTCCACTTACGAGGACGCCGACGTCGTGGTGGTCAACACCTGCGGTTTCATCGACTCGGCCAAGGCTGAATCGCTGGAAGTGATTGGCGAAGCCATCAAGGAAAACGGCAAGGTCATCGTGACCGGCTGCATGGGCGTCGAAGAAGGCAACATTCGTAAAGTGCACCCAAGCGTGCTGGCCGTGACCGGTCCGCAACAATACGAGCAAGTGGTTAACGCCGTGCACGACGCTGTGCCGCCACGTCAGGATCACAACCCGCTGATCGACCTGGTGCCGCCGCAAGGCATCAAGCTGACCCCGCGCCACTACGCCTACCTGAAGATTTCCGAAGGCTGCAACCACAGCTGCAGCTTCTGCATCATCCCGTCGATGCGCGGCAAGCTGGTCAGCCGCCCGGTCGGTGACGTGCTCGACGAAGCTCAGCGCCTGGTCAAGGCCGGCGTCAAAGAGCTGTTGGTGATCTCGCAAGACACCAGCGCCTACGGCGTCGACGTAAAATACCGCACCGGTTTCTGGAACGGCGCGCCGGTGAAAACCCGCATGACCGAACTCTGCGAAGCCCTGAGCACCCTCGGCGTCTGGGTTCGTCTGCACTATGTTTACCCGTACCCGCACGTCGACGAGCTGATTCCGCTGATGGCCGCCGGGAAAATCCTGCCGTACCTGGACATCCCGTTCCAGCACGCCAGCCCGAAAATCCTGAAAGCGATGAAACGCCCGGCCTTCGAAGACAAGACCCTGGCCCGCATCAAGAACTGGCGCGAAATCTGCCCGGACCTGATCATCCGTTCGACCTTCATCGTCGGCTTCCCCGGCGAAACCGAAGAAGACTTCCAGTACCTGCTGAACTGGCTGACCGAAGCGCAACTCGACCGCGTCGGCTGCTTCCAGTATTCGCCGGTCGAAGGCGCACCGGCCAACCTGCTGGACGCGGCCATCGTGCCAGACGACGTCAAGCAAGACCGCTGGGACCGTTTCATGGCGCACCAGCAAGCGATCAGCTCGGCACGCCTGCAAATGCGCGTCGGCCGTGAAATCGAAGTGCTGGTCGATGAAGTCGACGAGCAAGGCGCGGTTGGCCGCTGCTTCTTCGATGCCCCGGAAATCGACGGCAACGTGTTCATCGACAACGGCAGCAACCTGAAACCAGGCGATAAAGTCTGGTGCAAAGTGACCGACGCCGACGAATACGACCTGTGGGCTGAACAGATCTAAACGCAAAAAATACGAAAAGCCCTGCTCTCTTGACGAGATGCGGGGCTTTTTTACGTCTATCGTTTTGTGGGAGAAAGGATTCGCACCATTGACAGCAACGGCTATTAAAAAGAAGGAGCAGCCGGCCATGCGCCAACATTCGGTCATCCACACGCCGAAACAGAGCGACTACGAAGAACTCACTCAAGTCTGGGAAGCCTCCGTGCGCGCCACTCATGACTTTCTGCCGGAGAGCTACATCGAACTGCTGAAGAACCTGGTGCTGACGCGCTACCTCGATGCAGTGATGCTGATCTGCACCAAAGACCCGCGCCAGCGCATCACCGGGTTCGCCGGGGTCGCGGCGGGCAAGATCGAAATGCTCTTCATCGACCCCGCTCACCGCGGCCAGGGCCTGGGCAAGCAGTTGCTGCGCTATGCGATGGAACACCTGAATGCCGATGAACTGGACGTCAACGAACAGAACCCGCAAGCCCTGGGCTTCTACTTCAAACAGGGCTTCGAGGTGATCGGTCGTTCGGAAGTCGATGGCATGGGCCAGCCTTATCCGCTGCTGCACATGCGTTTGCGCCAAAACCAGCAACACTCACAACACGGCTGACACAACACGGATCAAGTGTGGGAGCGGGCTTGCTCGCGAAAGCGGTGTGTCAGTCAACATTGATGTCAGCTGACAAATTGCATTCGCGAGCAAGCCCGCTCCCACAAAAAAGCCACACGGCGCAAATGGAGCCGGGATTAACCGGCGCCAGGCAGGTACAATGCCCACCCTTTTTTTGTTACGGCCCTGTCATGACTGACCCGATTCGTCTCTCCAAACGCCTCATCGAACTCGTCGGCTGTTCCCGTCGGGAGGCTGAGCTGTTCATCGAGGGCGGCTGGGTCACCGTGGACGGTGAAGTCATCGACGAGCCGCAGTTCAAGGTCGAGAACCAGAAAGTCGAGCTTGATCCAGAAGCCAAGGCCACTGCGCCGGAACCGGTGACCATCCTGCTGAACGTGCCCGTGGGCATGGATGCGGAAACGGCCATGGCTACGATCAGCGCCGAGACCTTGAGCGAAGAACACCGCTTCAGCAAACGTCCGCTCAAGGGCCACTTCCTGCGCCTGACCGCCAGCACCGACCTGCAGGCCAACGCCAGTGGTCTTTTGGTGTTCACCCAGGACTGGAAGATCCTGCGCAAACTCACTGCCGACTCCGCCAAGATCGAGCAAGAGTATGTGGTCGAAGTTGAAGGCGACATGGTGGCTCACGGCCTCAACCGCCTGAACCACGGCCTGACCTACAAGGGCAAGGAACTGCCGCCGGTCAAAGCCAGCTGGCAGAACGAAAACCGCCTGCGTTTTGCGATGAAGAACCCACAACCGGGCGTCATCGCCCTGTTCTGCCAGGCCGTAGGCCTGAAGGTCGTCGCCATCCGCCGCATCCGCATTGGCGGCGTGTCCATCGGCAAAGTGCCGTTGGGCCAATGGCGTTACCTGTCCGGCAAAGAGAAGTTCTAAGACTTTTCACGCCGCCACACATTTTGGCGCCGCTGTTTATGTGGCGCCCACTGCTGAATATCAGGACTGCACACCATGATTCATAACGACGTACTGCGCAGCGTGCGCTACATGCTCGACATCAGCGACAAGAAAGTCATCGAGATCATCAAGCTCGGCGGCATGGACGTGACCCTGGAAGACCTGGTGACGTACCTCGACAAGAAAGAGGAAGACGAGGAAGGCTTCGTACGCTGCCCGGATGAAGTCATGGCGCATTTCCTCGACGGCCTGGTGACCTTCAAGCGCGGCAAGGACGAAAGCCGTCCGCCGCAGCCGATCGAAGTGCCGGTGACCAACAACATCATCCTGAAGAAACTGCGCGTAGCTTTCGAACTGAAAGAAGACGACATGCACGCCATCCTCAAGGCCTCCGAGTTCCCGGTGTCCAAGCCTGAGCTGAGCGCGCTGTTCCGCAAGTTCGGCCACACCAACTACCGTCCGTGCGGCGACCAGTTGCTGCGCAACTTCCTCAAGGGCCTGACCCTGCGCGTGCGTCCGCAGTAAATCGCTTTGGCCCCTGTAGGAGCTGCCGCAGGCTGCGATCTTTTGACTTTGTTTTTTAAGATCCAGATCAAAAGATCGCAGCCTGCGGCAGCTCCTACAGGGGGCAGTGGCGGCTCAAGGCGCGCTGTATAGACCCTCATTCCTCGCAAAAATAGTGGCTCCGCTTCCGGCGGCTGACGACTAGGGTGTATTGACCCTCAGCTCTCAGGATTCGCCATGCACCCGTACTTTTCCCTGCAAGGCCGCACCGCTCTGGTGACCGGCGGCACCCGTGGTATCGGCAAAATGATCGCCAAAGCTTTTGTCGAGGCCGGCGCCACCGTGTACGTCTGCGCCCGGGATGCCGAAGCCTGTCAGCAAACGGCTGATGAATTGAGCGCCTTCGGTCGTTGCCGCGGAGTGGCGGCCAACCTGGCCACCGAAGAAGGCGTACTTCAACTGGCTACGCGACTGGGCGAGCAGATCACTCATCTGGATATTCTGGTGAACAACGCCGGCACCACGTGGGGCGCGCCGCTGGAGAGCTACCCGGTCAAGGGCTGGGAAAAGGTCATGCAACTGAACGTGACCTCGGTGTTCAACTGCATTCAGCAGTTTTTGCCATTGCTGCGTAAGGCGGGTTCGGCAGCGAATCCGGCGCGGATCATCAACATCGGTTCAGTGGCCGGGATTTCGTCCTTTGGCGAACAGGCATATGCCTACGGGCCGAGTAAGGCTGCCCTGCATCAACTGTCGCGGATTCTGGCGCGGGAGCTGGTGAGTCAGCACATCAACGTCAACGTCATCGCGCCTGGGCGTTTTCCGAGCAAGATGACGCAGCACATTGGCAATGATGAGCAGGCGCTGGCCGATGACACGGCGTTGATTCCGATGAAACGCTGGGGTCGGGAGGAAGAAATGGCGGCGCTGGCGATCAGTCTGGCGAGTACGGCCGGGGCTTACATGACGGGGAATATCATCCCTCTGGATGGCGGGTTCAGCCTCTAAGATCGGCGGCGCGGCCATCGCGAGCAGGCTCACTCCCACAGTAGATCTATGGTGCTCAGGAGATCTACTGTGGGAGCGAGCCTGCTCGCGATGGCGGACTGACAGGCACCACCGATTCAACAGTTGATCGGGTTATCATGCCCGCCCAAATTCCCGCCTCGACCCCAGACCATGACCTACAGCGTTTCCCCCATCGGCTTTGTGCGCTCCTGTTTCAAGGAGAAGTTCGCCATCCCGCGCCAGCCACAACTGGCCCCGGCCGCTCGCGGCGTACTGGAATTGGTGGCGCCGTTCGATCAGGGCGATGCGGTGCAAGGTCTGGAACAGGTCAGCCACGTGTGGCTGCTGTTCCTGTTTCACCAGGCCCTGGAAGAAAAGCCACGGTTGAAAGTCCGCCCTCCTCGTCTCGGCGGTAACAAATCCATGGGTGTGTTCGCCACGCGCGCGACGCATCGGCCCAATGGCATCGGCCAATCCGTGGTGAAGCTGGACAAGGTTGAAGCCAATCGCCTGTGGATATCCGGCATCGACCTGCTGGATGGCACGCCGATTCTCGACATCAAACCCTACGTGCCTTACGCCGACATCATTGATACGGCCTCCAACAGCATCGCCAGCGCTGCACCGCAGCTGATTCCCGTGCAGTGGACGGACTCAGCACTGCAACAGGCTCACCGCCATGCTCAGCGCCTTGAAGAACCGCTGGTGGAGCTGATCGAGCAATGCCTGGCACAAGACCCACGTCCGGCGTACCAGATTCCTACACCCGAACGGGAATACGGCGCGCAGTACTGGGACCTGGACGTACGCTGGCATTATCCCGAAGCCGGGGTTATCCGCGTTCTCGAAGTTATCCCGGTTCCCAACGTGTAGGGATTGCATTGGACATAAAAAAGCCCCCATTGCCTGCACAGGCAATGGGGGCTTTTCAGTGATGCGATGTTCTTACTTCTCGACGAACGCTCGCTCGATCAGATAATCACCCGGCTCGCGCATCCGCGGCGATACTTTCAGGCCGAAGCTGTTCAACACTTCGCTGGTCTCGTCGAGCATGCTCGGGCTGCCGCACAGCATGGCGCGGTCGTCCTGCGGGTTGATCGGTGGCAGACCGATGTCGCTGAACAGCTTGCCGCTGCGCATCAGGTCGGTCAGGCGACCTTCGTTCTCGAACGGCTCACGGGTCACGGTCGGGTAGTAGATCAACTTGTCACGCAGGGCCTCGCCGAAGAACTCGTTCTGCGGCAAATGCTCGGTGATGAACTCGCGGTAAGCGACTTCGTTGACGTAACGTACGCCGTGGCACAGGATCACTTTTTCGAAACGCTCGTAGGTTTCCGGGTCCTGGATGACGCTCATGAACGGCGCCAGACCGGTTCCGGTGCTGAGCAGGTACAAATGTTTGCCAGGCTTCAAGTCATCCAGCACCAGCGTGCCGGTAGGCTTTTTGCTGATGATGATCTCGTCACCTTCCTTCAGATGCTGCAGCTGGGAAGTCAGCGGGCCATCAGGCACCTTGATGCTGAAGAACTCGAGATGCTCTTCCCAGTTCGGGCTGGCAATCGAGTAAGCGCGCATGAGCGGCCGGCCGTTGGGCTGTTGCAGGCCGATCATCACGAACTGACCGTTCTCGAAGCGCAGGCCCGGGTCGCGGGTGCACTTGAAGCTGAACAGAGTGTCGTTCCAGTGGTGAACACTGAGGACACGCTCGTGGTTCATGTTGCTCATGTACGTGGGACTCCTGGAGATTTGGTCTGCGCGTGCTCTGCGCCTGCTCTGCGAAAAATGAGCTGCTGTGCGCAATTGCATCGCATTCTAATGGCAGCGACAATATCTGTTAACTGGATTATTAAGATAAGGGTTATCGGTTATATCGATATGCGATTTACTCTCCGTCAACTTCAAGTATTCGTCGCCGTCGCCCAGCAGGAAAGCGTATCCCGTGCTGCGGGTCTGCTCAACCTCTCGCAATCGGCGGCGAGCACCTCGATCACCGAGCTAGAGCGTCAGTCCAGCTGTCAGCTGTTCGACCGCGCCGGCAAACGGCTGAGCCTCAACGCCCTCGGCAAACAGCTGCTGCCGCAAGCGGTGGCGCTGCTCGACCAGTCCAAGGAAATCGAAGACTTGCTCAATGGCAAGTCGGGATTTGGCTCTCTGGCGGTCGGCGCGACCCTGACCATCGGCAATTACCTGGCCACCTTGCTGATCGGCAGCTTCATGCAGCGCCATCCGGAAAGCCAGGTGAAGCTGCACGTGCAGAACACTGCCAACATTGTGCAGCAGGTTGCCCACTATGAAATTGATCTGGGTCTAATCGAAGGTGACTGCAGCCATCCAGACATCGAAGTGCAGAGCTGGGTCGAGGATGAACTGGTGGTGTTCTGCGCGCCCCAGCATCCACTGGCCAAGCGCGGCACGGCGACCATGGAAGAGCTGACCCACGAGGCCTGGATTCTGCGGGAACAGGGCTCCGGCACGCGACTGACCTTTGACCAGGCCATGCGTCACCATCGCAGCTCGCTGAATATCCGACTGGAACTGGAACACACCGAAGCGATCAAGCGTGCGGTGGAGTCCGGGTTGGGGATTGGCTGCATTTCGCGTCTGGCGCTACGCGACGCGTTCCGCCGTGGCAGCCTGGTGCCGGTGGAAACGCCAGATCTGGACCTGGCGCGGCAGTTCTATTTCATCTGGCACAAACAGAAATATCAGACGTCGGCGATGCGTGAATTCCTCGACCTGTGCCGCGCTTTTACCGCTGGGGTTCAGCGCAGCGACGAGATCGTTCTGCCCACCATCGCTTAAAGCAGGATGACTGCCCAGACCAGCGCAATCATGCTCAAGGCTACGAACTGAGCGGCGCTGCCCATGTCCTTGGCGTTCTTGGACAGCGGGTGCAACTCAAGGGAAATGCGGTCGATGGCCGCTTCCACTGCCGAATTGAGCAATTCGACAATCAACGCCAACAGGCAGACGGCAATCAGCAACGCCTGCTCGACGCGACTGACGTTCAGGAAGAACGACAGCGGAATCAATATGACGTTGAGCAACACCAGTTGCCGAAAGGCCGCTTCGCCGGTGAAGGCTGCGCGCAGACCGTCCAGCGAGTAACCGGAGGCGTTGAGGATGCGTTTTAGGCCGGTTTGGCCTTTGAAAGGTGACATAAAGTGGGCAACTGACCAAAAAATGAAGTGGGAAGGCTAGATTAAGCACAGTCAAAAAAGCGTGAACGCGCCGCGCCTGATTAGCTCGAAATTGACTCAAGTTGTTGCAGAAGCAAGGCTGCCTGGGTCCGGGTCCGCACATTCAGCTTGCGAAAAATCGCGGTCACATGGGCCTTGATCGTCGCTTCGGAAACGCTCAGCTCGTAGGCAATCTGCTTGTTCAACAAGCCTTCACAGACCATGGTCAGGACACGAAACTGCTGCGGCGTCAGACTCGCAAGGCCTTCGCTGGCGGCCTTGGCTTCGGCGGAAACGCTGACGGCCTCGAACGCCTGGGGCGGCCAGAACACATCACCATCGAGCACCGCGCGTACGGCTTTCTGGATGACGCTCAGATCACTGGACTTGGGGATGAAGCCGCTGGCGCCGAATTCACGAGACTTGACCATGATCGAGGCTTCTTCCTGGGCCGACACCATGACCACCGGAATCTGCGGATACTGACCGCGCAACAGCACCAGCCCTGAAAAACCGTAGGCCCCCGGCATGTTCAGGTCCAGCAGCACCAGATCCCAGTCGGACTTCTCGTCCAGACGGGTTTCCAGCTCGGCAATGCTTGCCACTTCCACCAGACGGACTTCCGGGCCCAGGCCCAGGGTCAACGCTTGATGCAGGGCGCTACGAAAAAGAGGGTGGTCATCGGCAATCAGGATTTCGTATGTGGCCATTTTTCAAATGATCCTGTTTTTCAAACAACTCGAGGTACAGCCACGGAGCTGTACCAACAGGGCACGTTCAACGCCAATCACATGGCTATCCACGTAAAGAATACGGCGTATCAAACTTGGCCGCGCCCTAATCGGCGCCAAGCATGCCCAGCGAAGCCGGGGTGGTCAAGGTGCTTGGCCAGTACAGTTCTTTGCAGTATGGGCGACAATCAGCGCGTGACAGGGGCGCCGATTTACACAAAAGGCATCAGCTCGGCGTGTGCCGGTGTTGAAACATCCATTTCAAGCTGATGTTTGGCATCAAGGTAATGTTGGCTGAACACGTCGAAATAAGCGTCCAGTGCCGACGCAGCCTCAGTATCACCCGCCAGATCGAGACACAACGCCGCCACTTCGGCGGTGCATAAATGCTCGCTGCGGGTCGACCGGCGCAACCGGTACCGCGATAACTTCTCGGGCAACAGGCTCAGGATCGGAAGCCGATCGAAGTAGGGGCTTTTGCGGAAAATCTTCCGGGCTTCTGTCCAGGTGGCATCCAGCAGAATGAACAGCGGACGCTTCGAACTATCGGCATCGACGCTGTTTGTGACACGCTCGGGTTCGACGTACTCCCCCGGAAACACCAGATAAGGCTGCCATTGCGGGTCGGCCAGCAGCGCCAGCAGTTGCTCATCAACTTCCGTACGCGACCAGATGAACGCATGGTTGTCGCGCACCACATCGGCGATCAGCCAACCGGTGTTGCTCGGCTTGAACACTTCCTTGTTGGTCATGATCAGGCACACGCCAGAACGGGCCTCGACTTGCGGGCGCCAGGCGCACAGGCAGTGACTCTCGATCACGCGGCAGGCTCGGCAACGCGGTGCCCTCCAGCCTCGGGCCTGAATCGGCTTGATGCCCTCTTCCTCTCGCTCATCGCGCAAGCGGGCTACTGCGTTTGCAGCAAAGCGTGGGGTTGCAGGGTTCATCGCAGGCAACGCCGGCAGGGGAAGAAAATCGACACGAAAAACACTCGGCAGGGCAGAAAGTGGCGGCAGTTTATCAGAGCAGCCGGCGCAAGCCTGTACCGTCCAGGCCTCGTCCCCTATAATTCGCCGCCACTGAACGCACAGTCATGTGACGGGTCGAACCACCAGTCACTGAACCAGGAGAGTTTCATGCTGCGCCTTATCGTTCCCACCGCTGCCATTTTGCTGGCGTCGTCCTTCAGCGCTCAGGCTGCTTCCTTGAGTGAGCAGAATCTCAACAGAGAGCTGCGAAACGTCGCCACACAAAGCAGTGTTGGTACTCCACGGGCGATCAACGAAGACATTCTTGATCAGGGCTACACCGTCGAAGGCAACACGCTGATCAACCATCTGAGCGTACAAAGCAGCCACGCCAACAAGATGCGTGCCGACCCGAAAGCCGTGTATTTCCAGCTTGGCGCCTCTGTATGCAACAACCCATCGTTCCGCAAACTGATGGCCAAGGGCGCGGTCATGCGTTACGACTTCACTGAGGTGAAGACCAACCGCGCAGTCGGCTCCGCCAGCTATCAGGAATCGGACTGCCCGAAAGCGGCTCCGACCAAGAAGAAGTAATCATTGGGAATTGGCGCGCCGCTGTTCATCCTCGGCGCGCAGTTCTGCCAACAACGCCTGCAAATAACGGGAACGTCGGTCGCCCCCCTCCAGACGCCGGCAGCACTCTTCTTCGAGACTCAAATGATTGGTCTCGGCCGATGACTTCAGTAATCGATACAATTGCGTATCGATCTCCAGAATGACTCTGGCCATCGCTTCCCGCCTCCCTGCACCTCGCCCTTGCTTGAGCGATAAAATCCTTGAACCGCTTGTAACGTGCGTCCTGCCTTTGACGCAAAGTTGTCGTGTCGTGCCTGTAATTTAGTAAATCAGACTGTCAGCCACTCGCCTTGCGTTCAGACGAGCGGTGAAAGCACCTTGCAAATCGCCAATAAGCGGTTGCCAGGAAAGACTTTGCAGCGCAATGATCAAGTCAGCGAAAAACGCTATGAGGGTCTAGATTCATAGTGTTCACGTTTACTTTTCAGGGCAGGAAAGGGGCTGCCCATTGCGCGTCTTGTTGTGCGAATGTTTCCTTCATCCAAGGGAAAAACAGAGCCTGTATGGAAGGAGAAGTTGATGCCTTACCAACCGAACGACCTCCTGAGCCGTCATTTTGAAGAAAGCGGCCACGACCTCATCAGCAAGGTCGAAGAGCAACTCAACCTGGTTTCACCCAACAGCCCGAACATCCCGATCTACCGCGACATGATCCTGACCGTGCTGCGCATGGCCCAGGAAGATCACAACCGCTGGAATGCCAAGATCACCCTGCAAGCCCTACGCGAACTGGAACACGCTTTCCGTGTTCTGGAGCAATTCAGGGGTCGACGCAAAGTCACCGTTTTCGGCTCGGCCCGAACACCGATAGAACATCCGCTGTACGGTCTGGCCCGAGAGCTCGGTGCAGCGCTGGCGCGCTCAGATCTGATGGTCATCACCGGTGCCGGTGGCGGCATCATGGCGGCGGCCCACGAAGGTGCTGGCCTGGCACACAGCCTGGGATTCAACATCACCTTGCCCTTCGAACAGCATGCCAATCCCACCGTGAATGGCACTACCAACCTGCTGCCCTTCCACTTCTTCTTTACCCGCAAGCTGTTCTTCGTCAAGGAAGCCGATGCGCTGGTCCTGTGCCCTGGCGGTTTCGGTACCCTGGATGAAGCGCTGGAAGTGCTGACACTGATCCAGACTGGCAAAAGCCCGCTAGTGCCCGTGATATTGCTGGACGCTCCCGGCGGCAAGTTCTGGCAAGGCGCGTTGGACTTCATTCACCATCAACTGGAGGAAAATCGCTACATCCTGCCGACCGACATGAAACTCGTCAGTCTGGTCTACAGCGCGGAAGAGGCTGTGGAGCAGATCAATCAGTTCTACAGCAACTTCCACTCCAGCCGCTGGCTCAAGCATCAATTCGTGATCCGCATGAATCACAAGCTCAGCGACCAGGCGCTCGAACACATGCAGGAGGCATTTGCCGACCTGTGTCTGAGCGATCACTTCCATCAACACGCCTACAGCGGAGAGGAACACGACGAACCGCAGTTCAGCCACCTTGCGCGACTCGCCTTCACCTTCAACGCCCGTGATCATGGACGCCTGCGGGAACTGGTGGACTACATCAACCTGCCGGAAAACTGGGCGCAATCCCAACCCCAGGCGCAACAGCGCTCGCGGGAACCATCCAAGGTTACGTAAGCAAAAAAAAACGGCCCGCTATCGAAATAGCGAGCCGTTTCAGTTAATCGTCCATCCCTCGGCCGCTGAACAAGCGGCTGATCATTTCCATGGAATATCCCCGATAACTCAGGAACCTGCCCTGTTTGGCACGTTCCCGGGCGTCTATCGGTAAATGCCCGGAAAATTTTCGCCGCCAGGTGTCTTCCAGTTGTTCCTGCCAGTTGATACCGCTCTCGCGCAAAGCAAGTTCGATGTCGGTACGTTGCAGGCCGCGCTGGCTCAACTCTTCACGAATACGCAAAGGGCCATAACCGGAACGGGAACGGTAGGAAACAAAGCTTTCGAGGTAGCGGGATTCGGACAGCAGGCCTTCTTCCGTCAAGCGGTCGAGTGCCGTGTCGATCATTTCAGGGAGGGCGCCGCGTTGACGCAGTTTACGCGTCAACTCGACTCGACCGTGCTCGCGTCGCGCGAGCAGGTCCATTGCGGTTCGCCGCACCGCGACGAGTGTATCGAGTACGGCGGTCATCGGATCAATCAGATATCTGCGTCAGCCAGGTCATCAGCAGTCTCTTTGACTGGCGATGCTTTAACGTCTGGCGCCGGGGTCAGCAACTTGTCACGCAGTTGCTTCTCGAGTTTGGCGGCGATTTCCGGATTGTCTGCCAGGAACTTGGCCGAGTTAGCCTTGCCCTGACCGATTTTGGTGCCTTCATAGGCATACCAGGCACCGGACTTCTCAACGAAACCGTGCAGAACACCCAGGTCGATCATCTCACCGTTGAGGTAGATGCCCTTGCCGTAAAGAATCTGGAACTCGGCCTGACGGAACGGCGAAGCTACCTTGTTCTTCACAACCTTGACGCGGGTTTCGCTACCGACAACCTCGTCACCTTCTTTCACCGCGCCGGTACGGCGGATGTCCAAACGAACCGAAGCGTAGAACTTCAGCGCGTTACCACCGGTGGTGGTTTCCGGGCTGCCGAACATCACACCGATTTTCATACGGATCTGGTTGATGAAGATAACCAGGCAGTTGGCGTTCTTGATGTTACCGGTGATTTTACGTAGCGCCTGGGACATCAGACGGGCTTGCAGGCCCACGTGCATGTCACCCATTTCGCCTTCGATTTCAGCCTTTGGAACCAGAGCCGCCACGGAGTCGACGATGATCACGTCAACCGCGTTGGAACGCACCAGCATGTCGGTGATTTCCAGGGCTTGCTCGCCGGTGTCCGGCTGTGAAACCAGCAGGTCGTCGACGTTGACGCCCAGTTTGCCGGCGTATTCAGGGTCGAGGGCGTGTTCGGCGTCGACGAATGCGCAGGTCGCGCCGGCTTTTTGAGCCTGGGCGATGACCGACAGTGTCAGCGTGGTTTTACCGGAGGATTCAGGACCGTAGATTTCAACGATACGACCTTTTGGCAGACCGCCAATGCCGAGCGCGATGTCCAGACCCAGAGAGCCAGTGGAGATAGCCGGGATCGCCTGACGATCCTGATCGCCCATACGCATTACGGCACCCTTGCCGAATTGACGTTCGATCTGACCCAGGGCCGCAGCCAAGGCTTTCTTCTTGTTGTCGTCCATTAAAGTCCTCACGTAATCAATAAGGCCTGACGGCCAACACCTGTATAAGTAGCCAGTATTATTCCACAGCGTTTCAGGATCGCCTACCCCTGATTTGAGATTTCTCCAGCGGCATGGCGCAGCAGCCCCTCTAGCGCGGCCTTCACCGTTTGTCGGCGGACCTCGTCACGGTTGCCGGGAAAGTACTGCACCTCGCTGAACACCTGTTCACCAACGCCCCAGGCCAGCCACACAGTGCCAACCGGCTTGCTCGGCGAACCGCCATCCGGTCCCGCCACACCGCTGACCGCCACGGCAAAACGCGCCCGGCTTTTCTCCTGCGCGCCTCGGACCATGGCCTCGACCACCTCGCGACTGACCGCCCCCACCGCTGCAAACAACTCGACCGGGACATTCAATAGCTCGGTTTTCTGGCGATTGGAATAGGTGACATAACCCGCCTCGAACCATGCCGAACTCCCCGGAATCCGGGTGATCGCCTCGCTGATCCCGCCGCCGGTGCAGGACTCGGCGGCAGTGACATGAGCATTGAGAACCTGCAAGCGCCTGCCAAGTTCAGCGGCCAGTTGGGTGATTTCTTTCACGGTCATCTCCTGAGCAAGCGGAATGAGAACTACCGTACACGAGCCAATAACGCTTGCAAGGCGCAGGATCAATCAAAATGTTAGCGAGCGAGGGCTCTGATATAAGCCTGACAGGCCTGCAAGGCAATCAGTCCGCGGTCGCCGGCGTCGGTGATGGCGATAATTCGCTGAGCATGCGCCGGGTCAAGTAGGGCTCGCGCGGCTCCATGATCCACGCTGCTGGCTCCGGAGGCGGTTGGCACTCCACAGACAGAGGCAGTGTCATGGGCATCGAGGAGGACTGACAAGCGCACATCAGCAGTGGCAAGACGATCGCGCAGGCGACCTTGATCACGTTCGGCATCGCTAAGCGCTCGGTAATGGGTTTGTTCGCTGGTCGAAAGACGCAGCTCCAGCGCCAGACGCTTGTCCTGCTCGGCCTGTTGCTGCGTCGCGGCTGCCAGGCTCAGCTGATTCAGCGCTTCGGCGTGCACTCTTGCCTGTTCCGCCAGTTGCCCGCCATAACGCCAATCCTGAAAGCGCCAGGCCAGCGCCGCCGAGCCACCGGCCAACACAGCCAGAAACACAACAACGCCAATGACGCGGTAAGACATCGGCATCAAACCGAAGGCTGGCATAACACCGCCCTCGCCCGCGCCCAGAGTTGCAAGCGATCCTGCAAACCGTTCAGGCCGCCGTTGATGCGACGGGTGATGCTGTTGAACTGATCGCGGTCGGCCAGTTCGTTGAAGCCATTTTGCTCCCAGAACCACGCGGCCGATTCGGCGGCCCATTGCGGTTGTTCCAGTAGTTCCGGCAAAAACAGTAAACGATCATCACCGAAGAGTCCGAGACTGCACTGACGGTAATTGTCGTGACCAGTGATCTGAATCAGGCCTCGGCCACGGTACTTTTGACCGTCGCCGTCGGCTTGCGGGGTATTGCCCAAACGCAGGGCCAGGGTGCCGGTGTCGTATTTGCTGAGGTATTGGTTGTTGCCCAGTTCACGCACGTACTGAAACTGCCCCGATTCATGGCCGACTTGCGCGAGGAAGGCAGCAATGCGCTTCGGGGTGTTGATGTTGCGGTGGGTCATGGCGGTGTTGAGCGCGGAAATGAAAACGCCAGCTTGGGAGCGGGCGTCAGGGAATATGTGTTGCAACTGCGCTGAAGTGAGAGGCATGAGTCATGTTCCATTGGCCGTTGTTTTTAACCAGACCGGCGCCAAGGGTTTGCTGGCGTCTTTTGGAAAGCCGGCAAGCGAGGGCCAGTCGCGCAGGTCCTGCCGGTAATCGAGCAAGTCATGATATTGATCGCTGCTCAAGGTCATCGGAGTACCGGCCGCGTGCTCATCGCGATCACGCTCGACCAGCCATTGGCTGGCCGCCAGTTCCTGGTCGCGCCAGACTCGGGCAACGGCCTCCGGAGCACTTGCCTGGATGGCAGGTAGCGGCACACCACCGCTCGCCAGCCATTGCTGGTATTCATCCCAGAAGCGGTGATGTAGAGGAACGGTTGCCCCGTCAGGCAGACGAATGACCGTGGCCGGATCTTCAGTGAGTTGATAGTTCATGAAAATAGCCTCCTTAAAGTTCGGCATCGGCAGTGGCGTGGATGTAGTAAGACTGTGTAATGACGCCGATATCGGAGTTATCGACCCAGACGCCGCGCGTAGAAGCCCCTAGAGTTCGAGCATTACCCGATGAGACTTCATCACTCCCGGAGCGCCACTGCCCAGAGACCCCTTTCGGCGTAGTGGTAAACAGACTGAAACTTGGAACAGCTCTCTTCTCAACCTTGAAGGTCCACTGAGCCATGGGCTGTGAGGCAAATCCCGTTTGCCCCTGTCTCACTGTGGATATCAATGCGCCGTAGGGACCTATCAAGCTTCCGGGCGATACATCCTGGCTATAGGTTTTTTCGTAATAACGCTGACACATCATCAACTCATCGCCAGGGCTACGGAGCTCGAACGGCGTCGACACCCGCCCCTCTTCCAACTGGATCTGCGCCAGGTCTATCACCTGCAATACATTCAAAGGCAGGTCGAAGGAGAGCCGCAGAAAGTCATTGCCGCTACTTCCCAACGTTTTGCCTGCCAGGGACGGTACTTGAATCGTCGCGCTGTATCGGGTCCAGGAAGTTTTGAGTTGAAAGCTGCCAACCGGCATCACGGTATCCACACTACCGCCCGCTCCGAAATACTGCGCGACAGTCACATTGAGTTGACGCGCCGTGTCGGCCTTGGCCCAGAACGTCAGCGTCGCGGTTTTCCCCGCCAAGGTCCTGACCGACTCGATAGCCTGGGAAATTTTATGCACGCTGGCGCCAACGCCCGCCGTGATTTGCTGCCAACGCATAAAGTAACGGGGTTCATTGGGCACCTCGCCCTGACCCAGCGCAAAGCTCTGCCGGGAAATACTCACGCCCGCGTTTCCGTTCCAGTCGCAACGAAAACGGTCAGCGATATAAGCACCGGTGTAAGGCCCCAAGTTGACCGTACCGCGCTGCCAGATATCGAAGTTGCCGTTAATCACCAGGTTCTTGCGATAAACCTGCACCGGAAAGCTCTGTTGCGGGTCGAGTTTGGCCAACTCTTTAATGGCCAGGCTCAGCTGATCAGTTTGATTCTCGGAAGGCATCAGCCCCGCGGCGGTGATGGCGTTGAGAATTTCCTGGGTGACGCTATTACCCCAGCTGGCTGGTATCAGGGAGCCGGGAGTTCCGGCTATCGGGTTTTCATCGGCAAATCTACCGTTGACCAGTCCTGCACTGGGGACGCTTTTTGGATAGTCCATTTGATCTACTCAAGTTGAAGGGCATAAACACAGGCAATGCCGTTACTCGGTCGAGCCTGGAACCTGAGGCCAGTCGATCTCTGCAGGAAAGCTTGCTTGCCGTTCAAGGCGATTTAACTCAACGCTGTAGAGCTTCCATTCCATCAATGCCAGTTGCTCATCGTGAGTGGCGTCGCCGATATCTTCGGCGTATTGAAGCGGGGCTATACGCAGGACTGCGTCACGAAGTAGCGCGTCTCGCTTGGTGAACACCTGATTCCTGACATCCGCCAACCGCGCCTGGTCGTCCAACTCCCAGGTGTTATCACGCCAGACATAAAACTCACCCGGCCATGGAACCGTGGTAAAGGCGTCTGGCAACTCCCCAAGTTCACTCCAGATCTGCTGAGCACCGCCCTCTTTGCGATACACCAGACCGCGCCGGTCGATGACTTCGCGCGGGACATTTTTGACCAGCACCCATGTACGGCCCTGTTCCGGAGGTGGCAATTCAAATGAAAGTTCAACGGCATTACTGGGCAGTTGAATACCGATTCCCGGCGTCACGAAGAACTCCACCGGCCCCGACAAGGCGCCCGAGTTATCAATCAGATAATTAAACATGGACACCTCAGATAAGTTTGATACGGCCGGGATAGGCGATGTTGCGTCCGCGAGTCTCTGATCCGCCGGAAAATCCGGTAGCACCGGCTTGCCAAAGTGAGTAGTTGTTGGAGCCGCCGCCCATCATCTGTGTGCCGAAGGAACCGGCACCCGGCGTTGAGTGGTTGTGAGACTCGATTTGGCCGGCCTGCCAGCTACCCGCCGCACGGTTTGCATCTACCGTACGCGACTCATCAAGAACCCGCACAAACTCACCACGGGCCTCTGGGCTACGGAAGGTCGTGGCGCCGTCGCCCGAGGTCCACATACCCTCCTTACCCGCGCGCAACGCTTCGGTGGTGAGCATCCCCGATGCCTGCGCGTGATCCCAAACCCACGGCCACTCGGAACGATTGAACAGATATCCATTGAGCAAACCATATCCACCCGGCATCACCGTCGTAGAGGTCTCAAAAACTGCCCGTCCCAGCGTCGTACCGTCATACCGCCCCACAGGCCACCAGTTACCCGAGGCATCACTGCGCAGATGCCACCAATCGCCCGCCCCCATCAACACCAAAAACGGATAGCCACCCGCTCTCAGATGGGTGTGAAACTTGATGGAATCTGTGTCCGAACAGCGAACGACCAACCGATTAGCAGTGTTATCCACCCGTCGCACGATCACATCACGAATCCCCAAACCGGTGTTGGCCACTGGCAGGGTAACGGTGGTGGCCCCAGGGTTTGCATCAATCAGCACCAGACCGAGCTCTTCCGGCGCCAGCAGCTTCGATGCCGCTAGCCGGGTCACCACCGAACGCATCGGCATGCTCACACCGATAATCGCCTGGATCGCCTTCAACAACTGCCCCGTGTCCGCTTCCAACGGCGCCATCCCGGCGCCAGCCACCACATTCAAAATCTCCTGCGTAACGGCATTGCCCCACACCGCCGGAATCAACGACCCAGGCGAACCGGCTACCGGATTTTCATCGACAAACCGTCCATTGACCAGTCCGACACTGGGGATGCTTTTTGGATAATCCATTGTTTGTTTTCCCTGTAATAAAGCCCTGCATGGCTATTGGCACAACAGCGCAGCAAGTCGTGTTTGAACAAAAAAAAACGCCCATGGATGAGTGGGCGTTGGGTACAGCGGATATTTCGAATGAACTAGCCAGCCAGGTCGCTCACCACCTTACGGATAGCGGCAATCGCCTCATTACTGACTTGATTGGCGAGATCGGTTTTGCCTTTGGCGATTTGCGCTTTGACTTGTTCTTTAGCCTTCAACCGAAGGGTTCGAAGTGTCAGCAGACTCTCATTGAATTGAGTGGCCTTGGCAATGATCTGATCGGCCGCCTGTCTGGCGGTTCGACCCTTGATGACCCAGGCGGACACCGACAGTGGCACCGCTTTTTTCGGATAGCCTTCAGCAATGAAGGCCTGGGCATCGGCGGCGGTGTGTGCGTATTCAATGGCGCGTAGCGGGTCGCCAGCCAAGGCCTTTCGTACGCTGTCTGCGGCCGCATCGACCCTCGCGCACAGACGCTCGGCTTCCTGTTGCTCCAGCATCGCCACTACCGAAACATCCACTATCCATTTGTCACCGTCCCAACCATGGGCTGGAGAAGGTTGGGCAGGACGAAGTCCGTCCTCAAATTGATGAAGCTCTTGAATAACGTTCATCGAATCAACTCCCAGGAAAAACTGATATTGACCGCCGCACTGAAGTTGACTGCGATGCCCGACGCATACTCAGCCACGGGATGATTCTTGATGCCCATGCTGAACAGCAATTCATCGCTCACGGCACTGGTCGAACCGAGCATGTGTTCGGCCTGATACGACTGCCATAACGAGCGTAACTGCGAATGATCAAAACTGGCGGTCAAGGTCGTTACCGTTACATCGTTGACATAGTTATTGGTAAAGATCGTGCACGGTATCGGAGACGTCCAACCAGCGTCGTGGTTGGAACTGGTGGTGAGCGCCGGCGAGAGAAAACAGTAGTTCCCCCCAACCCAGCCTGCTGATGCGAACGAGACTCCGGAAATGTCCGTCGGCGATGGCGAGGGGTTCCCGACGATCAGCCGCGCCGAACGCGCATGGGGATCAAGTGGCAAGTAAACGACGCCTGTCCCGTTGACCGTCTGGGACCATGAGAGCCGTGATCTGTTGTAGATCCCAAACACCGACGGCACGGTTCCCGGGGCGCCGGTAATGATCCAGGCGACGCACATATCCAATGGGGTCGACTGAAAGCCACCACCCGCTAAAGCATCCGGTGTGCCTTTCAAGGAAGCAGGCGCGACGTCATTAAGACTCCCGCGCTGGGCATAGAACTTCAAAACACCGGCCACCACCTGTACCCTCAGGAAATACCAGGTGCTGGGCGATAGATCCGTACTCCAGGCCTGGGTCGTGAACGTACGAGTCCTGCCCAGTTGCCCCGCCACCACTTCCTGGCCGATGCTGATCAACACCCCCGCCGGAACCGACACCTTCCCTCCCATGGTCGCCAGAGCACTCGGAGTCACCAGCAAACGCCCATCAGCCGTGGCCACCGTCGGCGGCGGCAACGACCCAATCGGCAAAGCAGAATCCAGATTCCAGCCTTTCGCCGAAACACTCTGAATGGCTTGCAGCAATTGATCGAACTTCGTCTCATCCGGGGTCAAATCCCCAGCCTTGATGACGTTCACGATTTCCTGCGTCACGCTGTTCCCCCAAGCCGCAGGAATCAACGACCCCGGCGTCCCGGTCAACGGGTTCTCATCCACAAACTTCCCATTCACCAACCCGGCGCTGGGCACACTCTTCGGATAATCCATCCCTCTACTCCCTAGTCATAATTGATGTGCACCGTGGTATGCGCCGGTGTGCTGCGGTGGATCAGGCATTCCAGCGCGGAGCCCGGATTCACGCCGAAGCGCTCTCCCCAGTAACTCGCACCAAAACGCCGGCCCAGCAGCAGGCGGCCACCGGTGTTGAGCGTCCACATGAAATGCGCCTGCCATGTTCCGAAGTGCGCCTGGCCAAACCGGGCCCGTCCCATTCGCGGGACTTCAAGTTCGGTGATGGTGGCGTTCGGGTAACCCTGACTCTTGGCGATCTCGACGTAGTAGCTGATGGCCTGGCTGCCAACAGCGAGCAGTCGCCGGCGTACGGCGAGGCGGCGGTCGTCGAACAGAGGGGTGGCGCCCAGGCACGGATCCGGCAGGTTCATCACCCGTTCCCAATCCGGCACCAGCTCGCTGACGCCAGCCGGGTCCATTTCGTTGAGCAGGTCAGCGGCACGGGCGTCGAGGCGGGACAATTCCTGGGCGATGCCTTCGAGCACTTCTTCCAGTTCCGGTACTCGCTCGGGGTCCCAGGCCGGGCCACTGGGCAGCAGGCTGCGCAGTTGCGCATGGTATTGCGCGGCGGTTCTTAGCCCCCCCATACGCAACCTCCGAAGGTCAGCAATTGGTTAACGGCAGCGTCGACGTTGGCGGTGGGCGCGGTCAGTGTGTGGTCGCTTTCACCTGTGGCGCTGCTGATCGCTTCGCGGATGTGGCTGATCAACAAGCTGTCGCCCAGACCGGCTTCGCGATTGTGCAAGTCACGCAATTGCGCTTCGACGGCGGCCCGCACGGCGGTGGTATCGGGGGTCAGGGTCAGTCTGTAGGTAACGGGCACTTGCATCGGCGGCAGTACGTGCAGCTCCGCCGTGACCGGCCGCAGCGGTTCGATGTGTGCCTGGACTTCAGCCAGTTGCGCGGCATTCGGCACAGGTTGTGGATCGTCGTCGCGCATGATGTACAGGTTGACGATGCCCAGGTTCGCGTAGGTGCCGCGACACCAGGCACGGGTCACACCAGGGCATTCGAGCGCCCAGGTTTCGTAGTCTTGCGCCGAACCGCCGTGAGGGATGATGCGGTAGGAACTGATCACCCGGGAGCGCAGTGACTCAAGGCTTTCCCGGGCGACCCCGCCAATCAGTCCCGGCGCCAGCACCGTGAAGCTGTTGCCAGCGATGCCCTGGATCGGCTGCGCCGGAATAAGGCTCATGCCCGCGTCGGCATTGCCCATGCTGCCGGCGTCGAGCGCGGCGATGGTGGTGCTGTTCAAGCCATTGCTGGTGGTGCGCGCGGAAGTGACTTTGTAAATCCGACCGTCGTTCGATTGCAGCAGCGTATCGACGTCCAGCACAGCGCCAGCGCTGGCGGTAAAGCTGACGCTGCCACTGGCCGATTGTGCGGCTTTGCGCGGCTGGTTCAGACGCAGTGCGGCGATCCGTTCCAAGGTCGACTCATCGGCCCTGTCCGGGAGGATCTGCTCGGCGATCCAGTTCAGATAGCCATACAGGCCATAGGCGGCGCCACCGAGGGTACGGGCCAGCACTTGCGCATCGGACTGGCGCAGCGAATCACTGGCCAGGTCGCTTTGGGTGCGCTTGATCAGCACCGGCAGCGAAGGGGTTTCAAACGGCATAGATCACCTGCCAACTGTTATCAGGGTTGATGTCCAGGCGCTCGCCATCGGCCAGGGTCAGGATCGTGCGCAGGTTCAGGCGCTGGGCGTCGAGGCGTTCGCTGATGATGTCGATGGCGCTGCAATGGCCGTCGTCGATCAGCCATTGCAAGGCTTCGCGGGCATAGAACTCGGCGTCCATCTGGGTCTGTCGGGTCAGCTTGACCCGGCGCAACAGCCACAGGCGTGAGCCGATACGGTCGTCCGCGACCGTAGGAAAAGTGTCGCCCCACCAGCCGAAACGTTCTTCGTCATCGAGGGCATCGTCATCGGCGGCGCGGCGCCAGGTGAACAGGCTGATCAGCACCGAACGGGTCAGTGCGGCGTGGAGGTTTTGGCTGATAAACATCACTGGCCTCCCGCCGGCACGCCGGTCTGGCCGTTGCCCGCCTGCACGCCGACGTGCACGTGTTTGATCTGGCTGATGCCAGCGGCAATCTGATCGCCTTGCGAGACGATCTTGCCGGTCTGGGTCAGGGACGGTGTGTCGATGTTTACGGCGGTGCTGGCGCGGATGTTCAGGGTCGCGGTCTGGATGTCGATAATCCGCCCGCGTTTGAAGTGAATCCTGTCGCCTTCGTCGGTGTAGATCGCCACTTCGCCCTGGGCCAGGGCCTTGAGTCGATAGCGGCGGTCGGCGACCACCAGGACGATGGCGTGGGAGCGGTCACCACCCAGGAATGTGGCGATCCCTTCGGCTCCGGCCAATGGATTGCTGGTGAAACCGTAGGGTTCGAAGTGCTCCATGTCGTCGTTCACTTCGCCAGCGGTGAGGCGCATTTGCAGCGATTGCAGCTTGGTAGCCGAGTTGGCGAGCACGACAGTGCCGCGCGCCAGGAGGCGTGTCAGTAGGCTCATTAGGTTTCCTTCAGAGAATTGGCCCGGACACGATCCACTGTGGGAGCGAGCCTGCTCGCGATGGCGGCGGGTCATTCAGCTCGATGTTGGATATGAAGCTGCCATCGCGAGCAGGCTCGCTCCCACAGGTTCAGGTGCCGGGCTCAGGCCTTTTTGGGAGGCTCGGGATTGGCGTCAAAGGTATGCGGCGGTGCGACTTGCAGGGTGGTGACCGAACCTTGCGCCGACAGCGAGTAGGTCACCTTCGAGATCAGCATGTCGTCATCGACCCCCAGCACCGGATCCTTGACCCGCACCAGCGTGTTGTGACGCCACAGATCGCCGTTGGATTGTCGCCAGCCCTGCACCTGATAGGTGGTGGCTTTGGCCTTGCCCACTCGGGTGGCGCTTTCCCAGTTGGCCCGTTGCAAGGCGAGATCGGGATTGATCTGCATGCCTTCGTTGATCACCGTGACCCGTCGACGTTTGTAGCTCAGGTCGGCGGACACCGATTCAACCTCGCTGACCGCTGCCCCGCTCTTCTTGTCCGTGCCCTTGTGCTGACCGATTACCCGGTATTCGGAGAACACCTGGCTGTAATCCATTGGCGCGTTGGCCGACAGAATATTCTTGCCCAACTCCAGCGCATCGCTGGCCCGGCCACCACTGCCGGGCCGGGCCAGCACCAGCCGGCCCTGGGCATCATCGGTAGAAAATACCCGGAACAATGTCAGCAAACGGTCGATGGATTGAAACACCGTTTCCCCCGGCACTATGGTGTGACTGCTGAGCCGGGCGGTCTCGGGAATTTCGCTGACCACAAAAACCTTGTAGGTGATCGCCAACGCTTCGACGATGCTCAACAGCGATTGCTCATGCCATTGGTTCGGTCGGTTGGTCGCGGCGCAATCCACCAGATCCTGGGTGCAGGAACTGCCTTCGATGTTCAGGCTGATCTGCCGCCCGTCATAACTGATCGGGGCCTTGAACACATACCCGGTCAACACCAGATCCTGGCCGATGCGCACTTCACAGGCGTCACCGGGCTGGATACGTTTGTCCACGGTCTGCCCCGGCCATTGCCAGGTGATGTTGAGTTTAAAGGTGCGGAACTGGCGCTCCAGATCCGCAGTGATTTCCACGCTTTTCCAGCCACCGTATTCCAGGCCGCCGACGGTCAGAGTGACCCGGTTATCCATGTCGTTCATGGTTCACTCCCCGGAGACTTTCACATCGTTCGGCGGCAGGAACCCCGGATGGGCAACACCGTTGCGCTGAGTCACCTCCGTAACCCGCGTGGCATCGGCAAATTGACGATAGGCCACGACGACGGCAGGCAGGCTCTCCTGAAAAGATTTACTGACCAGCCGCACGCCGGACGATGCCACCGCCTTGAGGTGCGCATTCAATTTCTGCTTCAGATCGTTAATGGCTTGATAGTGCGCGGGGCTGGCCTTGTTCAGTGCCAATTGGATCGCTTCGTTCAACTCCTTTTGCAACAATTGCAAATCGTCGGTGACCGGCACTTCCTGACGGGTGACCGGCTGCAGCGTCTGATGATCCAGCGACGGCTGCGAGGTCAGTTTCACCGGCGTCGACGCCACAGGCATCGAAGCGACCCATTGCGCCACCTTCACCAGCAGCGTGTCCTGCACCAGATCGGCCATGGCTTGCGCCGCCGCCGTGGTGTCCTTGCCGGTGGTGAGCTTCGGTGCATCGGCCTTGCGGATGGCTTCGATCTGCTGGGAAACGTTGGCAATCACGCCACGATAGCCCTCCTTCGCGAAGTCCTTGAGCGATTTGATATCGCCGAGCAATCCCTTGAATTCCGCCGCCACTTCCTTGGGCAATTCCTTGACCGCTTTGACCAGCTCGCTGATCTGCCGGTACTCCTCGATCAACGGTTTGAGCTGTTCCTGGATCACTTCATAAACCCCAGTCAGGCTGTTGCGCAGATTGGCGATGCCGATCCGCGCAGCCTTGATCAAGGTCATGGCTTGTTCGAAACGCGCCACCGCCGAGCCCAGCAGCGTGTCCGCCGATGACAGCAGCAGCTTTTGCGTGCTGACCGTGGCCGTCGGAAATTGCAGCGGCTGATCGGGGTAGAACTTCAGGGCAAAGGTCACCAGCCCGCCGTCCTGGCGGGTCTGGGTCATGTCGCATTCACCGACCTTGACTTGCATCCGCCCCAACCACGGGTGGACCAGCTCACCATTGCCCAGCTCCAACGCCTTGAGCAGTTTGTCGCGCTGCTCCAGGCAATCGGCGCCGACAATGAATGCCGTCAGATCATGGATCTTCGCCTGCTGGCCAAGGCCCTCGAAAAACGGCTGATCGCGTTGTGGATACTCGTGCAACTGGCCCTTGTGGCCGACCGGGGTTTTCGCCTGATCGACCCAAAAACCGACACCGCGAAAGGATGCCGGCAACAAACGGTCACGCCAGTTCATTGGAACCTCCCAGAGACAGCGAGCGATAGCCGATGCGCGAATTGAGCGCCAGCGCCGGTTGATTGGTTTGTGGCTGATCGGTGCGCAGCCCGGCCGGCGCATTTTCGAAGCGCACGGTCAGGCCGCCTTCGAGTTGTGTGCGGCTGTTGGCGGCGGTTTGCTGCACCAAGGCGTTGGAGCCTTGCGCCAGGTTGTTCGGCAGCAGCGCCGCGTCATTGCTGGCACCAAAGAACGCAGGTGAGAGCTCGCCCTTGCCTTCGGCATTGGTTTTCTGTTGCGCCGCGGTCAAGCCTTCGACCTGACCGGTAACACTGGCAATGAAACCGCCAAAGCCACCGCTGAACATTTCCTTGATCGGCGCGAGCAGGTCTTGCAGCTTGCCCCACCAAGTGGAAAACCACTCGGTGACCGGCTCCCAACCTGCCTTGAACATGTCCAGAGGTGACCAATCAAAGAGTCCCTTGAAGTAATCTACTGTCGGTTGCGCCAGCACTTGCAGGTTCTGCCACATTCCCGAGAAGTAATTACTCACCGGGTCCCAGGCTGCACGAAACACTTCAGACGGCGACCAGTCGAACAGGCCTTTGAAAAAATCCACCGCCGGTTGAGCCAGCACTTGCAGGTTCCGCCACATCCCCGAGAAGTAATTGCTCACTGGGTCCCAGGCTGCATGAAACATCTCCGTCGGCGACCAGTCGAACAGGCCATTGAGAAAATCGACCGCCAACGCGGCCAGCGTACGAAGCACATCCCAGGTCGCCGAAAAGAACGCAACCAACGGTTGCCAGGCACGGGCGGCCTTTTCCAGCACGTTCCAGTCAAAGAGCTTCTTGAAAAAGCTCATCACCGGCACTGCCAAAGCCCTGAGCAAATCCCAGAGCGCGGAAAACAATCCCACCAGCGGCTGCCAATTACTGGCAACGATGACGAGCGGATGCCAGGAAAACAGCGTCTTGAAAAAATCGACGATGGGTGCGGACAGGTTTTTTACTTCCTGCCAGAGCGAACCGAAAAAGCCACTGATCGGCGCCCAAGCCTCCTTCAGCGCCTCGAGCGGCTTCCAGTTGAACAGGCTCTGAAACGCCGCAAACGTCGACTCCGCCGCCCCTTGCATCGCTTGCCAGATACCTTTGAAGAATCCCGATATCGGCTTCCAGTAAGCCACAATCAAACCCGCAGTCAGGGCAATCACCGCCGCGACGATGCCAATGGGGGAAGTCAGCAACCCCATCACAGCAACGAGCCCCATGGCCCCTGCGGTAACCACCGTGAAGGCCACGGCTGCCGCCGCCAACCCTTCGACCAGTGAAGGGTTATTGGCGACAAATTCGCCAACGGCAGTGATCAACGGCATCAGGCCGGTGACCACGCTGTTGACGGCCGGCAGCAGCGCCTGCCCCATTTTCAAGGAAATACCGTCGACCGCATCGTTGAACTGCTTGAGGTTGGTCGCGGTATGACCGAGCGACACCTCAGGCGCTTTCAGCGTCGTGGTCTTATTGGATTTGTCCTCGAGTTCATCCTCTGCCTTGATTGCCTTTTTGATGCCGCTGATGAAGGGTTCCAGCAGCCCGCCCCCACTGATGAAAGCGCCCGCATCGAGAGTGCCAAGACTGTCCCCGATGCTTTTCTTGAATTCGCCGATCCTGGCCTTGATGCCCTTGAGCTGGGTGTCCAGCTTCTGGGCATTGATCACGACCACGGACATGTTCACCGTGGTCTGAATGTTCGTCAGGCTCATGCTTTGTTGTAAGTTCGCCATCACTGCACCTGCTGCATCGCATTGATCCGTTGCGCGTGCTCCAGCGATTCGCGGAGCACATCCAGTGGCCTGGCCATCATCTGTTCGGGGTCAACCTTCCAGAACCAGGCCAGGTCATAGGCGACTGAAATCAGGTCGGTGATGGCTCCGACGCCGCACTCATGAAAAAACTCGCGACAGCCCAGCTCAGGGCGTTGAGGTCAGCCAGGTCCAATTGGTTGACCGACGACGGCGGGATGCCGGCGCACACCGCGATGTATTTGGCCGCGACGTCCATGTCGAGGCTGACTTCTTCGCTCTTGTCGATCTTGTACGGCAGCGCCTTGATCGCTCGAACTTCCTGCACCGTCGGGCGGCGCAGATTGAGTTCGGTCAAGGGTTCGCCGTGCGCTTCGATCGCAACTTGAAGCTTCACGGCGCCAGTCATTGCCAGGTCCCCTTGATGCCTTCGAACTTCAGTTCGATGGTGGCGTCGTCGCCCTTGGAGACGGGCTCTTCAACCAGGTAGGCGCCGGCCAGTACGTAGACTTTGCCGTTGCTGAATTCGCAGGTGACGGTCATGTCGGTGCCTGCGATCAGTTGCTTGAGCGGGAAGTCCGCGGTGTGCAGCGCCGTCACTTTGAACGACGGGGCGATGTCGGTTTCCTTGTAGAAACCCGGTACGACGGTTTCCCGTTTCACAGCCAACAAGGGCGCTTCGCAGCCGCCGTTGATGGTCAGTTGAGCGCCGTCCACTTTGACGTAGCAGGTGCCCGCAATCAGTTGACCCATGGTGTTTCTCCCTTCAAATAAAAAGCCCACGCGAGGTGGGCTGAAATCACACGTTCAAACGCGGTTTTTAAGCGGCGTCGTCGTACTGCAGACGGAATTGGTTGAGCAGCGCGAACACGCGCAGGCCGTTGATGTAATCCGGCGGGAACAGCACGTTGACCCGGCTCGGGTCCTGTACGTCGCGCTCGACGATCAAGTGCTCGGCAAACAGCTCGGCGTTTTCGACGTGGCCTTCCAGTTCGAGCTTGGCGTACTGGGCAATCAGCTCGCCGCGAATAGTGCTCGGGGTCACGATCGGCTGGCCGGCGCCGAAACGGGTGCCGTCAGAGGCCAGTTTGTGGCGACCGTATTTGCTGGTAATCACGCTTTGCAGACGACGCACGATGAAGGCCGACTGGTGCATGGTTTCGCTGTCCAGGTAGGAATTGTCTGCCTGGCCGTAGGCGTTCTTCTGATAGGTGGTGATCGAACGCTGAATGCGCACGTAGCCGCCTTCGTAGTACGCGGTGGCGATCCCGTAATTGAGCAGCGACTGACGCTCGGTCAGGGTGAAACGCTCACTGGCGGGTGCAGGGTCGAGACCTGGCAGGCTGCCGCTTTGGGTCGGACGGCTGGCGTCGGCGGAGATGAACACCGAGGTGCGCGCAGCCAGTGCAGCGGCTTGCACCCAGAACGGTTGCGGTACGCCCGGTTCCAGCGCCTGAAGGGTCATGTGCTGATCGTTACGCGCCTGGCCGGCCGCCACCAGAGTACCAATGGTGCCGCGCTTGGCGCTGTAGACATGACCGAACAATTGCTTGGCCCAGGACCAACGACCGGTGCTGTCATCCATGACGGCTTGCCAGGTGTTGAGGGTCGACAGGTCCGAGAATGGCATGCAGATGAACTCGAACGGTTCATCGCCCAGCGCCGCCACGGCAGCGACTTGATCCGGCACACCGGCACCGCCGGTCATGGCGGTGATGGCTGCGGTCAGGCCGGCTGGGGTTTCTTCGCCGTTGCTCTTGCCCAGGCGATTGAATTGCAGGCTGATGTCGTTACCGCTGTCGCCAGTCCATTTGGCGCTCAGGGTCACGATGCCTTCTACGGCTGCAGCGCTGACCGGCAGATCTGCCGAGGCGTTGACTTTCAGCGCCAGCGCGGTAGCCGCCTGAGCGGCCGTGGCGCCGTTGACGACGGCCGCTTGAACACGAACGCCGCCCACGTACAGGTTGAGCACGCCGCTTTGTGTGGCCGCGCCGGTCAGGGTCAACACGCCTTTGGCAATGCTGCCTTCGGTGTTGTGCAGCGGCAGGCACCAGATCTCGCCGATCGGGTCGGTCTTGCGCCAGGTTTCATACATCGAAGCGAGCATCGAGCCTTGGCCGCCAATGCTTTTGGCCAGCGCGACGCTGGACACCAACACCAGTTTGCCAACCTCGGCCGGCGCAATGTTGTCGTTGACCTGAGCGACGATCAAACGGCGCATGGCCGACGACGCGCTATTGGCGGCCGAGTTGTCCATTTCTGCGTAGAACAGCGGAACACGAATGTCCGCGGGGATGTTGCTGAATCCGATCGCCATTATTTGGCTCCCTGTGGTTTTGCCGCTTTCACGGCTTTGGTAGTGATATCGCCATCGGCCAGACGTCGACGCCACCAGGCGTTGTCCGGCACTTCACGGCCCTCGAGGGGCAACAGATCGCCCGCTTCCGGGTCGGGCACGGCACGGCCTGGGGCCGGCAGCACGGTGATGCGTTTGCTCATGGGGTTACGTCTCCAGAGAAAGTCAGTTCCAAGCGTCCGTCGGGGCCTGGGCGTTTCAGATTGGGGTCCGCCGGATCGATCGCATCGACCCGCACGGTGACCCCGGTAAAGGACGACAAACCGTCCAGTTCACGTTCGTGCCAGCTCTCCGCAGGCTGACCAGGCAGATTGCGGCCGAGCTGGAACTCGGCAAAAAAGCGCAGGCGATACAGCACGCGGTTGCTGTTGATGGAAACCCGTTCGCCGCCGTCATAGGCGATGGCGTCGTAATCACCCCCGGGCTTGAAACCCACCAGCGCCCGCCACAGTTCGGCCCGCAGGTCGTGCAACAGATCCAGCGCTTTTGTAGCGTCGGTGGTGTCAAGCACCAGGGTCACTTCGAAGCGGTCGCGAATGGTCTGCCGCGTAGCGTTTTGCGCCGCGTTTGCGCCCGCCAGATCGGCAATCGGCACCACGTAAGCGCAAGGAGTTGAAAGCGGGGTACTGGCTTGCAGCGTTTCGAGGTCGATGCCGGCAGCCACGCGATTGTCGAGGGTTGGGCAGTGATCACGCAGTTGGGTAATCAGGGGGGTGATCTTCATGGTGTTTTCACCGGGCAATAAAAAACCCGCTGGTTGGCGGGTTTGAGTGAAAGGTACTGGCCTTGGGAAACCCGCGTCCTTGCGGGTCGGATGCTGGTCGGCACCGCTGCTCGCCATTCCATTGGGCTTTTTTGTTCAGTGGTCCTGGCGGGTATCTCGCGGCGGCACTTCGCAAACGCCAATCCGCTTGGCCGCCCAACGTTCATAAAGGCCAATGGCAACGTCTGCCCCGGCCATCGCCGTAAGGCAACCGAACGCGCAAGCCGTCCAGATCGACACGCCAGCGGCATACAGCAGCATGATGGCCGAGACCCCGCAGACCATGCAGGCCCCGGATCGCAAGGCCAGGCGCCGCAGCAATGACCAGCCGCGGGCGCCCTCCTTGTCGGCGCGCCACATTTCGCCGGACACCCCGCCCACCAGGGCGAGGACGATGACGAGCCAGATCGGCATGTCCAGCAACGCTTGTTGCTCGTTTGTCATGTCACGCCTCCTGGGGGGTGATTGATGAGTGATGTGTGTGTCTTTCAAACGGTGTCTCTTGAGGTGCCTGACGGTAGGTAGGCATTCCAAAAAGCCCGGCATTGGCCGGGCTTTTCAGTAATGCGGTCCTTCACGTTGATCTTTCGGCGCTACTGGCGCGGTACGGATCGATTCATATTGTTTTTCCGACCGCGGTCCCTGCCCGCCGGATAACTGCTTCTGGTGCTTTACGCTGCACACCCGGGTCAGTTGCCAACCCTCTGAACCGTTGAGGCCGGTTCATCGCTGCCTTTGTGGTGGAACTAAAGAGCTTCGTTTCGAGCTGCTTTGTTGAGCGGCTTGAGACAAAGAATATGCATGGATGCATATACAGTCAATGCATAAATGCATTTATTTATGCACCGCAAATGCACTGACGCATGAAAGTCCCGCAAGCAAAGGCGCTGACGGCTTTTCGACAGGCGAAAAAAAACCCGCTCGGTGGCGGGTTTTATCTGACAGCGGTGAGGTTAACGGGCGTACATGCCCCACCAGAAGACGTGACCGAGGATGACGATCTGCTCTTCCTGGATTTCCTGGAAGGTGTAGTCCTCGTCCGGATGTTCATCGCGATTGAAGCTGCGCAGGCGTATTCCGGTAGGCAGGCGATAAAGCTGTTTCACCCGCAGCTGGCCGTTATGGTTGATGGCATAAAGGTCACCATCCACGATATCGCCGATCCCGCACTTGCCGGCATTAACGCCGACGGTGGCGCCGTCGCGCAGTACCGGCAACATACTGTTGCCGCGCACCGTCACGCATTTGGCCTGGTCGAACTGAACGCCATTGTGGCGCAGACTCCGCTTGCCGAAGCGCAGGCTAGAGCGCTCGCTCTCTTCAATGACGAACCTTCCTGATCCTGCAGCCAATTCAACCTCGCGAAGAAAGGGGACCGACACCTCGTCATCATCGACGGGCGTATCGTCGTCCCACAGACTTATGTCCTTGAGTTCCGAATGCAATTGATCGCGCCCGGTGCTGGCTGCCGGCGCGACATCCGCGCGGCCCCGCAACTGGTCGGTGCTCACGGCGAAGTACTCGGCGATCTTCGAGATGTGTTTATCCGAGGGATCGACGATCTTCCCGCTGAGGATCCGCGAGAGAGTGGATTGAGGCACGCCGGTGCGACGGTGAAGCTCCGTGGGGGAGATCCCGTGCTGATCGAGCAGCGCTCTTAAGACGGTAGAAACATTGCGTTTTTGCATAAAGCGCATAGTGCTTGTTCTTTTCGCGGAAGACAAATGCCAAATTGCATAAATGGCGCATATGCCGTGCATAGACAGAAGAAACGTATCGCAGGGCTTTCATGCCTGCGTCGGGTGGACCGCCCATGTTAACCTTGCGCCCATCGCGGAAAAGCCGGGCCGATGCCCCTCCTTTGCCCTACACCTTTCAACGAATTTGCCTGATTATCCGATGAATAAAGCCCTCTCCGATCTGTCCTCCCACACGCCAATGATGCAGCAGTACTGGCGCCTGAAAAACCAGCACCCAGACCAGCTGATGTTCTACCGCATGGGCGACTTCTACGAGATCTTCTACGAAGACGCGAAGAAGGCCGCCAAATTGCTGGACATCACCCTGACCGCCCGTGGGCAGTCGGCCGGTCAGGCTATTCCGATGTGTGGGATTCCTTACCACGCCGCGGAAGGTTACCTGGCGAAACTGGTCAAGCTAGGCGAGTCGGTAGTGATCTGTGAGCAGGTCGGCGACCCGGCGACCAGCAAGGGCCCGGTGGATCGTCAGGTGGTGCGGATCATCACGCCGGGTACGGTCAGCGATGAAGCGCTGCTGGATGAGCGTCGGGACAACCTGATCGCCGCGGTGCTGGGTGACGAGCGTCTGTTCGGCCTGGCGGTGCTGGATATCACCAGCGGCAACTTCACCGTGCTGGAGATCAAGGGCTGGGAAAACCTGCTGGCGGAACTGGAGCGGGTCAATCCGGTGGAGCTGATGATCCCGGACGACTGGCCGAAGGATCTGCCGGCGGAGAAACGTCGTGGGGTTCGTCGCCGTGCGCCGTGGGATTTCGAACGTGATTCGGCCCTGAAAAGTCTTTGCCAACAATTCTCGACCCAAGACCTGAAAGGTTTCGGCTGCGAGAACCTGACCCTGGCCATCGGCGCCGCCGGTTGCCTGCTCAGCTACGCCAAGGAAACCCAGCGCACCGCCCTGCCCCATTTGCGCAGCCTGCGTCATGAACGCCTGGACGACACCGTGGTGCTGGACGGCGCGAGCCGTCGCAACCTGGAACTGGACACCAACCTGGCTGGCGGTCGCGACAACACGTTGCAATCGGTGGTCGACCGCTGCCAGACCGCCATGGGCAGCCGTCTGCTGACCCGCTGGCTGAACCGTCCGCTGCGGGATCTGACCGTACTGCTGGCGCGCCAGACCTCGATCACCTGCCTGCTCGACGGTTACCGTTTCGAGAAACTGCAACCGCAGCTCAAGGAAATCGGCGACATCGAGCGGATCCTGGCGCGGATCGGCCTGCGTAATGCCCGCCCTCGTGACTTGGCCCGCCTGCGCGATGCGCTCGGTGCATTGCCTGAGTTGCAAGTGGCGATGACTGAGCTGGAAGCTCCGCACATCATTCAACTGGCGAAGACCACCAGCACCTACCCGGAACTGGCGGCCCTGCTGGAAAAAGCCATCATCGACAACCCGCCCGCGGTGATCCGAGACGGCGGCGTGTTGAAAACCGGTTACGACGCCGAACTGGATGATTTGCAATCACTCAGCGAAAACGCCGGGCAGTTCCTGATCGACCTCGAAGCGCGCGAGAAGGCCCGTACCGGTCTGTCGCACCTGAAAGTCGGTTACAACCGCATTCATGGCTACTTCATCGAGTTGCCAAGCAAGCAGGCTGAATCGGCGCCGGCAGACTATATCCGTCGCCAGACGTTGAAAGGCGCCGAGCGCTTCATTACGCCGGAACTGAAGGCGTTCGAAGACAAGGCCCTGTCGGCGAAGAGCCGCGCCCTGGCGCGCGAGAAGATGCTCTATGAAGCACTGCTCGAAGATTTGATCTCCCAGTTGCCACCGCTGCAAGACACCGCCGCGGCACTGGCCGAGCTGGACGTGCTGAGCAACCTTGCCGAACGCGCGCTGAACCTCGATCTGAACTGCCCGCGCTTCGTCGACGAGCCATGCATGCGCATCACTCAGGGTCGTCACCCGGTGGTCGAGCAAGTACTGACCACGCCGTTCGTGGCCAACGACCTGAGCCTCGACGACAACACCCGCATGCTGGTAATCACCGGTCCGAACATGGGCGGTAAATCCACCTACATGCGCCAGACCGCTCTGATCGTGCTGCTGGCACACATCGGCAGCTTCGTGCCGGCGGCCAGTTGCGAGCTGTCTCTGGTGGACCGGATCTTTACCCGGATCGGCTCCAGCGATGACCTGGCCGGCGGGCGCTCGACCTTCATGGTCGAAATGAGCGAAACCGCGAACATTCTGCACAACGCCACCGAGCGCAGCCTGGTGCTGATGGACGAAGTCGGTCGCGGCACCAGCACCTTTGACGGTCTGTCCCTGGCGTGGGCTGCGGCCGAACGCCTGGCGCATCTGCGGGCTTATACACTGTTCGCCACCCACTACTTCGAGCTGACGGTGCTACCGGAGGCGCAACCGCTGGTGGCCAACGTGCACCTCAATGCCACTGAGCACAACGAACGCATCGTGTTCCTGCACCACGTGCTGCCAGGGCCTGCCAGCCAGAGCTACGGCCTTGCGGTTGCGCAGTTGGCCGGTGTGCCGAGCGAAGTGATCGTGCGCGCTCGCGAACACCTGGGCCGGCTGGAAGCGACCGCCCTGCCTCATGAAGTTCCCAAGACTGCCAAAGGCAAACCGGCCGCGCCGCAGCAGAGCGACATGTTCGCCAGCCTGCCGCATCCGGTGCTGGATGACCTGGCCAAACTTGATCTGGACGACATGACACCGCGTCGGGCGCTCGAAATGCTCTATACACTAAAGACACGGATCTAACGCACTTGCCTGCAAGCTGTTAGAATCTCGCGCGGTTTGGGATGCTGCTGGCTTATAGCCTGACCAGCAGACTATCGCTCCCAAACCTGGCGACCCCAACGTGAAGGGGCTCCGCTGCCGCCGCCTGAGGAGAAAATTAGAAATGACCTTCGTCGTCACCGACAACTGCATCAAGTGCAAGTACACCGACTGCGTAGAAGTCTGTCCGGTGGACTGCTTTTACGAAGGCCCGAATTTCCTGGTGATTCACCCGGATGAGTGCATCGACTGCGCACTGTGCGAACCAGAATGCCCTGCCGTGGCCATCTTCTCCGAAGATGAAGTCCCGGAAGACATGCAGCAATTTATTCAGCTGAACGTTGAGCTGGCGGAAATCTGGCCCAACATCACCGAGAAGAAAGAATCGTTGCCCGATGCCGAAGAGTGGGATGGCGTCAAAGGCAAGATCAAAGATCTCGAACGCTGATTACCCCCGCGTTCTCGAAAAGGCCCCTTGTGGGCCTTTTTGCTTTTCTGCAGGCAAAAAAAGGGGCGGTTTGACCCGCCCACATTTTTTCCCTATTCCCTGTGTTCCTTTTCATCGTCCTGATGAATCGCTTCCTGCGATGTCCTTCCCCCTCATCCTTGAAGGGTGTGTCTGTCCGTCGACACAGTTCAGATACTAGAGAATTCCCTACCAAGAGCAATCGCCCCCGTTAGCTGAAACTGGCTGTCACAAGCTATTAATCTTAAAAAATAAGCATATAAATCAATTAGTTAATCTTCTCTCACGTAGGAATATGTACGACTGCTACCCATTGAATTAGCGAACACTTACGAAAGAGTAAGCAAACACTTACAGCGAGAGACTACAAACCAGATGTGATGACAGAGGGAACTCCCAACCTGTCTCCCAGGCGATAAAAAACCCCGAACCAGTCGGGGCTTTTCAATGCCAACCAGCAAAATCACTTATTGAAACAGCGACTCGCTCGACAGGCCATTCTTCTCGAGAATCTCCCGAAGACGCTTCAGGCCTTCAACCTGAATCTGTCTGACCCGCTCCCGGGTCAGGCCAATCTCCAGGCCTACATCTTCAAGCGTGCTGCTCTCGTGACCGCGCAGGCCGAAGCGGCGTATCACCACTTCACGCTGCTTGTCGGTCAGTTCCGAGAGCCATTGATCGATGCTCTGGGACAGGTCGTCATCCTGCAACAGTTCACATGGATCGGTTGGACGGTCATCGGTAAGGGTGTCCAGCAGGGTTTTATCCGAATCCGGACCCAGCGAGACGTCGACCGAAGAAACCCGCTCGTTCAGGCCGAGCATGCGCTTGACCTCTCCCACTGGCTTTTCCAGCAGGTTGGCAATTTCTTCGGGCGAGGGTTCGTGATCGAGTTTTTGCGTCAGCTCCCGTGCAGCCCGCAGGTACACGTTGAGCTCTTTGACCACATGAATCGGCAACCGGATGGTCCGGGTCTGATTCATGATCGCGCGCTCGATGGTCTGACGAATCCACCAGGTCGCGTAGGTCGAAAAGCGGAAGCCACGTTCAGGGTCGAACTTCTCTACCGCCCGGATAAGACCGAGGTTGCCCTCTTCGATCAGGTCAAGCAGCGACAGACCACGATTGACGTAACGCCGGGCGATTTTCACCACCAGCCGCAGGTTACTTTCAATCATGCGTTTGCGCCCGGCCGGATCTCCACTTTGCGACAAGCGCGCAAAATGAACTTCTTCTTCGGGGGACAGCAGAGGGGAAAAGCCAATCTCATTGAGGTACAGCTGCGTGGCATCGAGTGCACGCGTGTAGTCAATGTACTTGTGTTGCTTTAACGAAGCGGAGTGTTTGGATTTGGCACGAACGGAAGGTGGAGCTGCCCCTTCATCATTCGACATCGAATCCGTCCCGATGCCGCTCTCCATCAGGAGAACCTCATCGTCGATGTCAAACTCCGGCACTTCTTTACTGAGAGCCATTGTTATAGTCCTTTGGTGAGTTCGACCTCAGGCTCAAGCGGCGCCTTTATCCTTGGCAACGCTGGAGCCTGTTCCCTCTACGTGACGGAACAGGCTGGAAAGCGATCAACGACGCGGCAGGAATTGCAGCGGATCTACAGGTTTACCTTGTCGGCGAATCTCAAAATGCAGCTTCACCCGGTCTGTACCCGTTGACCCCATTTCGGCAATTGTCTGTCCGACCTTGACCTGCTGCCCCTCCCGAACCAACAGCCTGCGGTTATGTCCGTAGGCACTGACGTAGGTATCGCTGTGTTTGATGATGACTAATTCGCCGTAGCCCCTTAAGCCACTCCCGGCGTATACCACCGTCCCATCAGACGCAGCTAAAACAGGCTGTCCCAAATCCCCGGCGATATCAATTCCTTTATTCAAACTGCCGTTTGAAGAGAATTTTCCAATGAGAATGCCATTAGATGGCCACCCCCAGCCGGTCGGGGCCGGACCGGCAGGAGGCATCGGAGCAGGGGTCGGCTTGCTGGCGACGGACGGTGCAACCACTGCTGTGCTGGTGGTTGCGCCATTCGCCTGGCGCCGGATAACCGTGGTTTTGAGCGACGAAGAAGGCGTTGAATCAATGGAGCTGGCCACCGGCGTCGGCGTTGAACCGGTGCGACCGTCAAAGCGAATCGTCTGACCCGGATGGATCGTATAAGGCGTAGGAATGTTGTTGCGTGCCGCGAGGGCTTTGTAGTCCCAGCCGTAGCGAAAGGCGATGGAGAACAAGGTGTCTTTAGGTCGTACGACGTATTGACCCGTGGTCACTGCCGGACGCTGGGCGACGGCGTTGTTGCGATCGACGACGCGTACTTCGCTCGATTTGTTGCTGGAGCAACCGACTAGCAAGGTGCTCAAGACAAGGCCAGTCACCAGGCGCTGAAAGCTCGTTTTACCCATTCGCTGCGCAATGACTGTGAGACTCACCCGCCGCTCCCTTTGTGGTGGCTGAAAATGTGGATTGCCGTGTTCCGGCATGAAATGTCGCAAGTATAACGGGCCGTGCAGGCTTTACCTTTAATGAAGCGAAATGGCTTCGCGCACACGTTTGCTGCCTGACGATGAATCCCGTTTAACTGATCGATGCCGCTGTAAGACAGGAGCAATCGAAGAGAATTCAGCGCGCTAAAACAAATGCTCAGGCGAGCGGCCCATTGAGTAACGGGACGAAGCGAACAGCCCCCAGAACACGCCTGGAAAAGCCCTGCTCTTCCCGGATGATCAGCATCAATTGTTGAACCTCACCCGATCCGACCGGGATCACCAGCCGCCCTCCCGGCGCCAATTGATCAAGCAGCGCCTGAGGTACATCGGTCGCCACCGCGGTCACGATAATGCCGTTGTACGGCGCCAGCGCCGGCCAGCCTTCCCAGCCATCGCCCCAGCGGAACACCACGTTGCGCAGGTTCAGCTCCACCAGGCGTTCCTTGGCCCGATCCTGCAGAACCTTGATGCGCTCGACGGAAAATACCCGCTCGACCAGTTGCGACAGCACCGCCGTCTGATAGCCCGAGCCGGTGCCGATTTCCATCACCTTGTCGAGCGGACCTGCCTCCAGCAGCAACTCGCTCATGCGAGCCACCATATAAGGCTGCGAGATGGTCTGGTTATTGCCGATCGGCAGCGCCGTGTCTTCGTAGGCACGGTGTGCCAGCGCCTCGTCGACGAACAGGTGACGCGGGGTACGGCGAATGACTTCCAGCACCTTGGCGTTGCAAATCCCCTCTTCATACAGGCGCTGAATAAGGCGCTCACGGGTCCGTTGTGAGGTCATCCCGATGCCACGACGCAGAATATCGTCTTGTTCACGAGCCATTAGTTCAGCCCCTCCAGCCAGCCATCGAGACTTCTGAAGGCATCATTAAAGGTGCGATCCAGTTGCAGTGGGGTGATTGAAACATAGCCCTGCATCACCGCATGAAAATCGGTGCCCGGGCCGCCGTCCTCGGCATCCCCCGCCGCCGCAATCCAGTAACCGGATTTACCGCGCGGATCGACCACTTTCATCGGCGCTGCAGCACGTGCGCGATGTCCGAGGCGGGTCAGCTGAATACCGCGGATGTGATCCAGCGGCAAATTGGGAATGTTCACGTTCAGTACCGTACGCGGTGGCAGTTCAAGGTCCGCGTGAGCCTCTACCAGTTTGCGCGCAAAGTACGCGGCTGTGGGAAGGTTCTCCACTTGCCGTGAGGCCAACGAAAACGCAAACGAAGGACGCGCCAGGAAACGTCCCTCAAGGGCCGCCGCCACGGTGCCGGAATACAACACGTCATCACCCAGGTTGGCGCCCAGGTTGATGCCCGAAACCACCATGTCCGGCTCGCGCTCCAGCAAGCCATTGAGGCCCAGGTGCACGCAATCGGTCGGTGTGCCATTGAGGCTGATAAAGCCGTTGGCCAGCGTTTGCGGGTGTAACGGACGGTCGAGCGTCAGCGAGCTGCTGGCGCCGCTTTTGTCTTGGTCCGGGGCGATAACCACGCATTCGGTGTAATCCGCCAGCGCAGCATAAAGCGCGGCGAGACCGGGTGCGGTTACCCCATCGTCGTTAGAAATCAGAATACGCATGGGCTGTCCGTCTGCCCCACCGGCACCAGATCAACGAGCTCGCGCACCAATACGGTGGCGAAGCATCCGGCCGGGAGGACGAATTCCAGTTGCAGAATGTCAGGCTCGGGATAATGCCACGTCAACCCACCAATGGGCAGTCGCAGGATGCGACGTTCGTGGCTCATTCCGGCGTTAATCAACCAATCACGCAAGTCTGCTTCGCGAGTGGCGATTGCCTGCTCCAGTTCATGGACAGCGCCCGTCGTCGGCGAGTCACCTTCGCCCCACTGCGGACCGGTCGGGTGCAGATCGAGAATTGCCAGACGCGGGTCGCTGCACTCGGCTTCACCGGCCGGAAAGAAGCTGCGGCTATCGGTGAAGGCCAGCAGATCGCCAACCTGGGCACGCTGCCAGCTGCCATCGGCGACACGCGCCGCCAACACCTGATTAAACAGAAAACTGCGTGCCGTAGAGAGCAGACGCGAACGCACGTTGCGCTGCTCCGGCAACGCTTTACGCGCCGCCCAGGCACGGGCATCGACCACGTTACCGCCGTCAAACCCGAAACGCTGGGCGCCGAAATAATTGGGAATACCTTGCTTGGCGATCAGTTGCAGACGCTCCTCGATCGCCGCTTTGTCGCCAGCGAATTGCGTCAGTCGCAACGTGAAGCCATTGGCCGAGTGAGCACCGCGTTGCAGCTTGCGTTTGTGCCGGCCGGTCTTGAGGATTTTCAGCGTATCGTTTTCCGCCGCCGACAGATCGGGATCAGCCTTGCCCGGCAGCTGCACGCTGAACCACTGGCGAGTCAGCGCCTGACGATCCTTGAGGCCCGCGTAACTGACGGTGCGCAACGGCACGCCCGCCGCCTTGGCGATCCGCCGGGCTGCTTCTTCGGTATTCAGACCGCGTTTTTCCACCCAGATCCACAAGTGTTCGCCGTCGCCACTGAGGGGGATATTGAGGACTTCATCGACCTGAAAATCTTCCGCCGTGGCTTTCAATACTGCGGTGCCGAGGGCTTCGCCATAGGCCCGCGGGCCGAGCAATTGCAGTTCGTTCATGCGCGCAGCAACAAGGCAACGGAGTGCACGGCAATGCCTTCTTCGCGACCGACAAAGCCGAGCTTTTCGGTGGTGGTAGCTTTCACGTTCACTTGATCCAACTCAACTTGAAGATCCGCGGCAATCAGCGCGCGCATCGATTCGATATGCGGGGCCATTTTCGGCGCCTGGGCGACGATGGTGTTATCGACGTTGCCGACTTTCCAGCCCTTGGCGTGAATCAGTGCGACGACGTGACGCAATAGCACACGGCTGTCGGCGCCCTTGAATGTCGGGTCGGTGTCCGGGAAATGCTTGCCGATATCACCCAGCGCAGCGGCGCCGAGCAAGGCATCGCTCAAGGCGTGCAGCAGGACGTCACCGTCGGAATGAGCGAGCAGCCCGAAGCCGTGTGCAATGCGCACGCCGCCCAGAGTAATGAAATCGCCTTCAGCGAAACGGTGCACATCATAGCCGTGGCCAATACGCATAAAAAAACGCCCCGATTTTTGTCAGGGCGTGATTCTACCTGCTTTGTCGAACATTAGGCGCTTAGAGCGCGCCCATGATGTTGCAAGTGGTCGTCGATGAAACTGGCGATGAAGAAATAGCTGTGGTCGTAGCCGGGTTGCAGGCGCAACGTCAGCGGATGACCGGCCAGTTTGGCGGCCTGTTGCAAGGCTTCAGGCTTGAGCTGGGTGGCGAGGAAATCGTCGCGATCACCTTGGTCGACCAGCAGCGGCAACTTCTCGTTCGCTTCGGCAATCAGGACGCAGGCATCCCACTCGCGCCATTTCGATCGATCTTCCCCCAGGTAGCGGGAAAAGGCCTTCTGACCCCAAGGGCAGTCCATCGGATTGTTGATCGGCGAGAACGCCGAGACCGACTGATAACGCCCCGGATTACGCAACGCGCAGACCAAAGCACCGTGGCCACCCATGGAGTGACCGCTGATGCCGCGCTTGTCCGACGCCGGGAAATGGGCTTCGACCAATGCGGGCAATTCCTGCACGACATAGTCATGCATCCGATAGTGCCGGGACCAGGGTTCCTGCGTGGCATTCAGATAAAATCCGGCGCCGAGACCGAAGTCCCAGGCGCCATCCGGATCACCCGGCACATCGGGACCGCGAGGGCTGGTGTCCGGTGCAACGATGATCAAGCCAAGCTCGGCGGCCATGCGCATGGCGCCGGCCTTTTGCATGAAGTTTTCGTCGGTGCAGGTCAGGCCGGATAACCAATACAGCACCGGTAGTTTGCCGCCCTGCTCCGCTTGCGGCGGCAGGTACACGGCAAACACCATGTCGCAGCCGAGCACATCGGAGCGGTGCCGATAGCGTTTGTGCCAGCCGCCGAAGCTTTTCTGGCAGGAGATATTTTCCAGGCTCATGACCGACCTCAGAAATGGATGACGGAACGGATGCTCTTGCCTTCATGCATCAGGTCGAACGCCTTGTTGATATCTTCCAGGCCCATCGTGTGGGTGATGAAAGTATCCAGCGGGATTTCGCCGGTTTCAGCCATCTCGACATAGCTTGGCAACTCGGTACGGCCACGCACGCCACCGAACGCCGAACCGCGCCAGACGCGACCGGTCACCAACTGGAATGGACGCGTGGAGATTTCCTGGCCAGCACCGGCGACGCCGATGATTACCGACTCGCCCCAACCCTTGTGGCAGCACTCAAGTGCAGCGCGCATCAATTGCACGTTGCCGATGCATTCGAAGGAAAAGTCGACGCCGCCATCAGTCATGTCGACGATGACTTCCTGGATCGGACGATCAAAATCTTTCGGGTTCACACAATCGGTTGCACCCAATTGCTTGGCGATCTCGAATTTGGCCGGGTTGATGTCGATGGCAATGATCCGCGCAGCCTTGGCTTTGACGGCGCCGATCACCGCCGACAGACCGATGCCGCCGAGGCCGAAAATGGCGACGGTATCACCAGGTTTTACCTTGGCGGTATTGAGGACTGCACCGATGCCGGTGGTGACACCGCAGCCCAGCAGGCAGACTTTTTCCAGTGGCGCTTCTTTTGGAATTTTGGCGACGGAGATTTCCGGCAGCACGGTGTACTCGGAAAACGTCGACGTCCCCATGTAGTGGAAGATTGGCTGGCCTTTGTAGGAGAAGCGCGAAGTGCCATCCGGCATCAGGCCTTTGCCCTGAGTCGCGCGAATTGCCTGACACAGGTTGGTTTTGCCCGACAGACAGAATTTGCACTGGCGGCATTCCGGGGTGTACAGCGGGATCACATGATCGCCGACAGCGACGGAGGTCACGCCCTCGCCGATCGCCTCGACCACCGCGCCACCTTCGTGACCGAGGATCGACGGGAAGATGCCTTCCGGATCCGCACCCGACAGCGTGTAGGCATCGGTATGACAAACACCGGAGGCAACCACACGCAGCAGGACTTCACCGGCCTTGGGCATGGCGACATCGACTTCAACGATCTCGAGGGGTTTCTTGGCCTCGAAGGCAACGGCAGCGCGCGACTTGATCATGTGGATTCTCCAGTGAATAAAAACGAGACAGGGAGTGTAATACACCTCCTGACGGTGAATAATCCGGACAAAAGCAAAACATTATTGCCATACAGGGATAATCCTTGATGTCCGAAAACCGCTGGGAAGGTATCGACGAATTCGTCGCCGTGGCCGAGTGCAGCCAATTCACCGCGGCTGCGGAACGCCTCGGGGTTTCGTCCTCCCACATCAGTCGACAAATAGTACGCCTCGAAGAGCGCCTTCAGACGCGACTGCTTTATCGCAGCACCCGTCGGGTCACGCTGACCGAAGCTGGGCAAACCTTTCTTCAGCATTGCCAGCGACTGCAGGATGGCCGTGAAGAAGCCTTGCGTGCGGTTGGCGACCTGACCAGCGAACCCAAAGGCATGCTGCGCATGACCTGCGCCGTGGCTTACGGTGAACGATTCATCGTGCCGCTGGTGACCCGTTTCATGGCGCTCTATCCGCAACTGCGCATCGACATCGAACTGAGCAATCGCCAACTCGACCTCGTGCACGAAGGGCTGGACCTGGCGATCCGTCTCGGTCGCCTGCAAGACTCACGACTGGTGGCGACACGTCTGGCACCACGACGCATGTACCTGTGCGCATCGCCGTCCTACCTGGAACGGTATGGTCGCCCACATAGCTTGTCGGAACTCAGCCGCCACAACTGCCTCATTGGTAGCTCGGACATCTGGCAACTGGAACAGAACGGGCGGGAATTTTCCCAGCGAGTGCAGGGAAACTGGCGCTGCAACAGTGGGCAAGCGGTGCTGGATGCCGCGTTACAGGGCGTGGGTTTGTGTCAGCTGCCGGACTATTACGTGCTGGAGCATCTGAAGAGCGGTGCGTTGATTTCACTGCTGGATGCGCACCAACCGCCGAACACTGCCGTGTGGGCGCTTTATCCACAGCAGCGGCATCTGTCACCCAAGGTGCGCAAGTTGGTGGATTACTTGAAGGAAGGGCTGGCCGAACGGCCGGAGTATCGAACTTAGAAAAATCTACCGGTGTGTCTGCCAGGGATTGATTGCTTGAACTATCGCTTTCGCGAGCAAGCCCGCTCCCACAGTGGATTTTCAGTGAACATATTATTTGTGCTCGTCCGAGATCAAGTGTGGGAGCGGGCTTGCTCGCGAAAGCAATCTGACAGACACCACAGCAGTCAGCGGCGGTTGGCCCAGCGCTGGCGCAACCACTCAAGGTCTTCAGGACGGGTGACCTTGAGGTTGTCGGATCGGCCTTCGATCAGGCGCGGCGCCAGGCCTGCCCACTCCATCGCCGAGGCTTCGTCGGTGATGACCGCATCGGCCACCAGACTGTCGGCCAACGCCCGATGCAATGCACCAAGGCGAAACATCTGCGGCGTATAGGCTTGCCAGATCACACTGCGATCCACGGTTTCGACCACACGACCATGCTTGTCGACCCGCTTGAGAGTATCGCGTGCCGGAACCGCCAACAGCCCACCAACCGGATCATCTTCGAGCTCACCCAGCAACTTGTCCAGATCATCACGGCTCAGATTCGGCCGCGCAGCATCGTGAACCAGCACCCAATCCTCATCGTCAGCGCCTTGCGCATGCAAATGCAGCAACGCATTGAGTACCGACCCGGAACGCTCGGAGCCGCCCTCAACCCGCTGAATTCGCGGATCGCAAGCACACGCCAGGGTCGGCCAATAAGGATCATCAACAGCAAGACTGACCACCAACCCTTTCAGGGAAGGGTGATCAAGGAAACAGCCAAGGCTGTGTTCGAGAATTGTGCGCCCGCCCAGTTGCAAGTATTGCTTGGGACGGTCCGCGGCCATACGGGCACCGACGCCCGCGGCAGGAATTACAGCCCAGAAGGCCGGTAACGAGGGGTTCATTGAGCCAACTGGTAAAGGGTTTCACCGTCCTTGACCATGCCCAACTCATGGCGAGCCCGTTCTTCAACGGTCTCCATGCCCTTTTTCAATTCACTGACTTCAGCGTCCATCACCCGATTGCGCTCAAGCAGCCCCTCGTTCTCAGCGTGTTGATCTGCGATCTGCTGAGTCAGTTCGGCCACTTGCGCCAGACTGCCATTACCCACCCACAGGCGGTATTGCAGGCCAGCCAGCAGCAGGAGCAAGACGAGGAACAACCAATTGGGACTGCGCATCGAATATCAGGTATCCAGTGAAAAAAGACAGCCATGCCAAAACTTTGAAGCTTCTGATAGCACGAAGCCCGGAAGACCCAGGCTTGTGCTTATAAGGCATCAGATTAGTGGCAAATCCATCGCTGTAGCGATTTTTCCGACACAATCCGGTGTCTTTTTACCAATTAACGATTAACCGCGGAATTCGCTGCGACCGTTGTACTTGGCTTTGCCATTCAACTGCTCTTCGATGCGCAGCAGTTGGTTGTACTTGGAAACACGGTCGGAACGGCACAGGGAGCCGGTCTTGATCTGGCCAGCCGCGGTGCCCACAGCCAGGTCGGCAATGGTCGAATCTTCGGTTTCGCCGGAGCGGTGCGAGATCACGGCAGTGTAACCAGCGGCCTTGGCCATCTGGATGGCTTCCAGGGTTTCGGTCAGGGTGCCGATCTGGTTGAACTTGATCAGGATCGAGTTGGCGATCTTTTTATCGATGCCTTCTTTCAGGATCTTGGTGTTGGTTACGAACAGGTCGTCGCCTACCAGTTGGATTTTCTCGCCGATCTTGTCGGTGAGGATTTTCCAGCCAGCCCAGTCGGACTCGTCCAGACCGTCTTCGATCGAGATGATCGGATAACGCTCGGTCAGGCCTTTCAGGTAGTCAGCGAAACCTTCAGCGGTGAACACCTGGCCTTCGCCGGACAGGTTGTATTTACCGTCTTCGTAGAATTCGCTGGCCGCGCAGTCCAGCGCCAGGGTCACGTCGGTGCCCAGCTTGTAACCGGCGTTGGCCACGGCTTCGGAGATCACTTTCAAAGCGTCTTCGTTGGAGGCCAGGTTCGGTGCGAAACCACCTTCGTCGCCAACAGCAGTGCTCAGGCCACGGGCCTTCAGAACGGCTTTGAGGTGATGGAAAATCTCGGTGCCCATGCGCAGACCTTCCGAGAAAGACTTGGCGCCTACTGGCTGAACCATGAATTCCTGGATGTCGACGTTGTTATCGGCGTGCTCGCCACCGTTGATGATGTTCATCATCGGAACCGGCATCGAGTAAACACCCGGAGTGCCGTTCAGATTGGCAATGTGAGCGTACAGCGGCAGGTCCTGGTCCTGTGCGGCGGCCTTGGCGGCTGCCAGGGAAACGGCGAGGATCGCGTTGGCGCCCAGGGAGCCTTTGTTTTCAGTACCGTCGAGCTTGATCATCGCGTGATCCAGCGCTTTCTGGTCGCTTGGGTCTGCACCTTTCAACAGGTCGCGGATCGGACCGTTGATGTTGGCGACGGCTTTCAGCACGCCCTTGCCCAGGTAACGGCTCTTGTCGCCATCACGCAGCTCGAGCGCTTCACGCGAGCCAGTGGAAGCACCGGACGGCGCGCAAGCACTGCCGATGATGCCGTTATCGAGAAGCACGTCCGCTTCCACGGTGGGGTTGCCACGGGAGTCGAGAACTTCACGACCTTTGATGTCGACGATTTTTGCCATTGTTGTAAACACTCCAAAGTTGACGAAAACGACGCAGCTGAAGGAAATCTTGTATCGCCGGCAAGTAATGTGCAGCGGGCAGACTTGCGGACGATAAGGCCCAGACCCGAGGGCCTGAGCATTAATTCGTGCGGTACTTTACCGGAGAAATGAGGATTACGCGGTTTCTACCGTCGGAAAACTCTTCACCAGTTCGTCCAAAGCTTTGAGCTGGGCCAGGAATGGCTCCAGTTTGTCCAGACGCAAGGCGCAAGGGCCGTCGCATTTGGCGTTGTCCGGGTCCGGGTGCGCTTCGAGGAACAGGCCAGCCAACGACTGGCTCATACCGGCTTTGGCCAGGTCCAGGACCTGAGCACGGCGACCACCAGCGGAATCGGAGCGACCGCCGGGCATTTGCAGCGCGTGGGTCACATCGAAGAACACCGGGTATTCGAACTGCTTCATGATGCCGAAGCCGAGCATGTCGACGACCAGGTTGTTGTAGCCGAAGCTCGATCCGCGTTCGCAGAGGATCAACTGATCGTTACCCGCTTCCACGCATTTGCTCAGGATGTGTTTCATTTCCTGAGGCGCGAGGAACTGGGCTTTCTTGATGTTGATCACCGCACCGGTCTTGGCCATCGCGACCACCAGGTCGGTCTGGCGCGACAGGAAGGCCGGCAGCTGGATGATGTCGCAGACTTCAGCGACGACCGCGGCCTGATCAGGCTCGTGGACGTCGGTGATGATCGGCACGCCGAACGCTTGCTTGATGTCCTGGAAAATCCGCATGCCCTCTTCCAGGCCGGGGCCACGGTAAGAGGTCACGGAGGAACGGTTGGCCTTGTCGAAGCTGGCCTTGAACACGTAAGGGATACCGAGTTTCTCGGTGACCTTTACGTATTCTTCGCAGACCTGCATCGCCATATCGCGGCTTTCCAGCACGTTCATGCCACCGAAAAGCACCATTGGCTTGTCGTTGGCAATCTCGATATCGCCTACGCGGATGATCTTCTGGGCCATCGGATTTACGCCTTCTTCTGGTGTTGAACCAAAGCTGCTTTAACGAAACCGCTGAACAACGGGTGACCGTCGCGTGGTGTCGAGGTGAACTCCGGGTGGAACTGGCAAGCGACGAACCATGGATGATCCGGGGCTTCAACCACTTCTACCAGGGCGCCATCACCGGAACGACCGGTGATTTTCAGACCGGCTTCCATGATTTGCGGCAGCAGGTTGTTGTTCACTTCGTAGCGGTGACGGTGACGCTCGACGATCACGTCCTTGGCGTAGCAATCGTGCACCAGGGAACCCGATTCCAGCAGGCAATCCTGAGCGCCGAGACGCATGGTGCCGCCCAGATCGGACGTTTCGGTACGGGTTTCGACGGCGCCGGTGGCATCTTCCCACTCGGTGATCAGACCCACGACCGGATGACCGCTCGCACGATCGAACTCGGTGGAGTTGGCGTCTTTCCAGCCCAGCACGTTACGAGCGAACTCGATCACGGCCACTTGCATACCCAGGCAGATGCCCAGGTAAGGAACCTTGTTTTCGCGAGCGTATTGAACGGCGGTGATCTTGCCTTCCACGCCTCGCAGACCGAAGCCGCCAGGTACCAGAATCGCGTCGACACCTTCCAGCAGCGCAGTGCCCTGGTTTTCGATGTCTTCGGAGTCGATGTAGCGCAGGTTGACCTTGGTGCGGTTGCTGATGCCGGCGTGACTCATCGCTTCGATCAGCGACTTGTAGGCGTCCAGCAGTTCCATGTACTTGCCGACCATGGCGATGGTGACTTCATGCTCAGGGTTGAGCTTGGCGTCGACCACGGCTTCCCACTCGGACAGATCGGCGCCGCCACATTGCAGGCCGAAACGCTCGACAACGAAATCATCCAGGCCCTGGGCGTGCAGAATGCCCGGGATCTTGTAGATGGTGTCGGCGTCTTCCAGCGCAATCACCGCACGTTCTTCAACGTTGGTGAACTGAGCGATCTTGCGACGCGAGGAGATGTCGATCGGGTGATCGGAGCGGCAAACCAGCACGTCAGGCTGCAGGCCGATGGAACGCAGTTCCTTGACCGAGTGCTGAGTAGGCTTGGTTTTGGTTTCGCCGGCAGTGGCGATGTACGGCACCAGTGTCAGGTGCATCAGCATCGCGCGCTTGGCGCCGACTTCGAAACGCAATTGACGGATGGCTTCGAGGAAAGGCTGGGATTCGATATCACCCACGGTGCCACCGATCTCGACCATGGCCACGTCGGCATCGCCGGCGCCCTTGATGATCCGGCGCTTGATTTCGTCGGTGATGTGCGGGATCACCTGAATGGTTGCGCCCAGGTAATCACCACGGCGCTCTTTGCGCAGGACGTGTTCGTAGACACGGCCGGTGGTGAAGTTGTTGTTCTGGGTCATGGTCGTGCGGATGAACCGCTCGTAGTGGCCCAGGTCCAGGTCGGTCTCGGCGCCGTCGTGGGTGACGAACACTTCACCGTGCTGGAACGGGCTCATGGTGCCCGGGTCAACGTTGATGTACGGGTCCAGCTTCAGCATGGTGACCTTAAGTCCCCGCGCCTCCAGGATGGCCGCCAATGAAGCCGATGCGATGCCTTTCCCCAATGAAGAAACAACACCGCCCGTGACGAATATGTAGCGCGTCATGAAAAACCCTAGAAGTCTGCGTTAAAGCGGTCCGAGCCGCCGGGGAAAGCGAAGGAAGGCCGAAGCCCCCGATCACCTGCATTAATCACAGCGCACCTTTCAAAAAAACCGCCGCGTTGGGACAGACCGGAAGATGAAACACCGGTACGTTGCTCGCTACACATTTTTTGGAATCGCCCAGCAAAGACTGCTTGGTAATCGGCAACTCCTGCAATTCAGGCGAATCCACAGAAGTTGTATCAAGAAGGGAGCGTAGTCTACCGGAAAGCCCCTTTCAGCTCAAACCTAGATCTTCGTGCGGCGGCTGCCAATGCAAATTCCAACGGTCCTTTGCACTGCCGTCCAAGCCCCGCAGGTTGGCCACGGCCAGTAATTGCTCGCCTCGGTAGAGCAGCGGCAATCTGCCACGGACGAAACCCGGCAAGCCGCTTTCGTTGAGCAATCGCTTCAAGTCGCGATGGCCGCGACCGGGTAGATTCATCACCTCACCTCCCTCACGATAGCGAATATGCAGCAGGCCATCGGGGATTTGGCCGGTGAGTGTGAGCACGCCGTTGTCCGGCAACACCAGCGATAGCGAGGGGTCGGGCCAGTTTCCGACGGCGGGCGACGGGCGCAACCAACGGCCGGACAACCACCAGATACGCCCACCCGCCCGATGCAGTTCGCCATCCGCCAGCCGCCAGATCGGGCAGGCATCGCCGGTGGCATCACGTAAATTCTCCCAACCCGACCAATGGTCACTGTCCGGCAGTCTCGTCAACGGTTCGAGCCAATGACTTAACGCATTACGCTGACGAGCAGCGGACAGCGTTTCCAATGCCCCCAGTTCCAGGGACGGCAATCCCAGCCAATCAAAATCATTGGCAGTGCTGGCGCCGGCCAGGTCGATTTGCGCAAGCTCATCGAGCAATCCCTGTGCCTCACTCAGATGCGCAGTGCTGCGAGCCATGGTCGTTACCGCTTGCGGCCAGCGCTCGGTCAATACCGGGAATACCTGATGGCGCAGGTAATTTCGCGAGAATTGCCGATCCTGGTTCGATGGGTCTTCGATCCAGCTCAGCCGATGCTCCGCCGCATAGGCTTCAAGCTCAGCCCGCGTGACATCGAGCAATGGCCGAAGCAACTGCCCTTTACCAAGCGGGCGCTGGCGTGGCATCCCCGACAACCCCCTCACCCCTGCCCCACGCAATAGCCGAAACAACAACGTTTCCGCCTGATCATCACGGTGCTGGGCGGTCATCAACACTTCATTGACCTGAGTCGCCTCGATGAACGCGGCATATCGCGCATCCCGGGCTGCACGCTCAAGGCTGGCGCCGGGTTGAACCTGCACACGAACAACCTGCAGCGGCACACCCAGCGCATCACAGACCGACTGACAATGATCCGGCCACGCATCAGCCACAGCCTGAAGGCCATGATGAACATGGATGGCGCTTAGCGCTGGCAGGGATTCGGTTTTTGCGAGGTGTACGAGAAGGTGCAGCAGAACGGTGGAGTCGAGACCACCGGAGAAGGCGATGCGCCAGGTTGCGGCGTTGCGCCAAGGCTTGAGATTCAGCAAGAGCCTGGCAGGAAGATCAATCATGGACTGACTCATATCGATCACTTCGCACAAATCAAATGTGGGAGCGGGCTTGCTCGCGAAGACGGCTTAACATTCAACACATCGGTTGACTGTTATACCGCCTTCGCGAGCAAGCCCGCTCCCACATTGAAGCCGAGGTCAGATCAGAGACCGTAGCTCATCAGACGCTCGTAACGGCGAGCCAACAGCGCTTCGTTATCGAACTTCTTCAACATCGCCAGCTGCGAGCTCAGCTCGGCACGGATCGATGCAGCCGCAGCGGCCGGATTACGGTGTGCGCCGCCCAAAGGCTCGCCGATCACTTTATCCACAATACCCAGGCCTTTCAGGCGCTCGGCAGTGATGCCCATGGCTTCGGCAGCGTCCGGCGCTTTCTCGGCGGTCTTCCACAGAATCGAAGCGCAACCTTCCGGCGAAATTACTGCGTAAGTCGAGTACTGCAGCATGTTCAGTTGATCGCAAACGCCGATCGCCAGCGCACCACCGGAACCACCTTCACCGATCACGGTGGCGATGATTGGGGTTTTCAGGCGTGCCATGACACGCAGGTTCCAGGCAATCGCTTCGCTCTGGTTGCGCTCTTCAGCGTCGATACCTGGGTAAGCACCCGGGGTGTCGATGAAGGTCAGGATCGGCATTTTGAAACGTTCGGCCATTTCCATCAGGCGGCAGGCCTTGCGGTAGCCTTCCGGACGCGGCATGCCAAAGTTGCGACGAACTTTCTCGCGCACTTCACGGCCTTTCTGGTGACCGATGATCATCACCGGCTGGTCGTCCAGACGGGCAATGCCGCCGACGATCGCAGCGTCGTCGGAGAAGTGACGGTCGCCATGCAGCTCGTCGAACTCGGTGAAGATGTGTTCGATGTAGTCCAGGGTATATGGACGTTTCGGGTGACGCGCCAGACGCGCGATCTGCCAGCTGGTCAGCTTGCCGAAGATGTCTTCGGTCAGCGTGCTGCTTTTGTCCTGCAGGCGGGAGATCTCATCGCCGATATTCAGCGAATTGTCATTACCGACCAAGCGCAACTCTTCGATCTTGGCTTGCAGGTCGGCGATCGGCTGTTCGAAATCTAGAAAATTCGGGTTCATAGGCGTCCGTCTTGGGTCGACCTCCAAGAGAGCTTGGGCCGGCCGGTTGTCTATTCGCGCCCTACCTTAAGGGAGAGGCGCGTTCAGGTCGAGATTAAAAATTCAGGTCGAGATCAGGCCCTAGCTATAGGGCCGGACCGTCAACGGTATTGGAGGAAGACGTTGTCTCGCCCGAACTGGTCACGCAGGGCTTGAATCAAGGCATCCGCCGGGTCGATCCGCCAGGTCTCGCCGAACTGCAACAAGGCTTTCGCATCGGGACTGGTGTATTCCATGGTGATCGGGCACGCGCCACGGTGACGCTTGAACAACTCACCGAGCCAGCGTAGCTGATCGCCTTTCAAATCCTGGGTTTGCAGCTTCAAGCGCAGGCTTTCAGCCAGATTGGTGCGCGCATCTTCCATGCTCATCACCCGCTTGACCCGTAGCCGCAAGCCACCGGAGAAATCGTCGTTGCTGACTTCGCCTTCGACCACCACCATCGCGTCGGTCTGCAACAACGATTGCGCGGAATGGAATGCTTCGGCGAACAGCGAGGCCTCGATCCGTCCAGAGCGGTCGTCGAGGGTAATGAAACCCATCTTGTCGCCCTTTTTGTTCTTCATGACTCGCAGGGCGATGATCATGCCCGCGACGGTCTGGGTATCGCGGGCCGGTTTCAGGTCGATGATGCGTTGGCGGGCGAAACGGCGGATCTCACCTTCGTATTCGTCGATCGGGTGACCGGTCAGGTACAGGCCCAGGGTGTCTTTCTCCCCTTTCAGGCGTTCCTTGAGGGTCAGTTCCTTGGCCTTGCGGTGATTAGCGTAGACATCGGCATCTTCTTCGACGAACAGACCGCCAAACAGGTCGACATGACCGCTGTCGTGGGTACGCGCGGTTTGTTCGGCCGCCTTGATCGCCCCTTCCATCGCGTTCAGCAAGACCGCCCGGTTGCGGTCGATATTGGCCTGATAGGCTTTCTGCTCGTCATGGAAGTAAGGCCCCAGACGATCCAGCGCACCGCTGCGGATCAAACCGTCCAGGGTGCGCTTGTTGATACGTTTGAGGTCGACACGGGCGCAGAAATCGAACAGATCCTTGAACGGACCTTCCTGACGCGCCTCGGTAATGGCTTCCACCGGACCTTCACCCACACCTTTGATCGCGCCGAGGCCGTAAATAATCCGGCCTTCGTCATTCACCGTGAACTTGAACTCCGAAGTATTCACATCCGGCGCGTCGAGACGCAGCTTCATGGTGCGAATTTCTTCGATCAAGGTCACGACCTTGTCGGTGTTGTGCATATCCGCCGACAGTACCGCGGCCATGAAGGGCGCCGGGTAGTGCGTTTTCAGCCAGGCGGTCTGGTAGGACACCAGGCCGTAAGCAGCGGAGTGGGATTTGTTGAAACCGTAACCGGCGAACTTTTCTACCAGGTCGAAAATGTTACCAGCCAGGTCGGCGTCGATATTGTTGGTCGTGCAACCTTCAATGAAACCGCCGCGCTGCTTGGCCATTTCTTCGGGTTTTTTCTTACCCATGGCTCGACGCAGCATGTCCGCGCCGCCAAGGGTGTAACCGGCCATGACCTGGGCAATCTGCATCACCTGTTCCTGATACAGGATGATGCCGTAAGTCGGTGCCAGAACCGGTTTGAGGCCTTCGTACTGGTAGTCCGAGTGCGGGTACGCAAGTTCGGCGCGACCGTGCTTACGGTTGATAAAGTCGTCCACCATGCCCGATTGCAACGGGCCCGGACGGAACAGGGCCACCAGTGCAATCAAATCTTCCAGGCAGTCGGGCTTGAGCTTTTTGATCAGCTCTTTCATGCCTCGCGACTCAAGCTGGAACACCGCAGTCGTTTCAGCTTTTTGCAGCAACTGGTAAGTCGGCTTGTCATCCAGCGGGATGAACGCGATATCCAGCGGCGGCTCATCAACCTTGGCGCGATCACGGTTGATGGTTTTCAGCGCCCAGTCGATGACCGTCAGGGTCCGCAGACCGAGGAAGTCGAACTTCACCAGGCCAGCAGCTTCAACGTCGTCCTTGTCGAACTGGGTGACCAGACCATCACCGGCCTCATCGCAATAAATCGGCGAGAAGTCAGTCAGTTTGGTCGGGGCAATAACCACACCACCGGCGTGCTTGCCGACGTTACGCACAACGCCTTCAAGCTTGCGGGCCATTTCCCAGATTTCGGCAGCTTCTTCATCGACCTTGATGAAGTCACGGAGGATTTCTTCCTGTTCGTAGGCCTTTTCCAGGGTCATGCCGACTTCGAACGGGATCATCTTCGACAGACGATCCGCCAAACCGTAGGACTTGCCCTGCACCCGCGCCACGTCACGGACCACAGCCTTGGCCGCCATGGAACCGAAGGTGATGATCTGGCTTACCGCGTTGCGGCCGTATTTCTCGGCCACGTAGTCGATTACACGGTCGCGACCGTCCATGCAGAAGTCGACGTCGAAGTCGGGCATGGATACCCGTTCCGGGTTAAGGAAACGTTCGAACAGCAGGTCATATTCCAGCGGGTCGAGGTCGGTGATCTTCTGCACATAGGCCACCAGCGACCCGGCACCCGATCCACGGCCTGGGCCTACTGGCACACCGTTGCTCTTGGCCCACTGGATAAAGTCCATAACGATCAGGAAGTAACCGGGGAAACCCATCTGGATGATGATATCCAGCTCGAAATTCAGCCGATCGACGTAGACCTGACGCTTGGTTTCGTAGTCTTCGGTGGTGTCCTTGGGCAGCAGAACGCTCAGGCGATCTTCCAGGCCATCGAAGGAAACCTTGCGGAAATACTCGTCGATGGTCATGCCATCGGGGATCGGGAAGTTGGGCAGGAAGTGAGTGCCCAGCTTCACTTCGATGTTGCAGCGCTTGGCAATCTCGACGGTGTTTTCCAGCGCTTCGGGAATGTCGCTGAACAACTCAGCCATTTCCTCGGCACTTTTGAGGTATTGCTGATCGCTGTAATTCTTCGAACGCCGCGGATCGTCGAGGGCGCGGCCCTCACCGATGCAAACGCGGGTTTCGTGAGCGGCAAAGTCTTCCTGCTTGATGAAGCGCACGTCGTTGGTCGCGACCAGCGGCGCGCCGATTTTTTCAGCCAGGGCCACGGCGCCGTGCAGCTGTTCTTCGTCGTTGGGGCGGTTGGTGCGCTGGATCTCCAGATAGAAACGATCCGGGAACACGGCCATCCATTCGCGTGCCAGGTTTTCCGCTTCGGCCGGGTTGCCACTGAGCATGGCCAGGCCGATCTCGCCTTCTTTCGCCGCCGACAGCATGATCAAGCCTTCGCTGGCTTCGGCCACCCACTCACGCTCGATGATGACCGAGCCATTGCGCTGGCCGTCGATGAAGCCGCGGGAGATCAGTTCGGTGAGGTTGCGATAACCCACGGCGTTCATCGCCAGCAGGCTGATCCGGCTCAGAGCGTTATCCGGATCCTTGTTCGACAGCCACAGGTCGGCGCCACAGATCGGCTTGATCCCGGCGCCCATGGCGGCTTTATAGAATTTGACCAGGGAACACATGTTGTTCTGATCGGTGACCGCTACGGCAGGCATGTTCATGCCGACCAGGGTCTTGACCAGCGGTTTGATCCGCACCAGACCGTCGACCAGGGAATACTCAGTGTGCAGGCGTAGATGAACGAATGAAGCCGGCATAGTGATCCTGTCTAGAAACTAGAAACGTGAAGACAACAAGGCCCGGATTGTACCGGGCCTTGCCAAAAACATCAGCCTTGCGACTAACTCTCGATCAGGTTTTCCCGCGCCTCGTAAGCCAGGCGTACCGGGGCGAACGAGCGGCGGTGAATCGGCGTTGGCCCCAAGCGGGCCAGCGCCTCCAGGTGAACAGGCGTCGGGTAGCCTTTGTGGCCACCGATGCCGTACCCCGGGTAAATCAATTCGAACGCTGCCATCTCGCGGTCGCGACTGACCTTGGCCAGAATCGACGCGGCTGCGATGGCCGGTACCTTGCCGTCGCCTTGCACCACTGCTTCGGCACGCATCGACAGTTTCGGGCAACGATTGCCGTCGATCATCGCCAGTTTCGGCGTGATGTGCAGACCTTCGACGGCGCGCTGCATGGCCAGCATGGTGGCGTGGAGAATGTTCAGCTCGTCGATTTCTTCGACTTCGGCCCGGGCGATGCACCAGCTCAGGGCTTTTTCGCAGATCTCGTCGTAGAGCTTTTCGCGGCGGGCTTCGGTGAGCTTCTTCGAGTCGTTCAGGCCCAGGATCGGACGGTTCGGATCGAGGATCACCGCGGCTGTCACCACAGCACCACAAAGCGGGCCGCGACCGACCTCGTCAACGCCGGCGACCAGATCTTCAACTTCGGCGACCAGGGTGAAGTCCAGGCCCATCTGAATGCTTGCTTTGCTCATTGTGTTTTGCCGATCAGGTTCAGTACCGCGTCCGCCGCCTGATTGGAGGCGTCCAGACGTAAGGTACGGTGAATTTCATCGAAGCCGCGGGTCTGTTCTTCACCGCCTTCGATCAGTGGCGACAGCGTCTGGGCCAAGGCTTCAACCGTCGCATCGTCCTGCAGCAACTCGGGCACCAACAGGCGCTGGGCCAGCAGGTTCGGCAAGGAGATGTAGGGACTTTTCACCATGCGCTTGAGAATCCAGAACGTCAGCGGTGCCAAGCGGTACGCGACCACCATCGGCCGTTTGTACAACAACGCTTCAAGCGTCGCGGTTCCGGACGCGATCAGCACAGCGTCACAGGCTGCGAGGGCCAGATGGGATTTACCGTTGAGCAATGTCAGCGGCAGATCTCGGCCCGCCAGCAGCTCTTCAAGCTGCTTGCGGCGCTCGGGGCCGGCGCAAGGCATGACGAACCGCACACCAGGGCGCAGGGCTCGCAGACGCTGGGCCGTATCGAGGAACAACGCACCTAGCCGGCCAACTTCGCCACCACGACTGCCCGGCATCAGAGCAACCAGCGGCCCGTCGGGCAAGCCGAGTTCAGCCCGCGCGGCGGCACGATCGGCCTCCAGCGGGATGGCGTCAGCCAGGGAATGCCCGACAAACCGCACCGGCACGCCCTTCTCTTCATAGAATTTTGCTTCGAACGGGAACAGCGTCAGCATCAGATCGCAGCCTTCGCGAATCTTCAGCACCCGTTTCTGCCTCCACGCCCAAACCGACGGGCTAACGTAATGCACGGTCTTGATCCCGGCCTGACGCAGCTTGAGTTCGATATTGAGGTTGAAGTCCGGGGCATCGATACCGATGAATACGTCCGGCTTCTCGGCGATCAGGTCGGCAACCAGCTTCTTGCGGCGTGCCAGCAACTCGCGCAAGCGACCCAGCACTTCCACCAGGCCCATGACCGAAAGACGCTCCATCGGGAAATACGAGGTCAGGCCTTCGGCCTGCATCAGCGGACCGCCGACACCGATGAACTCGACTGCCGGGTGCTGAGACTTGAGTGCGCGCATGAGACCCGCGCCAAGAATGTCGCCGGAAGCCTCACCCGCTACCAGCGCAATACGCAGATTAGCCATGATTAACGAGTGATGCCGCGGGTCGAAGACTGGATGGAATCACGGAACACCGCGACTTCCGGGAACTGATCCGAAGGCTCGGCCAGTTCGGCGAGCGCCTGTTCGACCGTCAGGCCCTGGCGATAAACCACCTTGTAGGCACGACGCAGCGCGTGGATCGCATCTTCGCTGAAACCACGACGACGCATGCCTTCGAAGTTCATGCTGCGGGCTTCGGCCGGGTTGCCAAACACCGTAACGTACGCCGGGACGTCCTTGCCGATGGCGGTGCCCATACCGGAAAAGCTGTGGGCGCCGATATGGCAATACTGGTGAACCAGGGTAAAACCGGACAGGATCGCCCAGTCTTCAACGTGCACATGGCCCGCCAACGCGGTGTTGTTGACCAGGATGCAGTGGTTGCCGATGACGCTGTCGTGGCCGATGTGGGCATAAGCCATGATCAGATTGTGATCGCCCAGGGTTGTTTCAGAACGGTCCTGAACGGTTCCACGGTGAATCGTCACGCCTTCACGGATGACGTTGTGGTCACCGATGACCAGGCGAGTTTCTTCACCCTTGTATTTCAGATCGGGCGTGTCCTCGCCTACCGAAGAAAACTGGTAGATGCGGTTGTGCTTTCCGATTCGGGTCGGGCCTTTGAGAATCACATGCGGCCCGATCACTGTCCCCTCGCCGATTTCCACACCTGCACCGATGATCGACCAAGGGCCGACCTCGACGCCGTCGGCCAGGATAGCCGTCGGATCGATGATTGCGCGAGGGTCAATCAAACTCATAGTTTGCGTTCCGCGCAGATGATTTCAGCAGAGCAGACTGGCTTGCCATCGACCGAAGCCTGGCACTCGAACTTCCAGATCTGACGCTTGCAGCTGATGAAGCGGGCTTCGAGGATCAACTGATCGCCTGGGGTGACGGGCTGGCGAAAACGCAGCTTGTCGGAGCCGACGAAGTAGTAGAGCGTGCCGTCGGCAGGCTTCACGTCGAGCATTTTGAAGCCAAGGATGCCGGCAGCCTGAGCCATCGCTTCGATGATCAACACACCCGGCATGATTGGATGCGCAGGGAAGTGACCATTGAAGAAGGGTTCGTTGATGCTGACATTCTTGTAAGCGCGAATGCGCTTGCCTTCCACATCCAGATCCACGACCCGGTCCACCAGCAGGAACGGGTAACGGTGAGGCAGGTATTCGCGAATCTCGTTGATGTCCATCATTTCGGGGGGAAGCCTATGTAAAGATTGGGAGGCGCGACTGACGCGCACCCCTCTAGCAAATCAAGGAGGCAGTCTAGCGGCTGTGCACACTTGATATTGAAATGGTATCAGCCATCTGATGAAGCATTACCGTCAGGGGTCACTTCCCCTACACGCTTTTCCAGCTGTCGCAGACGCCGCGCGATGTCATCGAGCTGACGAATGCGTGCCGCGCTTTTGCGCCATTCGGCTGCCGGTTGCATGGCTGTACCGGAAGAATAGGAACCCTTTTCGGTAATCGAGTGGGTCACCATGGTCATCCCGGTGATAAAAACGTTGTCGCAAATCTCGATATGCCCCACCAGCCCTACGCCACCGGCGAGCATGCAATGCTTGCCGATCTTGGTGCTGCCGGAGATCCCCACACACGCGGCCATGGCGGTGTGATCACCGACCTGGACGTTGTGGGCGATCTGAATCTGGTTGTCGAGTTTCACCCCGTTACCCAGAACGGTATCGGCCAGTGCACCGCGATCGATAGCGGTATTCACGCCAATCTCCACGTCGTCACCGACCAGCACACCACCGATCTGGGCGATTTTCTGCCAGATACCTTTCTCGTTGGCAAAACCGAAACCTTCGCCGCCGAGTACGGCACCCGATTGAATCACCACCCGCTTACCGATGCGAACATCGTGGTACAGCGTGACTCGCGGGGCCAGCCAGCCGCCCTCACCAATCTCGCAGCGGGCACCGATGAAGCAGTGCGCGCCAACGGTCACACCCGCAGCAATACGCGCGCCGCTTTCGATCACCGCAAAGGCGCCAATGCTCGCCGCCGGATCGACCACTGCATCCGCTGCCACAACCGCTGTCGGATGAATACCGGCAGCCGCCTTTGGCTTGGGATCGAACAGATGGGAAATCCGCGCGTAGGCCAGATACGGATCAGGCACCACCAGCGCATTACCTGCAAAACCTTCAGCGTCAGCGGCCTTCAGCAACAGGGCTGCGGCCCGGCTGTCAGCCAGGTATTTACGGTATTGGGGGTTTGCGAGAAAGCTCAACTGAGCTGGGCCAGCCTCTTGCAAAGTGGCTAGCCCAGTGATTTCTTTCTCCGGGTCGCCACGCAGTGTGGCGCCGAGGAACTCGGCCAATTGGCCGAGCTTTATAGTCGCTGTCATGGTTACTTCAGCTGATTCATGCGCTCGATAACCTGGCGAGTGATGTCGTACTGAGGTTTGACATCAATCACTGCGCCACGCTCGAAGACCAGGTCAAAAGCACCTTTCTTGATGACTTCTTCCACAGCACTGTCCAGTTTCGGCTTGAGCTGTTTCAGCATTTCACGGTCAGCAACGGCTTTGGCTTCGTTCAATTCCTTGGACTGGAACTGGAAGTCACGGGCCTTTTGCTTGAACTCGAGTTCCAGGCGTTCACGCTCGCCTTGCTGCATCTTGTCGCCGCCAGCCATCAGACGGTCCTGAATGCCCTTGGCACTGCTTTCCAGAGTCTTGAGCTTGCTCAGCTGTGGGCCGAACTTCTTCTCGGCATCAACGGCGTACTTCTTGGCCGCATCGGATTCCAACAGAGCCATCTGATAGTTCAGAACGGCGATTTTCATGTCGGCAAAAGCCGGACCTGCTACCAGTACGGTCGCCAGGAGAACCAATTGAGTCAACTTACGCACGATGCACTCCTACAAAATCCATTGTCGTTATCTTGGGTCAGACGCTTAGAACGTCTGGCCGAGGGAGAATTGGAACACTTGAGTATCAGCGTCATTCGGTTTCTTGACCGGCATGGCCAACGCGAAGCTCAGAGGACCCAGTGCGGTAACCCAGGTCACGCCTACACCGACGGAGCTGGCCAAGTTGCTCAGGCTGATGTCGTTACATTCTGTTTGAGCGGTTGAACCGACATTAGCGTTCGTCGTTTTATCGCACTTGGAGTCGAATACGTTACCCACATCCCAGAATACCGAAGTACGCAGGGAACGTTGATCCTTGACGAATGGCAGCGGGAACAACACCTCGACACCACCCTGGATCAAAACGTTACCACCGAACGGCAGCGGATCCTGGTCCGGGTCGGCCAGCGTGCCGGTATTACCCGTCACAGCCGCACCGCGACTTGGTGTACTGCGAGGACCGAGGGTGCTGTCCTTGAAGCCACGAACCGAGTTGAAACCACCAGCATAGTAGTTTTCATAGAACGGCAAGCCATCGGTAGAACCATAACCATCGCCATAGCCCAGTTCGGTGTGCAGGCGCATGGTGTAGTTTTCAGACAATGGCTGGAACAACTGGCCACGGTAATCAAGCTTGAAGAACGACAGGTCGCTGCCAGGCGTGGTGGTTTCCAGTGTCAGGCTTTGGGAATGACCACGGGTCGCCAATACGCCTTTGTTCAGTGTGGACTCGGACCAGCCGGCCGAGGCCTTGAAGTTCAGGTAGCTGTCGCCTTCCCTGTTAACGAAGTCGAAGATCTCGTCAACGGTGTATTGACCGGTCTTGATCTTGTCTTGTTGCGCAGTCAGGCCGAAGGTCAGACGCGAAGTCTCGCTGATCGGGTAACCGACGCTCACGCCTGCACCCAGGCTGTCTACGGCATAGCTGGCTACGTCGACGTCGAGGTCTTTGTAGTCAGTGGTGCGATAGAACGCGTTGTAACCCAGGCTCACGCCATCGGCAGTCCAGTACGGGTCGACATAACCGAAGTTATAGCGACTCTGGTATTGACTGCGGGTCAAACCGATGCTGACTTTGTTACCCGTACCCAGGAAGTTGTTCTGGGTGATCGAACCACCGAGGATCAGACCGGCGCTCTGGGCGAAACCGACGCTGGCGGTAATCGAACCGGAAGCCTGTTCTTCAACGCTGTAGTTCACGTCTACCTGGTCGTCGACGCCCGGCACGGCCGGTGTTTCGACGTTGACTTCCTTGAAGAAGCCCAGACGTTCAAGACGAGTCTTGGATTGGTCGATCAGGTAAGTCGAAGCCCAGCCGCCTTCCATCTGACGCATTTCACGGCGCAGCACTTCGTCTTCGGACTTGGTGTTGCCACGGAAGTTGATGCGGTTCACGTAAGCACGTTTACCCGGATCGACGGCGAACGTGATGTCGACGGTGTGGTCTTCATCGTGAGGCTGAGGCACGCCATTGACGTTGGCGAAGGTGTAACCCTCGTTACCCAGACGACGGGTGATCAGTTCGGACGTGGTGGTCATCAGCTTGCGCGAGAACACCTGGCCTTTCTGGACCAGCAGCAGGGACTTGACCTGGTCTTCAGGGACTTTCAGGTCGCCGCTCAGCTTGACGTCACGGACGGTGTACTTCTCGCCTTCATTGACGTTGACGGTGATATAGACGTGCTTCTTGTCCGGGGTGATGGACACCTGGGTCGAAGCGATATCCATGTTGATATAGCCACGGTCCAGGTAGTAGGAGCGCAGACGCTCCAGGTCACCGGACAGTTTTTCACGAGCGTACTTGTCATCGTTCTTGAAGAACGACAACCAGTTGGTGGTCTTGAGTTCAAACAGGTCGATCAGGTCTTCTTCAGGGAAGACGGTGTTACCCACCACGTTGATGTGCTGGATAGCAGCAACGGTGCCTTCGTTGATATTGACCTTCAACCCAACGCGGTTACGCGGCTGCGGCACCACTTCAGTGTCGACGGTAGCCGAGTAGCGACCCTGAGCGACGTATTGGCGCTGCAACTCGTTACGCACGCCTTCGAGGGTGGCGCGCTGGAAGATCTCGCCTTCGGCCAGACCGGATTGTTTGAGGCCTTTCATCAGGTCTTCAGTGGAGATCGCCTTGTTACCCTCGATCTCGATACTGGCGACCGACGGACGCTCGACTACCGTGATGACCAGGACGTTGCCATCGCGGCCCAGCTGGATATCTTGAAAGAAACCGGTTTTGAACAACGCACGAGTGGATTCCACCAGGCGACGATCATCCGCCTGTTCACCGACGTTCAACGGCAAAGCACCAAAGACGCTACCCGCGGAGACCCGCTGGAGGCCATTGACGCGAATATCAGAGATAGTGAAGGACTCGGCGTGAACTTCGGCGATCATCAATACGGTGAGAACCGCAGTTAGCAGCAGACGTTTCATGAAGTCCTTTCTTATTCCAACTGGCAATAAACAAACTGCCGCAAAATGCGGCAGATTCGCAATTCAGCGAAGCGTTACAGTCGACCCAGATCATTGACAAGAGCAAGCAACATCACCCCGATCACCAAACTGATACCGATCTGTATCCCCCAACCCTGCACCCGATCCGACAAGGGGCGACCACGCGCCCACTCGATCAGATAAAACAACAAATGCCCCCCATCCAGTACAGGAATGGGCAACAAATTCAGAACCCCCAAGCTAATACTCAGATAAGCAAGGAAATTCAGGAAATCAGCGACACCCGACTGGGCAGAAGCGCCCGCCACTTTAGCAATGGTTATCGGTCCACTCAAGTTTTTTACCGAGAGCTCACCGAACAACATTTTCTTGAGCGAATCGAGGGTCAGTACGCTCATGGTCCAGGTGCGTCGAGCACCCTCCCCAATCGCTGCCACAGGACCATAACTCACTTCGCGAATCATCTCTGGCGGCCAATCGACTGCCTTCACCCCAGCCCCCAGATAACCACTGGGTGCCTTCTTCTCGCCGCGAGCGGCCAGCGTCACAGGGACGTCGATTTGAGCACCATCACGCTCGACGCGCAGCATGATTTTGGTATCAGGGTGCATACGGACCGTGTCCACCACCTGCTGCCAGTCATCAAGCGACTTGCCGTCCAGAGCCAACAGTCGGTCACCGGTCTTCAGGCCAGCAGCCTGCGCCGGGCCTTTCGGGTCAAGCTCGGCCAGGACCGGTGGCAGCGCCGGACGCCAAGGGCGTAGACCCAGCGAACGAATCGGATCGAGCTCATCGGCACCCTTGAGCCATTTATCCAGCATCAGCTCACGGGGCGAATCCACCGTGGAACCCTGATCACGGACCAGCAACTGCAGGGAACCGCTCTCCCCAAGACGACGGACCAACTGCAGGTTCACCGCGGCCCAGCCGGAAGTTGGCTCGCCATCGATGGCAATGATTTCCTGGCCCGCGCTCAAACCAGCCTTGGCGGCGATACTGCCGGATTCGACTGCACCAATGACCGGGCGCACTTGCTCGCTGCCGAGTATGGCGAGCACCCAGAAAAAAATCATCGCCAGTAAAAAGTTGGCAATCGGGCCCGCCGATACGATAGCGATACGCTGGCGGACGGATTTGCGATTGAAAGATTGATCAAGCTGATCGGCCGGCACTTCGCCTTCGCGCTCGTCGAGCATTTTCACGTAACCGCCCAGCGGGATCGCGGCGACGACGAACTCAGTGCCTTTCTTGTCGTGCCAGCGCAGCAACGGCATACCGAAGCCCACGGAGAAACGCAGCACTTTGACCCCACAGCGACGCGCGACCCAAAAATGGCCGAATTCGTGGAAGGTGACCAGCACACCCAAAGCCACCAGGGTGCCGACAATCATATAGAGCGCGCTCATCTACTTTCTCCGCAATCCTGTCCAGTGCCGCATGGGTCAACGTATTGCAGCACTTACCGCCCGTGACGACTCAACCATTGTTCGGCCAGTACTCGCGCTTTTGCGTCAGCCGTGAACACTGCCTCGAGATCGTCAACCGCAACCACGGGCTCGAGATTCAATACTTCTTCGATGATACTCGCGATTTCCGGGTAGCGAACCCGCCCGTCGAGAAAGGCCGCGACCGCCACTTCATTCGCCGCATTCAGCATGGCCGGCGCGCTATTGCCGGATTCAGCCGCCTGACGCGCAAGGCGCAGGCACGGGAATCGCTCTTCATCAGGCGCCTGGAAGTCCAGCCGCGCAATTGCAAACAGGTCCAGCGGCGCAACACCCGAATCGATTCGCTCCGGCCAGGCCAGCGCGTTGGCGATCGGCGTGCGCATGTCAGGGTTACCTAACTGGGCCAATACCGAACCATCAATGTAATCGACCAGGGAATGAATCACGCTTTGAGGATGAATCACCACTTCGACCTGGGACGGCTTGGCATCAAACAGCCAGCAGGCTTCGATCAGCTCCAGCCCCTTGTTCATCATGCTGGCCGAATCCACCGAAATCTTGCGCCCCATGGACCAGTTCGGGTGGGCACACGCTTGCTCAGGGGAAACATGCACCAGTTCAGCCATAGGTGTCTGTCGGAACGGACCGCCAGAGGCCGTGAGTAAAATCCGACGCACCCCGACGGCACTCAGCCCACGAGCGAAATCCTGTGGCATGCACTGGAAAATCGCGTTGTGCTCGCTGTCGATCGGCAACAACACCGAACCACTCTTGCGCACCGCCTGCATGAACAGCGCACCGGACATCACCAGTGCTTCTTTGTTGGCCAGGAGGATTTTCTTGCCGGCTTCGACCGCCGCCAGAGTCGGTCGCAAGCCAGCAGCGCCAACGATGGCCGCCATGACCGCATCGACCTCAGGATCGGAAGCAACCTGACACAGGCCTTCCTCACCCACCAGCACGCGGGTCGGCAGACCAGCAGCGCGCAAGTCGTCCTGCAAGCCTCGGGCAGCACCCGCCTCAGGTACCACGGCGAACCGCGGCGTATGGCGAACGCACAGCGCCAACAGCTCGCTCAGACGGGTGTAACCGCTCAAGGCGAAAACCTGATAACGCTCGGGGTGGCGAGCGATGACGTCAAGCGTGCTCAGTCCAATCGAACCGGTCGCCCCCAGGACGGTAATCTGCTGCGGGCGGCTCACGGTGCCGCCATCCACAGCAGCACGGCAAACACCGGAATCGCTGCAGTCAGGCTGTCGATACGGTCCAGCACGCCGCCGTGACCCGGCAGCAGATTACTGCTGTCCTTGATCCCGGACTGACGCTTGAACATGCTTTCGGTGAGATCACCTACCACCGAGATAAACACGATGATGGCTGCACCAATCAAACCTTTGAACAGCTGCGCCACCGTCCAGTCTCGAACCAGACTAACAATGACAGTAATGACCAGACTCACCGCGAGGCCACCGTAGACGCCCTCCCAGCTTTTGCCGGGACTGACCTGTGGCGCCAGTTTGCGCTTGCCGAAGGCTCGGCCTGAAAAGTAAGCACCGATATCAGCGCCCCAGACCAGCACCATCACCGCCATGATCAGCCAGTTGCCTAAAGACTCCTGCTTGATCTGAATCAGACCTTGCCAGGCGGGTAGCAGGATCAGCAGACCGATCACCAACTTGCAGGCAGCGCTGGACCAAAGATCGCTGGTGCGTGGATAAGTCAGCACCAGATAGGTTGCGACGCCCCACCAAAGCACCGAAGCGCCCAACACCCAGGGTGCGAGCCCAGGCACGATATGCATGACAAACAGCATCATCGCGACCACAGCTGCATAGGCAATGCGGGCCGGCTGCTCAGTGAAGCCCGCCAGGCGAGCCCACTCCCACGCACCGAGGGTCACGACCAGCCCGATGAACAGCGCAAAACCGGTGCCTTCGAGCAGGAAAAACCCGCACAAGGCAATCGGCAGCAGGATCAGCGCGGTGATGATTCGTTGTTTAAGCATTAAACCCGGGCTCCAGCCTCGACCTGCTCGCTCGTTTTACCGAAGCGGCGCTGCCGAGAAGCAAAATCGGCCAGCGCGGTACGCATGGCATCGTGTTTGAAGTCCGGCCAGAACAGGTCGGAGAAGTACAACTCGGCGTAAGCCAGTTGCCACAGCAGGAAGTTACTGATGCGGTGCTCGCCACCGGTACGGATGCACAAGTCCGGCAACGGCAAATCGCCGGTAGCCAGGCAGGTTTGCAACAGTTCCGGAGTAATGTCTTCCGGACGCAGGTGCCCGGCCTGAACTTCCCGAGCCAGACGCTGTGCGGCCTGCGCGATATCCCACTGTCCGCCATAGTTGGCAGCGATCTGCAGAACGAAGCGATTGGTGCCCGCCGTCATTGCCTCAGCTTCACGCATGGCAGCCTGAAGCTCAGGATGAAAGCGCGAACGGTCGCCAATGATGCGCAAACTGATGTTGTTTTCGTTCAGGCGCTTGGCCTCGCGACGCAATGCCTTGAAGAACAGATCCATCAAGGCGCTGACCTCGTCGGCCGGGCGCTGCCAGTTCTCGCTGGAGAAGGCGAACAGGGTCAATACTTCGACCCCGGCCTCAGCGCACACCTCGATCACCGCACGAACCGCATCCACGCCCGCTTTATGACCGGCGACACCCGGCATAAAGCGCTTTTTCGCCCAGCGATTATTACCATCCATGATGATCGCGACATGGCGCGGCACCGCGGACGGCGCAGTCTGCTTGGTCTTTTCCATGAAAACGCGACCCTTATACGGCCATCAGGTCTTTTTCTTTCTGCGCCAGATTCGCGTCGATTTCAGCCACGTACTTTTTGGTCAGATCATCGATCTCACCAGTGGCGCGGCGCTCTTCGTCTTCGCTGATTTCTTTTTCCTTGACCAGATCCTTGAGCTGGCTGTTCGCATCACGACGGATGTTGCGCACCGCAACACGGGCATCTTCAGCAACATCGCGAGCCTGTTTGGTGAAGCCCTTACGGGTTTCTTCGGTCAGGGCCGGCATGGAGATCAGCAGCAATTCACCCAGGTTCGTCGGGTTGAGGTTCAGACCCGCGCTACCGATGGCTTTGTCGACGGCACCCAGCATGTTGCGCTCAAAGGCAACGACTTGCAGGGTACGGGCGTCTTTGACGGTGATGTTCGCTACCTGCTTGATCGGAGTGTCGGAACCGTAATACGGCACCATCACGCCTTCCAGAATGCTTGGGTGCGCCTGGCCCGTACGAATACGGCCGAAGTTGTGCATCAGCGACTCGACGGATTTCTGCATACGCTCTTTAGCGTCTTTCTTGATTTCGTTGATCATTGTTGGCCTTCCTCGATCAGGGTCCCTTCAGCGCCGCCATGTACGATGTTCAGCAGGGCGCCGGGCTTGTTCATGTTAAATACGCGCAACGGCATCTTGTGGTCGCGGCACAGGCAAATGGCGGTCAGATCCATCACACCCAGCTTGCGATCCAGCACTTCATCGTAAGTCAGATGATCGAACTTCTCGGCATGCGGGTCTTTGAATGGGTCAGCGGTGTAGACGCCATCGACCTTGGTCGCCTTGAGCACGACATCGGCATCGATCTCGATTGCACGCAAGCACGCTGCCGAATCCGTGGTGAAGAACGGATTGCCGGTACCGGCCGCGAAAATCACGACTTCCTTGGCGTTCAAGTGGCGCATGGCTTTGCGGCGATCATAGTGATCGGTTACGCCAACCATGGAAATAGCCGACATCACGATGGCCGAGATATTGGCACGTTCCAGCGCATCGCGCATGGCCAGGGCGTTCATCACAGTGGCCAGCATGCCCATGTGGTCGCCGGTGACCCGATCCATGCCGGCCGCGCTTAGCGCTGCACCGCGGAACAGGTTGCCGCCGCCGATCACCAGACCGACCTGAACACCGATGCCGACCAGTTGGCCGACTTCCAGCGCCATGCGATCCAGAACTTTCGGATCGATCCCGAACTCTTCCGAGCCCATCAGGGCCTCGCCGCTAAGCTTGAGTAGAATGCGTTTATAGCGAGCCTGATAACCACTGCCCTGCTGAGCCATTGCGAATCTCTCCTGCGGCGTATTTTAAAAATTCTTTGCGAGCTGTTTACAGCTGGCGTTCACTCTAACTTGGCGCTGCTTCAGCGCCATCGGAACATGGCTTTGTAAGCCAGTTCCAAAAGGAAACCAATTAAAAATTGGTACCCCATCTGAAAAGAGGCTGCGCGCGTGAGCGGGCAGCCTCTTCAGGGCGACAGTTAAAAAACCGTCTTATTGCTTGGCGGCAGCCAGCTGGGCAGCAACTTCTTCAGCGAAGTTGTCGACCGGCTTCTCGATGCCGTCGCCTACTTTGAAGTAGGTGAAGGAAACGATTTCAGCACCGGCTTTCTTGGCCAGTTCGCCAACCTTGATTTCAGGGTTCTTGACGAACGCCTGCTCAACCAGGCTCGCTTCAGCCAGGAACTTGCTGATACGGCCTTTGACCATGTTTTCAACAATGTTTTCTGGCTTGCCGGCGATCTTGTCAGCGTTGAGGGTCAGGAACACGCCCTTCTCACGCTCGACCGCTTCAGCGGAAACTTCCGATGGCAGCAGGAATTCAGGGTTGGTCGCCGCTACGTGCATGGCGATGTCTTTGGCCAGCTCAACGCTGCCGCCTTTAAGGGCAACCACAACACCGATCTTGTTGCCGTGCAGGTAACCACCAACAACGTCACCTTCAACGCGAGCCAGGCGACGGATGTTGACGTTTTCGCCAACCTTGCCGACCAGAACCAGGCGATCGGCTTCTTGAGCTGCGATCAGAGGAGCGACGTCAGTCAGTTTGTCAGCGAACGCTTTTTCAACGCTGGAAGCGACAAATGCCTTGAAGTCATCCTGCAAAGCCAGGAAGTCGGTCTGCGAGTTCACTTCCAGCAGAACGGCGGATTTACCGTCTTCCTTCAGAGCGATTGCGCCTTCAGCAGCCACGTTGCCTGCTTTCTTGGCAGCCTTGATGGCGCCCGAAGCACGCATGTCATCAATGGCTTTTTCGATGTCGCCGCCAGCCTTGGTCAAGGCCTTTTTGCAGTCCATCATGCCTTCGCCAGTACGCTCGCGCAGTTCTTTGACCAACGCTGCAGTAATCTCTGCCATTTCAAAATTCCTCTTGGATAGGTTTTCAACCATTCCACCCGATCGAACGGGCGATCAATTCTTCCCGAACCACCCTTGCTGGCCGCTGCAGGCTACAAAGACTGTAACTGCGCTGCCGACAAACGGTTTTCGAGGTGGCAAAAAGGGGGCCAAGCCCCCTTTTTGCTTACTGAGTCAACGCCTAGGCGTCAATTACTCAGCTGCTGCTACCGGAGCTTCTTCAACGAACTGCTCGGTGCCGCCAGCAACGTGGTTGCGACCGCGGATAACTGCGTCAGCCATCGAACCCATGTACAGCTGGATAGCGCGGATTGCGTCATCGTTGCCTGGGATGATGTAGTCAACGCCTTCCGGGCTGCTGTTGGTATCGACTACGCCGATAACCGGGATACCCAGCTTGTTGGCTTCGGTGATCGCGATGCGCTCGTGATCAACATCGATAACGAACAGAGCGTCTGGCAGACCGCCCATGTCCTTGATACCACCCAGGGAACGATCGAGCTTCTCAAGATCGCGAGTGCGCATCAGCGCTTCTTTCTTGGTCAGCTTGGCGAAAGTACCGTCTTCGGCTTGCACTTCAAGGTCACGCAGACGCTTGATGGAAGCACGGATGGTTTTGAAGTTGGTCAGCATGCCGCCCAACCAGCGGTGATCGACGTACGGCGAACCGCAACGTGCTGCTTCTTCAGCAACGATCTTGCCAGCGGAACGCTTGGTGCCGACGAACAGAATCTTGTTTTTGCCCTGGGCCAGACGCTCTACGAAAGTCAGAGCTTCGTTGAACATTGGCAGGGTTTTTTCAAGATTGATGATGTGGATCTTGTTACGCGCGCCGAAAATGTATTTACCCATTTTCGGGTTCCAGTAACGGGTCTGGTGACCGAAGTGCACACCGGCCTTCAGCATATCGCGCATGTTGACTTGGGACATGATAGTTCCTTAATAAGTCGGGTTTGGCCTCCACGTATCCCAATGACCAACCAGCAGCATCAGCTGAAGGCACCCAGGTCATCGTGTCGACACGTGTGTGGATTTAGGCTTTTCAGGGGATCCCCGGAAAGCGGCGCATTTTATATCACAAGGCTGAAAAAAACGGAACCCGGATTGTTAAATCCTGGTGCGCGCCTTGGTTCCGTCCCTTGGAATCCTCCAAGAATGCGCCATTCTATAAGGAGAAGCGATGCACAGAGGCTCAGATTTGCGTTGCTCGTCTGTTAGAATCGCGTTTTTCAGGGCCGCGAAGATCGACCGCGCAACGCCCATTCCGTTTTAGAAGGCGCCATCGAGCGCAGAGAGAGCCTGTATGACCGTCACCCTCAAAACCCCAGAGGACATCGCAAAAATGCGCATCGCCGGCAAACTGGCCGCCGATGTGCTGGAAATGATTGCCGAACATGTCAAGCCGGGCATTACCACAGAAGAACTGGACCGCATCTGCCACGACTACATCGTCAACGAGCAGAAAGCCATCCCTGCCCCGCTCAACTACAAGGGTTTCCCGAAGTCGATCTGCACCTCGATCAACCACGTGGTCTGCCACGGCATTCCGAACGAGAAGGCCTTGAAGGATGGCGATACGCTGAACATCGACGTCACCGTCATCAAGGACGGCTACCACGGCGACACCAGCCGCATGTTCCACGTCGGCACCGTGCCGGTCTGGGCCGAGCGCCTGTCGCAAGTGACCCAGGAATGCATGTACAAGGCCATCGAAATTGTCAAACCCGGCTGCCGCCTGGGCGACATCGGTGAAATCATCCAGAAACACGCAGAGAAAAACGGTTTCTCGGTGGTTCGCGAATTCTGCGGTCACGGCATCGGCAAAGTGTTCCACGAAGAGCCGCAGATCCTGCACTACGGCCGCGCTGGCACCGGCATGGAACTGAAGGCCGGCATGACCTTCACCATCGAGCCGATGATCAACCAGGGCAAGGCCGATACCAAGGTGTTGGGCGATGGCTGGACCGCGATCACCAAGGACCGCAAGCTGTCGGCACAGTGGGAACACACCCTGCTGGTAACCGAAACCGGTTACGAGATCTTCACCCTGCGCGCCGACGACACCATCCCGCGCGTTTCGGCCTGATCCGGGCGCGCAGCTCCTCAGCCTCATAGACAGGAAAGCCAATCGATGCCGCAGGTGGATCCCGAACTCTTCGACCGTGGCCAGTTCCAGGCTGAACTGGCCCTGAAGGCAAGCCCGATCGCGGCCTTCAAGAAGGCGATTCGCCAAGCCCGCGAGGTGCTCGACGAGCGCTTTCGCAGCGGCCGCGACATTCGCCGGTTGATCGAGGATCGCGCCTGGTTCGTCGATAACATCCTGCAAAAGGCCTGGGAGCAGTTTAACTGGAGCGAAGACGCCGACATCGCGCTGGTCGCGGTCGGCGGCTACGGTCGCGGTGAGTTGCACCCTTATTCCGACATCGATTTGCTGATCCTGCTGGACAGCGCCGATCACGAAGTTTTCCGAGATTCCATCGAGCGTTTTCTGACGCTGTTGTGGGATATCGGCCTCGAAGTGGGCCAGAGCGTTCGCTCAGTGGACGAATGCGTCCAGGAGGCCCGCGCCGACCTGACGGTCGTCACCAACCTGATGGAAAGCCGCACCATCTGCGGCCCCGAGCGCTTGCGCCAGCGCATGCTGGACGTCACCAGCACCGCGCACATGTGGCCGAGCAAAGACTTCTTCCTGGCCAAACGCGCCGAGCAGAAGGCCCGTCACCACAAATACAACGACACCGAATACAACCTGGAACCCAACGTCAAAGGCTCTCCCGGCGGCCTACGGGATATTCAGACGATTCTGTGGGTGGCCCGTCGCGAGTACGGCACCCTGAACCTGCGGGCCCTGGCCGGCGAAGGCTTCCTGGTCGAGAGCGAAAACGCGCTGCTGGCCTCCTCCCAGGAATTCCTGTGGAAGGTTCGTTACGCCCTGCACATGCTTGCCGGACGTTCCGAAGACCGCTTGCTGTTTGACCACCAGCGCACCATCGCCGGGCTGCTGGGCTTCAAAGGCGATGACGCCAAGCAAGCCATCGAAAACTTCATGCAGCAGTATTACCGCGTGGTCATGAGCATTGCCCAGCTCAGCGACCTGATCATCCAGCACTTCGAGGAAGTCATCCTCGCGCCGGAAGACCAAGCGCCGCCGCAGCCGATCAACTCGCGATTCCAGCTGCACGACGGTTACATCGAGGCGCGCAACGACAACGTGTTCCGCCGCACACCGTTCGCCATGCTGGAAATCTTCGTACTGATGGCCCAGCAGCCGGAAATCAAAGGCGTGCGCGCCGATACCATTCGTCTGCTGCGAGAACACCGTCACCTGATCGACGACGACTTCCGCAACGACATCCGCAATACCAGCCTGTTTATCGAACTGTTCAAGTGCAAGATCGGCATCCATCGCAATCTGCGACGGATGAACCGCTACGGCATTCTCGGGCGCTACTTGCCGGAGTTCGGCTTCATCGTCGGGCAGATGCAGCACGACCTGTTTCACATCTACACGGTCGATGCTCACACCCTGAACCTGATCAAACATCTGCGTAAGTTGCAGTACACCCAGGTGTCGGAAAAATTCCCGCTGGCCAGCAAGCTCATGGGCAAACTGCCCAAACCCGAGCTGATCTACCTGGCCGGCCTGTACCACGACATCGGCAAGGGCCGGCATGGCGATCACTCCGAAATCGGCGCCGTGGATGCCGAAGCCTTTTGCCAGCGCCATCAGTTGCCGGTGTGGGACAGTCGCCTGATCGTCTGGCTGGTGCAGAACCATTTGGTGATGTCGACCACCGCCCAGCGCAAGGACTTGTCCGACCCGCAAGTCATCCACGATTTCGCGCAGATCGTCGGCGACGAAACTCACCTCGATTATCTGTACGTGCTGACCGTCGCCGACATCAACGCCACCAATCCGACGCTGTGGAATTCCTGGCGCGCCAGCCTTTTGCGCCAGCTCTACACCGAGACCAAGCGGGCCTTGCGCCGCGGCCTGGAAAACCCGGTCGATCGCGAAGAACAGATCCGCCAGACCCAGAGCGCAGCACTGGACATTCTGGTGCGCGGCGGCACCGATCCGGACGACGTCGAGCAGCTGTGGGCGCAATTGGGCGATGACTACTTCCTGCGCCACACTGCCGGCGACGTGGCCTGGCACAGTGACGCGATCCTCCAGCAGCCGGCCGACGGCGGACCGCTGGTGCTGATCAAGGAAACCACCCAGCGCGAGTTCGAAGGCGGCACGCAGATCTTTATCTATGCGCCGGATCAGCACGACTTCTTCGCCGTGACCGTGGCGGCAATGGACCAGCTCAACCTGAACATTCACGACGCCCGGGTCATCACCTCCAGCAGCCAGTTCACCCTCGACACCTACATCGTGCTCGACACCGACGGCGACTCGATCGGCGATAACCCGGCGCGGGTCAAACAGATTCGCGAAGGCCTGACCGAAGCCCTGCGCAACCCGGACGACTACCCGACCATCATTCAGCGTCGGGTACCGCGCCAGCTCAAGCATTTCGCGTTTGCGCCACAGGTGACGATCCACAATGACGCCCAGCGTCCGGTGACCGTGCTGGAACTCAGCGCCCCCGACCGCCCAGGCCTGCTGGCACGCATCGGCACGATCTTCCTCGAGTTCGACCTGTCGTTGCAGAACGCCAAGATTGCGACCCTCGGCGAGCGCGTGGAAGACGTGTTCTTCATCACCGATGCGAACAACCAGCCGTTGTCCGACCCATTGCTGTGCAGCCGCTTGCAGGATGCAATCGTCGAACAGCTGACCGTCAGCAACGAACCCGATATCAAACTGTCGCGCATCAGCATCTGATTTCGCGTCAGGATTCAGCCGCTTTGAACGAGACCCCGTACCGATGAACAACGCTCTGAACCAGTTGCAGCCCTACCCGTTCGAGAAGCTCCGCGCCCTGCTCGGCAGCGTCACGCCAAACCCGGACAAGCGTGCCATTGCGCTGTCCATTGGCGAGCCGAAACACCGTTCGCCAAGCTTTGTCGCCGAAGCCCTGGCAAGCAATCTGGATAAGATGGCCGTGTACCCGACCACCCTCGGAATTCCGGCCCTGCGTGAAGCCATCGCCGCGTGGTGCGAACGTCGTTTCAGCGTTCCGAACGGCTGGCTCGACCCGGCGCGCAATGTGCTGCCGGTCAACGGCACCCGTGAAGCCTTGTTCGCGTTCACCCAGACCGTGGTCAACCGAGGCGACGACGCACTGGTGGTCAGCCCGAACCCGTTCTATCAAATCTACGAAGGCGCGGCGTTCCTCGCCGGTGCCAAGCCGCATTACCTGCCATGCCTGGATGAAAACGGCTTCAACCCGGATTTCGACGCCGTTTCCCCTGACATCTGGAAACGCTGCCAGATCCTGTTCCTGTGCTCGCCGGGCAACCCGACCGGCGCATTGATCCCGGTCGAAACCCTGAAGAAGCTGATCGCCCTGGCCGACGAATACGACTTCGTGATCGCCGCGGACGAGTGCTACAGCGAACTGTACTTCGACGAACAAACCCCACCGGCCGGCCTGCTCAGCGCCTGCGTGGAACTGGGCCGAAAAGACTTCAAGCGTTGCGTGGTGTTCCACAGCCTGTCCAAGCGCTCCAACCTGCCGGGTCTGCGTTCAGGCTTCGTGGCCGGTGACGCCGACATCCTCAAGGGCTTCCTGCTCTATCGCACCTACCACGGCTGTGCGATGCCGGTTCAGACCCAACTGGCCAGTGTTGCCGCGTGGAATGACGAAGTGCACGTACGCGCCAACCGTGCGCTGTATCGCGAGAAATACGATGCAGTGCTGGAAATTCTTGGCCCAGTGATGGATGTGCAACGTCCGGACGGCGGTTTCTATTTGTGGCCGAATGTTGAAGGCGACGACGAGGCGTTCTGCCGTGATCTGTTCGTTGAAGAACATGTGACGGTCGTTCCCGGGTCTTATCTGTCTCGCGAAGTGAACGGCTCAAATCCCGGCGCAGGCCGAGTGCGCATGGCGCTGGTTGCACCGCTGGCGGAATGTGTCGAAGCCGCTGAGCGGATTCGCAATTTCATAACTAATCGCAAGTAACAACCTGAGCCTGTACTGCGCAACGCAGTACAGGCCTCACTCACAATAAAGCAACAAGCACTTAAACATTAAAACCTCCCCCACCCACTTATCACTGATTCAATCCTAATCAAATGCGCCAACATTCGAACCCATTCGAAAGTTAAATTTGATAAGGGCATACCAATGCATCCTCTAGCACCCTGCCAAGTTATTGGAATCTTTGATCCACGCGCCTCTTACGAGGCTGCTCTACGAGAAAACCCTGACAACCTCCAGAATTCTTCAACCGGTGGACGCCAGAAACGTGGAGTCGCCACGCACTCAAAATTCTGGGCCAGCCACAGAACTCTGAAAATTGCATTTATAAACCCGCCCTCCCACGCACACCGCAACGCAGTTATCAACGCTATAAAACATTGGCAAAACTCAATCAACCTAACACTTGAATTTGTAGACGATGCCACGGGCGATATCCGGATCACCCTGGAGGCGCCTGCCAATTACTCGGCCATTGGCACTGATGCGACACTGCGCCAGCCTCATCAGAACACCATGAATGTTGGCACCGACCTGATGCACCCACAATTCGAGGCAACGGTCATGCACGAGTTCGGACATGCACTCGGAATGGAGCATGAACATCAACACCCGCACGCCGATATCCCATGGGACAAACCCAAGGTCTATGACGTCTACCTGCACAACTTCAACTGGTCGAAAGAGCAAGTCGATCACAACTTCTTTAGAACACTGGACGCGATCAACACACGAACAACTCCTTATGACAAACTTTCAATCATGCATTATAAGATTCCGAACGAGTTCACCACCGGCGACTGGTCGGTAGAGAACAACAGCACTATCAGTCAAAAAGATCGGCGACTGATGCGAAAGGTTTATCCCCGCAATAAAGAAGACAGGGCTACTTCACCCCCCCCCCGGATTAGCCTTGCTGAGATCAAGTTTGCCACTTTCATAACCGGTAACACTTAAGACGAAATTAAGATTCACCAAACTGCAGAGCCCCCATTACTCTCATGCAGCACATTAGCGTGTGTATTCACACAACCTCACTTCAAGGAAGAAGTAGCCAATGAACAGTATTGAAGACTGCACCCTTATCCAATGGCCCGACGATCAACAATCCTACGAAGCCACCATCAACGAGAACCCTGAGAATGCCGGCACCGGCGGCGGCACTCGTCGCAAGCGCTCTCTGATCAATTATTCAAAACTGTGGGCAAACGGACGCACACTCAAGATCGCGTTTATCGACGGCCCCAACGATGAACACAAACAGAAAATCATCAATGCGGCCAGCCAGTGGCTGCCCTATATCAATCTGCGCTTCGACTTCGTTGATGGGCTCGAGGGTGATATCCGAATCGCGACAAAAAACAACGTCAACAGCTCAATGCTGGGCACCGATGCGCTGTTGATTCATCCGGACTGGCCGACCATGGATCTGGGTGTCAAACCTGAAGATGCAGACTTCGACGTGATCGTGACTCATGAGTTTGGACATGCCTTAGGCGCCATGCATGAACACCAACACCCTGAGGCCAATATTCCCTGGGATAAGCCGAAAGTGTATGCGTTCTACCAGAATCGAGAAATGAATCCGCTGACCAAAGAACAAGTCGACAGAAATCTCTTTGCTTCCTTCGATACGATCGAAGCGATTTACACGCCTTACGACAGAAAATCCATCATGCACCACCCGGTGGCTAACACGCTGACACTGGGCGATTGGGAAATCCCTATTAACCGAAAGCTCAGTAAAAAAGATAAAAAACTGATGAAGTTGCTTTACCCCAAACGTTAGCAGGCGGTTTGCATCAAGCGCGTTTTCCAAGACAATCGACAGCATTGAAGTGCCATATTAGCCGCTTAGACTGCAGGCAGGCCGTTACACCTATGTCGCATGCAATCGCTGATCGCCACGACAAACGGACAAACCCGACCACGACCGACGCGAAACCGTCCGGTCATGGCATAATCCGTCACCTTTTATTTCCAGCACCTGCAAAGGGGGCAATTCCTTGACCGTTTCAAGTAAAACGTTGCACCTTTTCGGCATCAAAGCCTGCGACACCATGAAAAAGGCGCGCACCTGGCTCGATGAACACGCTGTCGGCTATGACTTTCATGATTACAAAGCGGTCGGAATCGACCGTGAACACCTGACCCAATGGTGCGACGAGCACGGCTGGCAAGTGGTGTTGAACCGTGCAGGCACGACCTTTCGCAAGCTCGACGACGAACGCAAAGCCGATCTCGACCAGCCGAAAGCCATCGAACTGATGCTCGCACAACCCTCGATGATCAAGCGCCCGGTGCTTGATCTCGGTGACCGAACCCTGATTGGCTTCAAGCCAGATATCTACGCGGCAGCGCTCAAGTAAGGCAGCCCGTTCCATTTTTTAGAGGTATCAACATGTCCACTACCCTGTTCAGCCTGGCCTTTGGTGTCGGCACTCAAAACCGTCAAGGTGCATGGCTGGAAGTGTTTTACGCGCAGCCACTGCTCAACCCGTCGGCCGAACTGATCGCTGCCATCGCGCCGGTTCTGGGCTACACCGAAGGCAATCAGGCCATCGCGTTCACTACCGCTCAGGCGTCGCAACTGGCTGAAGCCCTGAAAAGCGTCGACGCTGCCCAGGCTGCCTTGCTGACCCGTCTGGCCGAGAGCCACAAGCCGCTGGTCGCAACCCTTCTGGCCGAAGACGCTCAGCTGACTTCCACGCCTGAGGCTTACCTCAAGCTGCACCTGCTGTCCCATCGTCTGGTCAAGCCGCACGGCCTGAACCTGGCCGGTGTGTTCCCGCTGCTGCCGAACGTGGCATGGACCAGCCAGGGCGCAATCGACCTGGCCGAACTGGCCGAACATCAACTGGAAGCCCGTCTGCGCGGCGAGCTGCTGGAAGTGTTCTCGGTGGACAAGTTCCCGAAAATGACTGACTACGTGGTTCCGGCCGGCGTGCGTATCGCTGACGCGGCACGTATTCGTCTGGGCGCTTACGTCGGCGAAGGCACTACCGTGATGCACGAAGGTTTCGTCAACTTCAACGCTGGTACCGAAGGCCCGGGCATGATCGAAGGCCGCGTTTCCGCTGGCGTATTCGTCGGTAAGGGTTCGGACCTGGGCGGCGGTTGCTCGACCATGGGCACCCTGTCGGGCGGCGGCAACATCGTGATCAAGGTCGGCGAAGGCTGCCTGATCGGCGCGAACGCCGGTATCGGCATTCCGTTGGGCGACCGCAACACTGTTGAGTCGGGCCTGTACGTGACCGCGGGTACCAAAGTGGCGCTGCTGGACGAAAACAACGCACTGGTCAAAGTCGTGAAGGCCCGTGAACTGGCCGGTCAACCTGACCTGCTGTTCCGCCGCAATTCGGAGACCGGTGCTGTGGAATGCAAAACCCACAAATCGGCTATCGAACTGAACGAAGCGCTGCACGCTCACAACTAAGTGCCGCAGGCACCTGTGGGAGCGACGGTCGCACCGTCGCTCCCACAAGGTCCGGTGTACATCCGCCCAAGTTCACAGGGCTGAACACATGATGATTCACTCTCCCTGGCGCGCCGATTTTCCGGCCATCGCCGCATTGCAACGGCAAGACCAGACGTATCTGGACAACGCCGCCACCACGCAAAAACCTCAAGCCCTGCTGGATGCCTTGGCGCACTACTACGCCAACGGCGCGGCCAACGTGCATCGGGCGCAACACCTGCCCGGCGCCCACGCCACCCAGGCGTTCGAGGCCAGCCGCAGCAAAGTCGCCCACTGGCTCAATGCTGGCGATTGCGGGCAGATCATCTTTACCCACGGCGCAACGTCTGCGCTGAACCTCCTGGCTTATGGCCTGGAACATCTTTTCAATCCGGGCGATGAAGTTGTCATCAGCGCCCTGGAGCATCACGCCAATCTGTTGCCATGGCAGCAGCTGGCCCACCGTCGCGACCTGAAACTGGTGATCCTGCCACTGGACGCCGACGGTTTGATCGACCTTGATGCTGCCGCGCAGTTGATCGGTCCTCAAACCCGCTTGCTGGCCGTCAGTCAGCTGTCCAACGTACTCGGCGCCTGGCAACCGTTGCCCGCCCTCTTGACGATGGCCAAGGCGCATAACGCGCTGACCGTGGTCGATGGCGCCCAAGGCGTGGTTCATGGCCGGCACGACGTGCAGGCGCTGGGGTGCGACTTCTATGTGTTTTCCAGCCACAAGCTCTACGGCCCCGACGGTCTGGGCGTGCTGTTCGGTCGCAACGAAGCGCTTGAGCAACTGCGCCACTGGCAATTCGGCGGTGAAATGGTGCTGGATACGGATTACCACAGCGCACGGTTCCGCCCGGCGCCACTGGGTTTCGAGGCGGGTACGCCGCCAATTGCCGGGGTGATTGGTTTGGGGGCGACGCTGGATTATCTGGCGGGGCTCGATCAGGACGCGGTTTGCGCCCATGAAGCAGCGCTGCATGACTATTTGCTCAAAGGCCTTGAAGCACGCAACGGCATTCGGTTGTTGGGCAAACCGCAACTGGCGCTGGCCAGTTTTGTCGTCGAGGGTGTGCATAACTCTGATTTGGCGCATTTGCTGACCGAACAGGGGATCGCGGTGCGCGCCGGTCATCACTGCGCAATGCCGTTGCTCAAGCATTTTGAGCTGGCTGGGGCCATCCGGGTGTCGTTGGCGCTGTACAACGATTCCGAAGATTTGGAACGGTTCTTTGAAGCGCTGGATCAGGCGCTGGAGTTGTTGCGATGAACTTGCCTGCCGATGCAGCTACAGCGCTGGATACTTTTCAGAAGGCTGCCGGTTGGGAACAACGGGCGCGGCTGTTGATGCAATGGGGCGACCGTCTGCCCGCTTTGGGCGATGTGGATAAAGTCGACGCCAACCGCGTGCATGGCTGTGAAAGTCAGGTATGGCTGGTGGGTAACTTAAAGGATGGTCACTGGCAGTTCGCCGCGAGCAGCGATGCGCGGTTGATTCGCGGGTTGGTGGCGTTGCTGCTGGCGCGGGTTAACGGGTTGTCAGCGGTTGAGTTGCAGCACGTGGATTTGCCGGATTGGTTTGATCAGTTGGGGCTTAGCCGGCAGCTGTCGCCGTCGCGCAGTAATGGCCTTAATGCCGTGTTACAGCGGATGAATGAGTTGGCTGGTTAACCGCCTTCGCGAGCAAGCCCGCTCCCACAGGGAACCACATTCCAATGTGGGAGCGGGCTTGCTCGCGAAGGGGCCATCCGCAGCCCTCTAAACCTCAGGTTTAACCCGATCCGATGGGCGACGCACACCCGCCACAATCTTATCCACAGCCTTGGTCGCCGCAACCATGCCAAACGTCGCTGTCACCATCATCACCGCACCAAATCCTCCGGCGCAGTCGAGCTTCACACCATCACCGACAAAACTCTTCTGCAAGCAAATGCTGCCATCCGGTTTCGGGTAGCGCAGTTGTTCGGTGGAAAACACGCACGGCACGCTGTAATGGCGGGTCACAGTGCGTGAGAAGTTGTAATCCCGGCGCAAGGTCGAGCGCACTTTCGAAGCCAACGGATCATTGAAGGTCCGGTTCAAATCGCACACCTGAATCAACGTCGGATCAATCTGCCCACCCGCACCGCCGGTGGTGATGATCTGAATCTTGCGGCGCTTGCACCAGGCAATCAGCGCCGCCTTGGCATTCACGCTGTCGATGCAATCAATGACGCAGTCGATGTTCGGCGTGATGTATTCGGCCATGGTCTCGCGGGTGACGAAATCCGCCACCGCGTGCACCGTGCAGTCCGGGTTGATCCCGCGCAGGCGCTCGGCCATCACGTCAACCTTGGGTTTGCCGACGGTGCTGTCCAGCGCGTGCAACTGACGGTTGGCGTTGCTGACGCAGACGTCGTCCAGGTCGAACAGCGAAATCTCGCCCACGCCACAACGGGCGACGGCTTCCGCCGCCCAGGAACCGACGCCACCAACGCCGACGATCGCCACGTGGGCCGCGCGCAAACGCTCCAGGCCGTCGATGCCATACAAACGGGCGATGCCTGCAAACCGCGGATCTTCTGTACTCATGACCATTACCCCAAAAACCGGCGCGCATTATAGGGCCACAGTGCGAGAACTTTTAACCTTCCGGCGACAAGTGAAAGAACTTATGTGAAACCAGAGTGCCCAATGTCGGGCGTTTCCCTGTTCGCTGTACGGTCAGAGAACCTCCAGTGTAGGATGCGCGCCCCTGCCCCTGGCAGCCAGCCGCAAACCGTTCCTTCGTTCCACAGCCTTTGGAACCCGAAAAAGCTATGTCATCGCGTAAATTTGGACTCAACCTGGTCGTGGTGCTCGCCATCGCAGCCTTGTTTACCGGCTTCTGGGCGCTGATCAATCGCCCGGTCACCGCCCCCAACTGGCCTGAACAGATCTCCGGCTTTTCGTACTCGCCGTTCCAGCAAGGGCAGTACCCACAAAAAGAGCAATACCCGACCGACGATGAAATGCGTCGCGATCTGGAGATCATGAGCAAGTTGACGGACAACATCCGTACTTACTCGGTCGATGGCAGCCTGGGTGATATTCCCAAGCTCGCCGAAGAATTCGGTTTGCGCGTGACGCTGGGTATCTGGATCAGCCCGGATCTTGCGCGCAACGAGCGTGAAATCCTGCGCGCCATTGACCTGGCCAATACCTCCCGCAGCGTGGTTCGCGTCGTAGTCGGTAACGAGGCGATCTTCCGTAAGGAAATTACCGCCGCCGAACTGAGCGTGATCCTTGATCGCGTCCGCGCGGCAGTGAAAGTACCGGTGACGACCTCCGAGCAATGGCACGTCTGGGAAGAAAACCCTAGCCTGGCCAAGCACGTCGACCTGATCGCCGCCCACGTCCTGCCGTACTGGGAACATGTTCCGATGGAGCAGTCCGGGCAGTTCGTACTCGACCGCGCCCGGGACCTGAAAAAGATGTTCCCGAAAAAACCGCTGCTGCTGTCGGAAGTCGGCTGGCCGAGCAACGGCCGTATGCGCGGTGGCGCCGACGCGTCGCCGGCAGACCAGGCGATTTATCTGCGGACCTTGGTCAACAAGCTCAATCGCCAGGGCTTCAACTACTTCGTGATCGAAGCCTTTGACCAACCGTGGAAGGCCAGTGACGAAGGTTCCGTGGGCGCTTACTGGGGTGTTTTCAACGCCGCGCGCCAGCAGAAATTCAACTTCGAAGGCCCGGTCGTCGCGATCCCGCAATGGCGCGTGCTGGCCATCGGTTCCGTGGTATTGGCTCTGCTGTCCCTGACCCTGCTGATGATCGACGGCTCGGCCCTGCGTCAACGTGGCCGCACCTTCCTGACCTTCACCGCGTTCCTCTGTGGTTCGGTGCTGGTGTGGATCGGTTACGACTACAGTCAGCAATACAGCACCTGGTTCAGCCTGACGGTGGGCTTCTTGCTCGCGCTCGGCGCACTCGGGGTGTTTATCGTGTTGCTGACCGAGGCGCATGAACTGGCCGAAGCGGTCTGGACCCACAAACGCCGACGTGAATTCCTGCCGGTGGTGGGCGATTCGGACTACCGACCGAAAGTCTCGATTCACGTGCCTTGCTACAACGAGCCGCCGGAGATGGTCAAACAGACCCTCAACGCCCTGGCCAACCTCGACTATCCGGATTTCGAAGTCCTGATCATCGACAACAACACCAAGGACCCGGCGGTCTGGGAACCGGTGCGCGATTATTGCGAAACCCTCGGCCCGCGCTTCAAGTTCTTCCACGTTGCACCGTTGGCCGGCTTCAAGGGTGGCGCGCTGAATTACCTGATTCCGCACACCGCCAAGGATGCCGAAGTGATTGCGGTGATCGACTCGGACTACTGCGTCGACCCGAACTGGCTCAAGCACATGGTGCCGCACTTCGCCGATCCGAAAATCGCCGTGGTGCAGTCGCCGCAGGATTACCGCGACCAGAACGAAAGCACCTTCAAGAAGCTCTGCTACGCGGAATACAAAGGCTTCTTCCACATCGGCATGGTCACCCGTAACGACCGTGACGCGATCATCCAGCACGGCACCATGACCATGACCCGGCGCTCGGTGCTCGAGGAACTGGGCTGGGCTGACTGGTGCATCTGTGAAGACGCCGAGTTGGGTCTGCGTGTATTCGAAAAAGGCTTGTCAGCGGCGTATTACCACACCAGCTACGGCAAAGGCCTGATGCCCGATACCTTTATCGACTTCAAGAAACAGCGTTTCCGCTGGGCTTACGGTGCGATTCAGATCATCAAGCGTCACACCGCCAGTCTGTTGCGCGGCAAGGACACCGAGCTGACCCGTGGCCAGCGTTACCACTTCCTCGCGGGCTGGTTGCCGTGGGTCGCGGATGGCATGAACATCTTCTTCACCGTGGGCGCCCTGTTGTGGTCGGCGGCGATGATCATCGTGCCGCAGCGGGTCGATCCACCGTTGCTGATTTTCGCGATCCCGCCATTGGCGCTGTTCGTGTTCAAGGTTGGCAAGATCATCTTCCTGTACCGCCGTGCGGTCGGGGTCAACCTGAAGGATGCGTTCTGCGCGGCATTGGCAGGGTTGGCGTTGTCGCACACCATCGCCAAAGCGGTGCTGTACGGTTTCTTCACCAGCAGCATTCCGTTCTTCCGCACCCCGAAAAACGCCGACAACCACGGCTTCTGGGTGGCGATTTCGGAAGCTCGCGAAGAAATGTTCATCATGCTGCTGTTGTGGAGCGCGGCGCTGGGGATTTTCCTGGTGAACGGCCTGCCGAGCAACGACATGCGCTTCTGGGTGACGATGTTGCTCGTGCAATCATTGCCATACCTGGCGGCGCTGATCATGGCGTTCTTGTCTTCGCTGCCGAAACCGGCGGTCGAGGGCGAGACGGCACCGGCGGTCTAAATCGTTGCGGATGCACTAAACGGCGGCCAATGGCCGCCGTTTTGCTTTAAGATAACCGCCATTTTGCGCGCCTTGGCGTGATATACGGTCTTTCTGACCGTACTCAAAACCTGTGGGAGCGGGCTTGCTCGCGAATGCGGTGTAACAATCAACTTTATATGCTGACTGACACACCGCATTCGCGAGCAAGCCCGCTCCCACATTTAGCCCGCGCCCATATTTCATGTTTTCGGAGTTCCCCATGACGGCCCACGCCGACCTTTCGCCGACCCTTCAACTCGCCATCGACCTGATCCGCCGTCCATCCGTGACGCCGGTCGACGCCGATTGCCAGAAGCAGATGATGCAGCGCCTGGGCGATGCCGGTTTTGCGCTTGAGCCAATGCGCATCGAAGATGTGGATAACTTCTGGGCGACCCACGGTAAACACGACGGTCCGGTGCTGTGCTTTGCCGGTCACACCGACGTGGTGCCGACCGGCCCGGTGACTGCCTGGCAGATCGACCCGTTCAACGCAGTAATCGACGAACACGGCATGCTCTGCGGCCGTGGCGCGGCGGACATGAAAGGCAGCCTCGCTTCCATGACCGTGGCGGCTGAGCGTTTCGTCACCGACTACCCGGATCACAAGGGCAAGGTTGCTTTCCTGATCACCAGCGACGAAGAAGGCCCGGCGCACCACGGCACCAAAGCGGTGATCGAACGCCTTGCCGCCCGTAAGGAGCGTCTGGACTGGTGCATCGTCGGCGAACCGTCGAGCACCACCCTGGTGGGTGACGTGGTCAAGAACGGCCGTCGCGGTTCCCTCGGTGCCAAGCTGACCGTGCGCGGCGTGCAAGGTCACGTGGCGTATCCGCACCTGGCGAAGAACCCGATCCACCTCGCCGCCCCGGCGCTGGCCGAACTGGCCGCCGAGCATTGGGACCACGGCAACGACTTCTTCCCGCCGACCAGTTTCCAGATCTCCAACGTGAACTCCGGCACGGGTGCGACCAACGTAATTCCGGGTGACCTGGTGGCGGTGTTCAACTTCCGCTTCTCTACCGAATCCACCGTGGAAGGCCTGCAAAAGCGCGTCGCTGACATCCTCGACAAGCATGGCCTGGACTGGCACATCGACTGGGCGCTGTCCGGCCTGCCGTTCCTCACCGAGCCGGGTGCGTTGCTGGATGCTGTCGCATCAAGCATCAAGGACATCACCGGTCGCGAGACCAAAGCCTCCACCAGCGGCGGCACCTCCGACGGGCGCTTCATCGCGACCATGGGTACTCAGGTGGTTGAACTCGGCCCGGTCAACGCGACGATCCACCAGGTCAACGAGCGTGTACTGGCTGCAGACCTCGATGTGCTGACCGAAATTTACTACCAGACTCTGATCAAGTTGCTCGCCTGATGCTCGCCTGCCCGATCTGCAGCGAACCGCTGAACGCGGTGGACAACGGCGTGGCCTGCCCCGCCGGGCATCGTTTCGACCGTGCGCGTCAGGGTTACCTGAACCTGTTGCCGGTGCAGCACAAGAACAGCCGCGACCCTGGGGATAACCTGGCGATGGTCGAAGCCCGGCGCGACTTTTTGAACGCCGGCCATTACGCGCCGGTGGCCAAGCGTCTGGCAGAACTGGCCGCTCAGTACGCACCGCAGCGCTGGCTGGACATCGGTTGTGGGGAGGGTTACTACACCGCGCAAATTGCCGAGGCCTTGCCGAACGCCGACGGTTACGCGCTGGACATCTCCCGGGAAGCGGTCAAACGCGCCTGCAAACGCAACCCGCAGCTGACCTGGTTGATCGCCAGCATGGCGCGGGTGCCGTTGGCCTCGGGCAGCTGCCAGTTTCTCGCCAGCGTCTTCAGCCCGCTGGATTGGGAGGAAGCCAAACGCCTGCTCAGCCCAGGTGGCGGTTTGATGAAAGTCGGGCCGACCAGCGGCCATCTGATGGAATTGCGCGAACGTCTGTACGACGAAGTCCGTGAATACACCGATGACAAGCATCTGGCCCTGGTGCCGGAAGGCATGACGCTGCAGCACAGCGAAACCCTGGAGTTCAAACTGACGCTGGAAAAGGGTCAGGACCGTGCGAACCTGTTGGCCATGACGCCCCACGGCTGGCGCGCCAGTGCTGAACGCAGGGCGGCGGTCATCGAACAGGTCGAGCCGTTCGAGGTCACTGTTTCGATGCGCTACGATTACTTCGTACTTCAATAAATTTTAATTTTTTGGTCTCCGGCATTTGCCGTAGGCCGGCTAAATCCGCGAATGGATTTTTCAAACCCGCAGTGAGGACATCCATGCGCCAACCCGATATCGAGATTTACCTGAAAGACGCCGACGTCGACTACAAGGCCGTCGCGGCCTGGCTTGGCACTGCTTTGGGCCCATGCACCGACTGGGTCCAGAAAGGCCAGACCTACAAGTGCAAGGCCGGCAACGTGTCGGTCACCTGGCTGCCGAAAGCCGTGGGCAAATGGAACAGCCTGTTCCTGGACAGCGACCAGACCCCGTGGGAAGACGACATCGCCTGCGCCCGCGCAGCGTTCGCCGCGCTGAACGTCGAAGTGCGTTGCGCACCGGGTAGCTGGGTCGAGGAGGAAGGTGAAGAGACAGCTGATCGCTGGATGCGCATCAGCGCGGATGGTGAAGAAGAGATCACCTGGAAAACCGTCTAAAACCAGCAACACCAATCCAATGTGGGAGCGGGCTTGCTCGCTCCCACAGTGGTTTTGGGTGATCTGGAGAATGGGCTTACAGCCCCACCACATCCTCAGCCTGCAAACCCTTCTCGCCAGTCACCACGCCGTATTCAACCTGCTGACCTTCAGCCAACGAGCGGTGCCCTTCGCCGCGAATCGCGCGGTAGTGCACGAACACGTCCACCCCGTCCTCGCGCTGAATAAAGCCGTAGCCCTTGGCGTCGTTAAACCACTTCACATTGCCGGTTTCGCGCGTAGCCATGTCAGTACCCCCTTGTTTTTATTTTGAACGGCCGAGTATATGACAGCCGCCAAAACTCTCAACTCACTTTACTTAGCCGCTTTTTTGCCGATTTTCGGCGAATACGGCACACTATCGGCCGCCCGAGCAAACGCTCGGTTTTATTCACTCACGCAGATGCCGTATGACCCGTTCCCCGTTCCGCCGTCTTGTGTTTGGCACCCTGCGCCGACTGCTCTACCTCTGGGTTCGCTCGGAGACGATCAATCAGTCGTCGTTCACCCTCAACCTCGACCGCAGCCGTCCGGTGTTCTACGTCCTGCAAAACCCTTCGCTGACCGACCTGGCCGTGGTCGATACCGAGTGCAGCAAGGCGGGCTTGCCGCGCCCGGTGTTGCCGGTCTCGGTAGGTACATTGGTGGAGCCCGCCGCGTTCTTTTACCTGACGCCGGAGCCCGATTGGCTCGGCCGTCAGGATAAGCGCGGTGCACCGCCGACCCTGACTCGTCTGGTCAGCGCCCTGAGCCAGAACGCCGCCGAAGATGCGCAGATCATTCCGGTCAGCGTGTTCTGGGGCCAATCGCCGGACAGCGAATCTAGCCCGTGGAAACTGCTCTTCGCCGACAGCTGGGCAGTCACCGGGCGTCTGCGTCGATTGTTGAGCATCATCGTTCTAGGGCGCAAAACCCGGGTGCAGTTTTCGGCACCCATTCACCTGCGTGAGCTGATCGACCACAACAAGGGCCACGAGCGCACCGTGCGCATGGCCCAGCGGATTCTGCGGGTGCACTTCCGCAACCTCAAAGCTGCGGTCATCGGCCCGGACATCTCCCACCGGCGCAACCTGGTCAAAGGCCTGCTCAACCAGCCTTTGGTCAAGCAAGCGATCCTCGATGAAGCCGAGCGCGAGAACATCTCCCCGGAGAAAGCCAAGGCCCAGGCCCTGCGCTACGGCAACGAGATCGCCTCCGACTACACCTACACCGCGATCCGCTTCATGGAAGTGGTGCTGAGCTGGTTCTGGAACAAAATCTACGACGGCATCAAGGTCAACAACATCGAAGGCGTGCAAAAGGTCGCCCCGGGTTACGAAGTGATCTACGTGCCCTGCCACCGCAGCCACATCGACTACCTGCTGCTGTCCTATTTACTGTTTCGCAACGGCCTGACCCCGCCGCACATCGCCGCCGGGATCAACCTCAACATGCCGGGGATCGGCGGCCTGCTGCGTCGCGGCGGTGCGTTCTTCATGCGCCGCACCTTCAAGGGCAACCCGCTGTACACCTCGGTGTTCAACGAATACCTGCACACCCTGTTCACCAAAGGCTTCCCGGTCGAATACTTCGTCGAAGGCGGCCGTTCGCGCACCGGACGCATGCTGCAGCCGAAAACCGGAATGCTCGCAATCACTCTGCGCAGCTTCCTGCGTTCGTCGCGGATGCCGATCGTTTTCATCCCGGTCTACATCGGTTACGAGCGCGTGCTGGAAGGCCGGACCTACCTTGGCGAACTGCGTGGCGCGACCAAGAAGAAAGAATCGATCTTCGACATCTTCAAAGTCATCGGCGCGCTCAAGCAGCGCTTCGGCCAAGTGGCGGTGAACTTCGGCGAGCCGATCAAACTGGCGGAATTCCTCGACAGCGAACAGCCGGACTGGCGTAAACAGGAACTCGGCCCGCAGTTCAAACCGGCCTGGCTCAACGAAACCACCAACCGCCTCGGCGAGAAAGTCGCGCAGCATCTGAATGAAGCGGCAGCGATCAACCCGGTCAACCTGGTGGCCCTGGCGTTGCTGTCCACCAGTCGTCTCGCGCTGGATGATCGTGCCATGGCGCGGGTGCTCGATCTGTATCTGGCGCTGTTGCGCAAGGTCCCGTATTCGCCGCACACCACCCTGCCGGAAGGTGACGGCCGGGCGCTGATCGAGCATGTGAAGGACATGGATCTGCTGTCCGAGCAGAGCGATGCACTGGGCAAGATTCTGTACCTGGACGAGCAGAACGCCGTCCTGATGACCTACTACCGCAACAATGTTTTGCACATCTTCGCCTTGCCGGCGTTGCTGGCAAGCTTCTTCCAGAGCGCCTCGCGCATGAGCCGCGAACAGATCCTGCGCTACACCCGCGCGCTCTATCCGTACCTGCAATCGGAGTTGTTCATTCGCTGGTCGCTGGACGAGCTGGATGCGGTGATCGATCAATGGCTCGAAGCCTTCGTCGAGCAAGGTCTGCTGCGTTTTGAGAATGATGTCTACCTGCGTCCGGCGCCGAGCTCGCGGCATTTCGTGCTGCTGACCCTGCTGTCGAAAAGCATCGCCCAGACCCTGCAACGTTTCTACATGACCGTTTCCCTGCTGCTCAACAGCGGTCAGAACAGCATCAGCGCCGAAGAGCTGGAAGACCTGTGCACAGTCATGGCCCAGCGCCTGTCGATCCTCCATGGCCTCAACGCCCCGGAATTCTTCGACAAGAGCCTGTTCCGCCACTTCATCCAGACCATGCTGGATCTGGATGTGCTCAAGCGCGACGAGGCCGGCAAGCTGAGCTATCACGAATTGCTCGGCGAACTGGCCGAAGGCGCGGCCAAGCGGGTGTTGCCGGCGGAGATTCGCTTGTCGATCCGTCAGGTCGCGTTGCATCGAAGTGAGGATGCGGCGGATCAGGCTTAGTTGAGGTTGCTTGTAACTTTCTGACAATGACTATAAGAACAAGGATGTTCTTATAACCTGTCAATTATGGATTAATAGAGGCCCACTTAAATCCCGATACGGATATCGCGATGAATCCATTAGAAAACACCAACAACTACGTCACTCTAACTTTCAGTTTGCCTGAAGACTTTCTACCCCCCGATGATGGCGAAGGCGAAACCTGTATAAGCGTGCAAACTGCCAACTCAACAACTTCCATAAAAGTTGCGCAATCCCGCAAACCGGAACTGTATAGCGGGCGTTGGAATTTTTCATTCATGCACAACTATTCCGATGTCAGCGTCAAATACCTTGTAACGATCAGCATGACCCACAACGGCGTTCCACTGCTGATTGACCTGGACTACTTCGTGACTGTCCATCGTGCGCCGCACCGACAAACCCTGCATCTCAGCCCTGTCGGCCGCCTTTACCTCCAGGCACAGGAGCCTGAAGCGGTTCAACCTGAACACGCAGTCACTGTTGTCGCCCACGAGCACGACGATACGGCTGCGCAACTGACTCAAATACATATCAGCGAAAAAATGGCCGAGGCGTTCTATCTGGAATACGACCCGGAGACTGTCGTACCTGGCAAACGCTATACGCTGACCGCCACTGAAAATGAATACCACAATTCAATTGCGTTATATCCCGGGTCCGTTGTATTGAAACCCTTTAGTAGAATTTGAAAAAAGCGCATATCAAAAGATCCACGGGGCGAAATCACCGGAAAAATCCGTTAAATTGTCGTCGGCGCTCGTCTACTTCGGGCGCCAACGACAGGGATTCAACTTATGAAAAAACTCTTGTTTCTAGGGCTTACTGCCTTGCTCGGAGCCTGCCAAACCCTACAACCTGCCGCCAAAACCAGCCTTGAAGGCGAAGTCTTCTACTTGCAACGCATCGCCTTGCCGCCCAGCGCGACCTTGAGCGTCAGCTTGCAGGACGTTTCCCTGGCCGACGCGCCCGCCGTGGTTCTCGACGAACAGAAAGGCCCGATCAAAGGCCAGGTGCCGCTGCCGTTTCATCTGAGTTACGATCCAGCGCAGGTCAAACCGGGTCATCGTTATTCGGTCAGCGCACGGATCGAAGTCAACGGCGAGCTGATGTTCATCACCACCGAACATCACGCCGTGCAGTTGGATGGCAGCGACCCGCAGCCACTGAAAATCCGCGTCGACGCCGCCCGCTAATTCTCTATTTTGAACAAGGAAGCTGCCATGTTCCGCCCTACCCTTCGCTTCGCCGGCCTGTGCGCAGGCTTGATGATCTCCGCCAGCGCCCTGGCGCTGTCGCTCAACGACCTGTCGCAAAACGACGCCACCGGCGGCCTAAAGGATGCCCTGACTCAAGGTGCGCAACTGGCCGTGAAACAACTCGGCACGCCGGGCGGCTTCAGCAACAACCCGGACGTGAAAATCGAATTGCCGGGCAAACTGGGCAAAGTCGCCAGCAAGATGAAGCAGTTCGGCATGGGCGACCAGGTCGATCAGCTGGAAACCAGCATGAACAAAGCGGCTGAAACCGCCGTGACACAAGCCCAGCCGATCCTGGTGGACGCGGTGAAGAAGATGAGCGTGGAGGATGCCAAGGGCATTCTCAGCGGCGGCAAGGACTCGGCCACTCAGTACCTGAACAAAACCAGCCGCGAACAGATCCGCGTCAAGTTCCTGCCAATCGTCAAGCAAGCCACCGACCAGGTGGGCCTGGCCAAGCAGTACAACTCGTTCGCCGGGCAAGCCGCGACAATGGGTGTGGTGGATGCGAAGAGCGCCAACATCGAAAGTTATGTGACCGAGCAGGCATTGAACGGTCTGTTCGAGATGATTGGTAAACAGGAAGAAGCCATTCGCCAGAATCCTGCAGCCGCAGCGACCAGTTTGGCGAAGAAGGTGTTTGGCACCCTCTAATACTCTCTCCTGCTGATCATTCCCATGCTCTGCGTGGGATGATCAGAACGGAGTTGTGTTTTGAGCCCGCAGAAAGAACACCCACTCGCGCCTAATGCCGATCAGTTAAGGAACGACACAATCCGTAGCAGCTGGCGAAGCCTGCGTTCGGCTGCGCAGCAGTCGTGAAATCAGACGATGCGGTGTTTCAGGAAGACCGCAAACTCAGGTTTTACGACTGCTGCGCAGCCGAACGCAGGCTTCGCCAGCTGCTACGGATCGAGCCGAACGCAGGCTTCGCCAGCTGCTACGGATCGCGTTNCGATAGCAGTCGTGAAATCAGACGATGCGGTGTTTCAGGAAGACCGCAAACTCAGGTTTTACGACTGCTGCGCAGCCGAACGCAGGCTTCGCCAGCTGCTACGGATCGCGTTTTGGCTTAACTGATCGACATTACCCACTCGCGCCCCATCTTTCGCTTCTCAAACACTCGGTATACGCCAGACTTTTCCGACAAGCCTCGGTGAAACCGCTGACAGCCCGCAGGATGACCGAACACTGGAAATCGATGAAATAAGTCAGATCGAGGTCATCAGCCTCAGTGTTCAGATAAGACCGTCCGTATTTCACCGGCGCACTGCGCAGCAAAATGCTGATCGCAATGTAGCGAAAGGCAGAGAAGTCATTCTTGAACATGAACCAATAAAACAGCGCCCGCGCCACCCGGCCGTTGCCGTCGCGGAACGGATGCTCATAGCCCAGAGCAAAATGCAGCCCGATGCCTTTGATCAGTGGATGAAGGTAATCCACTTGATCGGGATCGTTGTGGGGCTGGTTGATCCTCGTCGACAACACCCGCAATCGTGACACCAGCCCTGCTGCGGGCGGCGGTGTATGCACGGTGTTGCCCTCGCCGTCCTGCACCACCACATCATCGTTGGCCCTGAACTCCCCCGGCGAATATTGCGTGTCATCAATGCCCTCGACACCCACCCGGTGCATGGCTGAAATCAGTTCAACACTCAAGACGTCATAACGTTTTTCCCAGGCGAAATTCATCATCTTGAAGTTGCCGATCACCATTCGCTCATCCGGCGTGCGCGGCAGGCGATTGCGCTTGAGCATGTCCTTGGCCACGCGCGTGGTGGTCGCCGCGCCTTCGAGCTGGCTGCTGCTGATGGCTTCGTCTTCGATCAAATCGTTGAGCAGATAGCTGAAGTGCGCATGCTCACCAATCTGACTGGTCATGTACTCCAGCGCGGCCGTTGTGGCTTGTCGATCGACGGCGGAAACAGCTTTCTGCGCCAACGGCGTGAGCACGAAGTTGCCCCATTGAAGCGGCTCGCCCAGCGGCAAAAGACTTGAGTACTGCGCAGTCCGGGCTTTCTTCACCAGCGCCCAGCACAGATTCGAATCCAGCCCCGGCGCCCAGCGGTAGCGCAACTCATCGAAAGGCAGATAGCGCCCCTGATCGTCCAGCGGCTTGAGCAAGGCAAGGTAGTCCGAGAGGCGTTCCTTGTGGGGTGACTTCCCCAACAGGTCGAATACCGGGTCGGTCCGTCCTCTCAAAATCGGCGGCTTTTTCATTATTACTGTCTCAAAAACTCGTAAAACTGAGTCTTGAGTACAGCATTCCGATCCCTCTGACTCAATATCAGAGGGATCTGAAATACACGTAGGACGTTAGACCGGGTCTTTCTTGATCCTGAACCACGCCGCATACAGCGCCGGCAGAAATAGCAATGTCAGCGCCGTTGCCACAATCAACCCGCCCATGATCGCCACCGCCATCGGACCGAAAAACACACTGCGCGACAGCGGAATCATCGCCAGCACCGCCGCGAGCGCAGTCAACACAATCGGCCGAAAGCGCCGCACCGTGGCTTCAATAATCGCCTGCCACGGCTTGAGCCCGGCGGCGATGTCCTGCTCGATCTGGTCCACCAAAATCACCGAGTTACGCATGATCATCCCGGACAGCGCGATCGTCCCGAGCATGGCGACGAAACCGAACGGCTGACGGAACACCATCAAGAACAAGGTCACACCGATCAAACCCAAAGGCGCCGTCAGAAACACCATGACCGTGCGTGAGAAACTGCGCAGTTGCAGCATCAGCAACGTCAGCACCACCACGATGAAAAGCGGCACACCGGCCTTCACCGAATTCTGCCCGCGAGCCGAATCTTCCACCGTGCCACCGACCTCAAGCAAATACCCGTCCGGCAGTTCGGCGCGAATCGGATCGAGGGTCGGCATGATCTGCTTCACCAGCGTCGCCGGTTGCTCCTTGCCATAGATGTCGGCGCGGACCGTCACGTTCGGCAAGCGGTTGCGGTGCCAGATGATGCCTTCTTCGAAGCCGTATTCCAGGGTCGCAATTTGCGACAACGCTACGCTGCGACCGTTGTCAGTCGGCACCGCCAGGCTTGGCAGCAATGACAGTTCGGTGCGTTCGTGCAACGTGCCGCGCAACAGAATCTCGATCAACTCGTTGTCTTCACGGTACTGGCTGACGCTGGAACCGGTCAGAGAGCTTTGCAGGAACTTCGACAGGTTCGCGGTGCTCACGCCAAGCGCCCGGGCGCGGTCCTGATCAACGTTCAGATAAACGACTTTGCTCGGTTCTTCCCAATCCAGATGGACGTTGACCACATGCGGATTCTCGCGAACCTTGGCCGCGACTTTACGGGCCAGCGCGCGGACTTCCTCGATGTGCTCACCGGTGACCCGGAACTGCATCGGATAGCCAACCGGTGGCCCGTTCTCCAGACGTGTCACCCGCGCGCGCAGGGCCGGGAATTGTTCCTTGAGGGCTTCGATCAGCCAGGTGCGCAGGATTTCGCGCTCCTCGATGGTTTTGGCCAGGACTACAAACTGCGCGAAGCTTGCTGCAGGAAGTTGTTGATCCAGCGGCAGGTAAAAACGTGGCGAACCGGTGCCAACGTAAGCGACATAGTTGTCGATACCGGCGTGATCCTTCAGCAGTGCTTCGAGGCGTTTGACCTCATCGCGGGTGTTGCTCAACGAGGCGCCTTCCGCCAGTTTCAGATCGACCATCAACTCCAGACGACCTGATGCCGGGAAGAACTGTTGCGGCACAAAGCGAAACAGGATGACAGAACCGATAAACAACACGACCGTCAGGACAATGACCGTCTTGCGCCGCCGTACGCACCACTCCACCAGGCGTCTGACGCGCTGATAGAACGGCGTGCCGTAAGGGTCGGGCTGGCCGTCGCCGGTGCCATGTTTGGCTGCATGAATCTTCGCCAGATCCGGCAGGAGTTTTTCCCCCAGATAAGGCACAAACACAACGGCGGCCACCCACGAGGCCAACAACGCGATGGTCACCACCTGGAAGATCGAACGGGTGTATTCGCCGGTACCCGATTGCGCAGTGGCAATCGGCAGGAAGCCGGCGGCGGTGATCAGCGTGCCGGTGAGCATCGGGAATGCGGTGCTGGTCCAGGCGTAACTGGCCGCCTTGATCCGGTCGAAGCCCTGCTCCATTTTGATCGCCATCATTTCCACGGCGATGATCGCGTCGTCCACCAACAAACCCAGCGCCAGCACCAACGCCCCGAGGGAAATCTTGTGCAGGCCGATTCCCAGGTAATACATGCAGGCGAACGTCATCGCCAATACCAAGGGAATCGCCAGCGCGACCACCATGCCGGTGCGCACACCGAGGGAGAAGAAGCTCACCAGCAGGACGATTGCCAGCGCCTCCACCAGCACCTGAACAAATTCACCGACACTGCTTTTCACGGCGGCGGGCTGGTCGGAGACCTTGCGCAGCTGCATACCGGCAGGGAGATTTTTCTGGATCCGGTCGAACTCGATTTCCAACGCCTTGCCCAGCACCAGAATGTCGCCACCCTCCTTCATGGCCACGGCCAGACCGATGGCGTTTTCCGCCATGAAGCGCATGCTCGGCGCCGGCGGATCGTTGAAACCCCGACGCACATCCGCCACATCGGCGATGCGGAACGTACGATCACCGACGCGGATCGGAAAGTTCTTGATCTCTTCGACCGTCTGAAAATTCCCCGAGACGCGTAGCTGCAAGCGCTCACTGCTGGTTTCAAAGAACCCGGCGGTGGACACTGCGTTTTGCTCTTCAAGGGCCTGCTGAACCGCCGACAAAGGTAGACCCAGGGTGGCTAGTTTGACGTTGGAGAGTTCGATCCAGATCTTCTCGTCCTGTAACCCGAGCAGATCGACCTTGCCCACATCCTTGACCCGTTGCAGCTGAATCTGCACGCGGTCGGCGTAGTCCTTGAGCACCGCGTAATCAAAACCTTCGCCCGTCAGCGCATAGATGTTGCCAAACGTTGTGCCGAACTCATCATTGAAGAATGGCCCCTGGATGCCCGGTGGCAGGGTCTGACGAATGTCGCCGATCTTCTTGCGAACCTGATACCAGAGGTCCGGGATTTCCACCGAGTGCATGGAATCACGGGCGACGAACGTCACTTGTGATTCGCCCGGACGGGAGAACGAAACGATGCGTTCGTACTCGCCGGTTTCCATCAGCTTCTTTTCAATGCGCTCGGTGACCTGGCGCGATACCTCCTGCGCCGTGGCCCCAGGCCAGTTGGTCCGAATCACCATGGCCTTGAAGGTGAACGGCGGGTCTTCACTTTGGCCGAGTTTGGTGTAGGACAATGCGCCGACAACTGCCAGCAAGAGCATCAGGAACAGTACGATCTGGCGATTACGCAACGCCCATTCGGAAAGATTGAAACCCATCGGGGATTACTCCTTGTCCGCCAGATTGACCACGCGGTTGGAGCGATCCACCGGACGCACCTGTTGTCCTTCAAGCAGCACATGGACGCCAGCGGCCACCACCCAGTCGCTGGCATTCAGGCCTTCGAGCACCGGTACGGTTTTCTCGCCGAAGGCACCGACACGTACCGGAGTTTTCTTCAGGGTGTTGTTGGCGTTGACGACCCAGACGTAGGTCGCGCCGTTTTCCGCTGTCAGTGCGGAAAGCGGCACCGACAGCGGCACCACATCGGAGGTCTGAACGAACACCCGGGCACTCTGGCCGAGTTCAGCGGGGACCTTGCCGGCGGTGAAGGCGATGCGGGCAGCAAAGGTGCGCGATTTTGGATCGGCAGCGGGCGACAGCTCACGGATGCGCCCGGCGAAACGTTGGTCGGGTTGGGTCCAGAGTTCGACTGATACTGGCTGACCGACCTTGAAGCGGCCAAAGCTCTGCTCCGGCACGCTGATCAACACTTCACGTTCGCCATCGGTGGCGAGGGTAAATACGGTTTGCCCCGCCGCCACCACTTGCCCGACTTCAACCGCGCGTTTAGCCACAACCCCATCCTGAGGCGCACGCAGCACGGCGTAACTGGCCTGATTGGTCGAAACGTTGAATTCGGCTTTGATTTGCTTGAGGCGTGCTTCACCGGATCGGTAAAGGTTTTCGGAATTGTCGTACTGCGAACGGCTGACCATCTGACGGTCCATCAGGGTCTTGTAGCGATCACGTTCGGCGCGCACCAGGCTCAGGTTGGCCTCGGCTGCGGCGACTTGGGCGCGGGTGGCTTCCAGTTGCAGGCGCACGTCTTGAGGATCGAGTTCCGCCAGAGGTTGATCGGCCTTGACCCGCTGCCCCTCTTCGACCAGTCGTCGACTGACTTTACCGCCAATGCGAAACGCCAGGTCCGGCTCAAACCGTGCACGGACTTCACCGGGAAAACTTTCCATCGCCTGGGCCGAAGGCTCTGGCTGCACGACCATGGCCGGGCGAACGGTGACTTGAGGCGCCTCTTCGTGACCACACGCAGACAATAAAAACGCCAGACTGACTGGCAACGCGAGGGGCAAGGCATAGCGGAACATGGTGAAGGACCTTTCGCTAATGGTGCTTGGAATAATTATACTGAGCAGTATGTTATTAATAGCAAACTCACCAGTCCAGTAATAAAAGCGCATATGCCTAACAATCTTTCAGTACCCAACGGCCCGGGCCGTCCCAAGGATCTGGCCAAGCGCCAGGCGATCCTCGATGCGGCGAAAATTCTGTTTCTGAGCAAGGGTTATGCGAATACCAGCATGGACGCGGTCGCGGCCGAGGCCGGTGTGTCGAAGTTGACGGTCTACAGCCATTTCAACGACAAGGAGACGCTGTTCTCCGCCGCCGTGATGGCCAAGTGCGAAGAGCAATTGCCGACGCTGTTTTTCGAATTGCCGGACGGCACTGCCGTAGAAACGGTGCTGTTGAACATCGCGCGCGGCTTTCATCAGCTGATCAACAGCGACGAATCGGTCAACCTGCATCGGCTGATGATGACGCTGGGCAGCCAGGATCCGAAACTCTCGCTGATCTTCTTCGAGGCAGGGCCTGAGCGCATGCTGCATGGCATGGAGCGGTTGCTGACCAAGGTTGATCAGAGCGGCGCGTTGAGCATCGACAAACCACGCAATGCGGCCGAGCACTTCTTCTGCCTGCTCAAGGGTGCGGGGAATTTCAGGTTGCTTTATGGCTGTGGCGAGCCGCTGACCGGGGATGCGGCCGAGAGCCATGTTCAGGAAGTGGTGGCGTTGTTTATGCGGGCGTATCGGCCAGAGACAGCCTGATAGGTTTCGGTTGTCTGATCTGGCCCCTTCGCGAGCAAGCCCGCTCCCACAGGGGTTCTACGGCGTTGCATAGATCCAGTGTGGGAGCGGGCTTGCTCGCGAAGGGAGCGACTCGGTATCAGGGCTTGAGCGCTTTCTTCGGATAAATGTCATACCGGCTGGATTTGCCGTCCAGCGCATGACTCGGCTTCGGCCCTTCGATGCATGGCGCCTTGCGCGGGCGTTTGACCACCACTCGATGGCTGGCCAACGCCAACGCGGCTTCGAGCAGTGCAGGCGCATCGGGGTCATCGCCTACCAGCGGCCGGAACAGGCGCATTTCCTTCTTCACCAGGGCCGTTTTCTCACGATGCGGAAACATCGGGTCGAGGTAGATCACCTGCGGCGGCTCGCCTTCCCAATTGCGCATCACCTCGATCGAGTTGCCCTTGAGCAAGCGCATCCGCGCCACGATCGGCGCCACCTCAAAGTCTTCCGCGCCGCGTGCCAGGCCATCTTCAAGTAACGCACCAATCAACGGCTGACGCTCGATCAGGCTCATCTCGCAGCCCAGGCTCGCCAGCACGAACGCATCTTTGCCCAGCCCCGCCGTGGCATCCAGCACGCGCGGACGTACGCCCTGGGCAACCCCGACAGCCTTGGCGATCATCTGACCGCTACCGCCGCCGTACAAGCGGCGATGGGCCGCACCGCCCTCGACAAAGTCCACCCGCACCGGTCCCGGCGCGTCCGGGCCCAGTTGCTGCAGCTGCAAACCCTGGTCGCCGACCTGCAAGGCGAACTCACCGTCATCCACCTGCATCGGCAAACCCAGGCGCTCGGCCCATTGTTCGGCCTGTGGCTGAAAAGTCGCGGCCAAGGCCTCGACATGGATGCGGCAGGCCGCAGGTTGCTCAATCATGAGAAAACACGCTCAAAAAATTAATGATCGGCAAAAACGGCCGATAACAAAACTATCGAGCATTTTGCCAGAGCTGAGCGTCGACCGAGAGAAATGTCAGACATTCAACGCACATCGATAGGCTACATCTCGCCCCACGGCGATTTTGGTCTACGAAACTCCCAAGCACTGAGCGGCGTCAGTCACCTGTGGCAGGATTTCTTTGCCCAGGCCCTGGCCGATCAGTCGGGCGATGTCGTACCGGCTTCTCTCAACTTTCCACCGGTCGATCTCGACAGCCCGGTCGAACCCACCGTTGGCAGCGAACTGCTGGCGCACATCATTTCCCAGCGCGAATGCGATGTGAAAGAAACCGAGGTCCGCCCGCCCGAGCCATTGTTCCTGCCGATTGCCGAGTTCGAAATGGACCTGGCCGACAAACCTTTCCCACCGTTCCCGGCACAAGAAATCGTCGCTCAACAGAAGCAACAGGACTTCGAAAGCCGCTGGGTCCGCCCGATCGTGCTCACTGCCGGTCAACCGCTGCCAGAGCCTGGCGCGGCACCGCAACCGCGTCCACTGCACCTGCCGATCGCGGAGTTCGAACTCGATCTGCTGGACAAGCCATTCCCGCCGTTCTCGCCCGAAGAGCGGGTGGAGCAACAGAAACAACTCGATTTCGATAACGGCTGGGCTCGCCCGATCGTCCTGCAAAACTTGCGCATCGCCGCCTGACTTTCAATAACAAGCCCTCAGCGACACAGCCACCACCGAAACCGCATCGTCAGCCTTTGAACAATTGATTGGCCTGGGCGTACGGCATGGATCGCGATGTGAAGCCGAACGTGCCCGACGTCTTGATCTCTTCGGCAGCGCGGAAAAACTCGCCATACGCTGCCAAGGCCAGCGCCGAACCGACGCTGATGCGTTTGACGCCCATTTCGCTCAACTGCTCGACCGTCAATTTCAGTCCGCCAGACATCAACACATTCACCGGTTTCGGTGCCACGGCACGGACCACCGCCAACACATCTTCAGCACTACGCAGACCCGGCGCGTACAACACGTCGGCACCTGCCTCGGCAAACGCCTGCAAACGGCGAATGGTATCGGCGAGATCAGGATTGCCGTGCAGAAAGTTCTCCGCGCGAGCGGTCAACATAAAGGGAAACGGCAAGCTGCGAGCCGCTGCCACGGCAGCCTCAATGCGCGCGACAGCATGCTCGAAGCAGTAGATCGGCGCTCCTTCACGGCCCGTGGCATCTTCGATCGAGCCGCCGACAGCGCCGGCCTCTGCCGCACGCAAAATACTCTGTGCGCATTCCGCTGGATCGTCAGCGAAGCCGTTTTCCAGATCGACGGCGACGGGCAGTTCAGTTGCCGCAACAATCGCCCGAACGTTTGCCAGGGTGTCGTCCAGCGTCAGCGCGCCATCGGGGCGGGCGTTGGAAAAGGCGTAACCGGCACTGGTGGTCGCCAGCGCTTCGAAACCAAGGCTGGCGAGCATTTTCGCCGAGCCGGCGTCCCAAGGGTTGGGAATGACAAAAGCCCCCGCGCGTTCGTGCAGTGCTTTGAACGCTTGGGCTCGAAGGGTTTGCGCATCCATTGGCAGGCTCCTGAAAAGGGCAGGGAATCCGCTTCAGAGCAGGCCAAGTTGCTCGGCAGCGGGCTCTCTGTATAGCTCAGGCAGCGGCGGCAGGCCAGGCAAACGCAGCATCAGTTTTGCGTGGAAACGTTGCGCCAGTTTGGCGGCCAGCAGGTTGTCGGCGGTGTGCAGGAAGATATAAGGCGTGCGGCCCTCTTCGATCCACACGGCGATTTTCTCGACCCACGGCACCAGGAACGGGTCGTTGACCTCAAGCTGCGGATGGCCGATGAAGCGCACCTGCGGACATTGCGTGAAGGCGGCCGGACGCGGCGGCACCCTCGGCTTTTTCGATTGGGCGTGAAGTACGGAAGGATCGGTCGATGTGCAGCTGAACAGCGCGCGGGGATCGAGGCAAATACGCTCGACACCGCGATCCAGTAGCAGACGATTGAGCATTCGCTCGGCATCGCCTTTGGCGAAGAACTCGTCATGCCGCACTTCAACCGCCAGAGGCCGGTCCACCGCATCAATAAAACCGGCCAGTTCAGGCAATCGTTGCGGCGTGAAGCTTTTGGACAGTTGCAGCCACAGCGGTGAAACCCGTTCACCCAGGGGGCTGAGCAATTGCAGGAAGGTTTCGGCAGCGGTCAACTGTTCGCGCAGGTCGCCGCTGTGGCTGATGTCACCGGGGAACTTGGCCGTGAAGCGAAAGTGATCGGGCATGGTCTCGGCCCAACGCTGCACGGTCGTCGCAGCCGGGCTCGCGTAGAAGGTCGTATTGCCTTCCACGGCGTTGAACACTTGGGAATAGAGACTCAGAAATTCGGCGGGTTTGGCGTCTGGCGGGTATAGATAATCGCGCCAGGCGTTTTCACTCCAGGATGGACAACCCAGGAAGTAAGGCAGCTGCATCAGATGTACAGGTCGAGGCCCAGTACATCCGAATCCCAATCGACAAAACCGGCGGTGCTCAGGTAGCTGGCCAGGGCCTTCGCGACACTGCTGCTCATGGCACGGTGATAAAGCATGTCTTGTTGACGGGCGGGGAGATTGCTCAAGCGTTGCGCAGAGGCTTTGGCGGCGCGGGCAGCCATTTGCTCTTCGGATGGAATTTCCAGCTCGCCGTCGATATCGACGTAGTCGTCATCCGCCACAGGGCCTTTGCGAGGCTTGCGTTTGATGGGGTAGGACTGAGAGGGAACGCCGTCTATACGCATGAGTACATGTCCGGGATCAATGATGGCAGTTTAGTGGCGCAGAACCCACTTCGCAAACCGCCGAGTGATAACTAGAACACAGAAAATGGAAAAGGTTTAAAAGCTGAGGGTATAAAACGACGATTGGCTACATTCGTTAGATCGCCTTCGCGAGCAGGCTCGCTCCCACAGGTTTTGCGCTAACCCATGTGGGAGCGAGCCTGCTCGCGATAGGACCGACTCGGTCTCGGAATTTAACGCGCTTTGGGAGTGGCGACTTTATCGCGCAAGTACACCGGCTGAGCTTCATCAGCCATGATCGCCTCGCCACGCGCCCAGGCAAAACGCGCCAGGGTCAGCAGGTCCTCAGCGTGAGGCAGCATGCCCGCATCCTGCCCGGTCAGGCTGACGGCGATACGCTCGGCATACCCCCAGCCAGTGCCGGCGCCAAACCACGCACCGCTGGCGTCAGCCGGCAACTTGGCCACTTCCGGCGGAAGCACTGCTTCTTTGCCGACCAGCCGCATCTCCCCCGCCGTTTCGCGGTAGCAACCCCAATACACCTCATCCATCCGCGCATCGATGGCGGCAGCCACCTGGCTCACGCCATGTTCCCGATAGGCCCGCTGCGCCAGCACGGCCAGGTTCGATACCGGCAACACCGGGCGATCCAGCGCAAACGCCAGCCCCTGCACCACGCCGATGGCGATCCGCACGCCGGTGAAGGCACCCGGACCACGTCCGAACGCGATGGCATCGACCGCTTGCAGGGTGGTGCCGGCATCCGCCAGCAGTTGCTGGATCATCGGCAGCAGCTTTTGTGCATGCAGGCGCGGGATCACCTCGTAATGGCTCGTGACTTTACCGTCATGCAGCAAGGCAACGGAGCAAGCTTCAGTCGCGGTGTCCAGGGCCAGCAAGGTGCTCATCGATGTTTCCGTAAGAGAGGTCAGAAAAAGTGCGTCAGTATAAACAACTACGGCCCGCAAGCGGGCCGTAGAAGATGAAGCGATTCAGACTTTTCAGCTCAGCGCTTCAAGCACCTTGCCGGTGATCGCTTCAACCGAGCCAACACCTTCGACGTGGCTGTACTTCGGTTTGCCTTGAGCGGCGGACAGCTCCTGGTAAAACTTCACCAGAGGCTCGGTCTGGGCGTGGTAGACCGACAGGCGATGACGCACGGTTTCTTCAGTGTCGTCTTTGCGCTGCACCAGCTCATCGCCGGTGATGTCGTCTTTACCGGCAATTTTTGGCGGGTTGTAGACGATGTGGTACACGCGGCCGCTGGCCTCGTGAACACGACGGCCAGCGATACGCTGAACGATGTCTTCGTCTTTAACGTCGATTTCCAACACATGGTCCAGCTCGACGCCGGCTTTCACCAGGGCTTCAGCCTGAGGAATGGTGCGCGGGAAACCGTCGAACAGGAAACCGTTGGCGCAATCGGCCTGGCTGATGCGTTCCTTGACCAGATTGATGATCAGGTCATCGGAAACCAGACCACCGCTGTCCATGACGCTCTTGGCGATCAGGCCCAGCTCGGTGCCGGCCTTGACCGCGGCACGCAGCATGTCGCCGGTGGAGATTTGCGGAATGCCGAATTTTTCGGTGATGAACTTAGCCTGAGTACCTTTACCGGCCCCGGGAGCTCCCAGCAGAATGACGCGCATCGATGTGCTCCTCAATTTTTTATATAGATAACGTCAGATTCGCCTCGTGGGGCCAATCTCAAAATAAGGGTCGTGACCGCCCAAACGGTCAAAGGCTGATCAAGATACACAGCAGATCCTACGCACACAAGCCGCCGAAAGTCGGAGAAACCCACGCCTGATGTGGCCTTTCGTCGGGGTAACCCTAGTCGCAACCCCATCACTAACTGTCGCCTGGCAGCACTTTTCAAGCCCTCGCCCACAGGCACCCGACGCTCGCGCCGAGTGCCTTGCCCCACGACGAAAACCTTAGCCGGTATTACGCAAACCGGCGGCAATCCCCGCCACAGACACCAGCAGCGCCTGTTCTACCGGGCTGCCCTGTGCCACTTCCTGTTGCCGCGAACGCGCCAACAACTCAGCCTGCAATAGATGAAGAGGGTCGAGGTAAGTGTTGCGCAAGCGGATGAATTCAAGCGTGGCTGGGCTATGTGCCAGTAGCTGCGACTGACCGGTCAACCCAAGGACCACCGAGCAGGCCTGCGACAATAGGTCGCGTAAATGCGCCCCCAAAGGGAGCAGATTCGGCTCGACCAAGCGCTCATCGTAGGACCGGGCGATATCGGCATCGGCCTTGGCCAACACCATTTCCAGCATATCGATGCGCGTGCGGAAGAACGGCCACTGCTCGCGCATCTGCCCCAGCAACTCGCCTTCGCCGCGCTCCAGCGCCTTGCTCAGCGCCGCTTCCCAGCCGAGCCACGCCGGCAACATCAGCCGCGTCTGGGTCCAGCCGAAGATCCACGGGATCGCCCGCAGGCTTTCAATCCCGCCGGCGCGGCGCTTGGCCGGGCGACTGCCCAGCGGCAAGCGTCCCAGTTCCTGCTCCGGCGTGGACTGGCGGAAATACTCAACGAACTGCGGATTTTCCCGCACCACGGCGCGATAAGCGCTGACACCGTCAGCGGCCAATTCGTCCATCAGATTGCGCCAGGCTGGCTCCGGTGGCGGCGGCGGCAGCAAGGTCGCTTCCAGCACCGCCGCCAGGTACAGATTGAGGTTTTGTTCGGCGATGTCCGGCAGGCCAAATTTGAAACGAATCATTTCCCCCTGCTCGGTGGTACGGAAACGCCCCGCCACCGAACCCGGCGGCTGCGACAGAATCGCTGCGTGCGCCGGACCGCCGCCGCGTCCCACGGTGCCACCGCGACCGTGGAACAACAGCAGTTCCACTTGCTGCTCGCGGCAGATGTCGACCAAGCGCTCCTGCGCCCGATACTGCGCCCAGGCCGCTGCCGTCGTGCCGGCGTCCTTGGCCGAGTCGGAGTAGCCGATCATCACTTCCTGCGGCCCTTGCAGGCGCGAGCGATAACCGGGCAGCAGCAACAGTTTTTCAATCACCGGGCCAGCGTTGTCGAGGTCGGCAAGGGTTTCGAACAGCGGCACCACGCGCATCGGCCGCAACACGCCAGACTCTTTGAGCAGCAGTTGCACGGCCAGCACGTCGGAAGCGGCGCCGGCCATGGAGATCACATAGGAACCGAGCGATGCGCCCGGTGCGGCAGCGATTTCCCGACAGGTTGCCAACACTTCGGCGGTGTCGGCCGATGGCTTGAAGTACGCCGGCAGTAACGGCCGACGGTTGTTCAGCTCGCGCATCAGGAAAGTGATGCGCTCGTCCTCGCTCCAGTCTTCGTAACGACCGAGGCCGAGGTAGTCAGTGACTTCAGTCATGGCCGCAGTATGCCGCGACGAGTCCTGACGCACATCGAGCCGCACCAGGAACAGCCCGAACGTCACCGCCCGGCGCAGGCAATCGAGCAGCGGCCCATCAGCGATAACACCCATGCCGCACTCATGCAGCGAGTGGTAGCACAGCTCCAGCGGATCGAGCAGCTCGCGATTGCTTTGCAATACATCGGCGGGTGCCGGCGTGGTCTTCGTCAAGGAGGCGTGAGCCCAGTTACGCGTCGCGCGCAGGCGCTCACGCAGCTGTTTAAGCACCGCACGGTAAGGTTCGGCGCTGTCCCCGGCCTTGGCCCTCAAGTCGTCGCTGGCCTGCTGCATCGACAACTCGGCCGCCAGGTGGTCGACATCGCGCAGGTACAAGTCTGCGGCCATCCACCGCGCCAGCAGCAAGACTTCACGGGTCACGGCAGCGGTCACGTTGGGGTTGCCATCGCGGTCACCGCCCATCCACGAGGCAAAGCGAATCGGTGCGGCCTCCAGCGGGAGATGCAGGCCAGTGGCGTCATGCAGGGCTTTATCAGCCTTGCGCAAATAGTTGGGGATCGCCTGCCACAGCGAATGCTCGATCACCGCGAAGCCCCACTTGGCTTCATCCACCGGCGTCGGGCGGGTGCGGCGGATTTCTTCGGTGTGCCAGGCTTCGGCGATCAGGCGCTGCAACTTCGTGTGGATCTGCTCGTGTTCGGCAGTGGTCAGGTCACGATGGTCCTGGGCGGCCAGTTGCGCAGCGATGGCGTCGTATTTCTGGATCAGCGTGCGGCGCGCTACCTCGGTCGGGTGGGCGGTGAGGACCAGTTCGATCTCCAGCCGTCCCAGTTGCCGGGCCAGGGATTCGGCGCCATGACCTTCAGCGCTCAGGCGGGCGAGCAGTTCCGGCAGTACCCGCGCTTCGAACGGCGCAGGCTGTGACTCTTCGCGACGGTGAATCAGCTGATATTGCTCGGCGATATTGGCCAGGTTGAGAAACTGGTTGAACGCCCGCGCCACCGGCAGCAACTCTTCTTCGCTCAATTGGTTGAGGCTGGCGCTCAGTTCAGCGTCCATTGAACCGCGACGGTCGGCCTTGGCGCCTTTGCGGATCTGCTCGATCTTGTCGAGAAAACCGTCCCCGTACTGTTCACGAATGGTGTTGCCCAGCAGCTCACCCAACAGGTGAACATCCTCGCGCAAGCGTGCATCAATATCGGTCATCAGCAGTTCTCCAGCGAAAATCCGGGTGACTTGGTGTCCATGCTCTTGGGTTAGAGAGTGCCGCTGTAAAGCAGTTCTTACAAGCGGACGACGATGGGAATGCTGTTCGCCCGAGAAAGTTTTGGGGTTGGGGGTGGTGGGTACATATCCGTTTCTGCGGTTATGGCTGATTACGGTTTCGCTCTTACAGCGACTCACTTTTCCAAACGCCGAAAAGTAAGCAAAAGGCTTTGCCCCTCCATTCGGTGCCTCGCCTAGGCTCGGCATGCCCTCACTCCGGCATTGCTCCGGGGGCCCGCCGCCATCGGCCATCCATGGCCGGGGGGGGGCCCGCCGCCATCGGCCATCCATGGCCGGGGG